>NZ_KB235904.1:2091812-2391812 GCF_000332155.1 Kamptonema formosum PCC 6407 | reverse complement strand
CATCGAATTGCTTTTCTAGGTTCTACAACTGCTAGTAATTTTTGACGGACTATCTCAGGATGTAGGGAAGTATTAATGGTAAATTTTTCATAAGGAAACATGGTAAAACCTCCAAGATGAGAATTTCTGTAAAACCAAGTTTTATAGCTAGGGACTAGAGGCTAGGGGAAGAGGGAATAAAATCAATAATTAAGTTTGTCCACTAATCTGCAAGCATCTGCTAAGGCTCCCTATTCTTGCTGCTGTCATGCTAAGATAAAATTCTCGATCTCGATCAAAATTCACTACAATATTGGTCGATATCGTTGTTTACCAGTCTACAATAAAAGATATCGGCGTAAAATATCTTGAGCTTGATTTAGTAATTCTGTTTCCAGTTCACCAACTTGTTGCACCATTCTTGATTTATCAAAAGTCATAGGGTCAACACAGACTAGCAAACTATCTGTATTTAAACCATTTTGTGGGGAGGATGGCACAAATACGAGTGCTGGCGAAATTCGAGGGTCATTAGAGCGAGCAGAGGTAAAAGGCAAAACAGTTATTTTGGTTCGCTGTTCGTTAAAAATTGTGCCAGAAATGATTAAACCTGGTCGCGTTTTGCGGATTTCTGTTCCTACTGACGGTTCAAATTTAACTATCCAGATGCTTCCCAGTCGGTAATTGCTTGCGTTTGCCATTCACTATCCCAACCTAAATTAAGTTCGTCAACTAATCTGCAAGCATCTGCTAAGGCTTGCTCTTCTTGCTGCTGCTGCCATTGTTTTAAGATAGATTCTATTAGGACGCTGCGATTCTCAACTTTTTGGTCGAGGTATGCGAGTAGGTCATCGGGTAGGGAGATAGAGATTTGAGCCATAAGCTACTTTTAATTATATCTTTGGTAGTATAGCATTTTAAGGGTTGAGAATGCAAGTAGCGAAAGAGCGATACTTAGTTTACCGTTCTGTACTCGCTAGAACTGAGCCTGAGAGAAAGCTCTATCTAGCTATTACACAATCAGTCTTTTGCGAATTATTGTCTGAACCACTTGGTCAAATCATTAGAGCCGACTATCAAGTATATTTAATCATTTTTGCCGATCGCTTTGGCTCTGACAGTGGTATCCTAGAGAGGAGGATACTTGAAAAAAAGGAGGAAAACTTATGTCATCAAGTGCGATCGCTACCTTGACAAAAATTATGGAATCTTTGCCAGAAAATTTGCAAAATCGAGTCGTTGAACACCTGCAAGAATATATTGAAGACTTAAAGGATGAAGAGCAGTGGGATTTATCTTTTCAGAATACACAACAATCGCTGATTATGGCTGCACAAAGGGCTAAACAGGAAATTTCTGAAGGAAAAGCACAGCCATTAGATATCGAGCAATTATGAAATCAATGACTTTGCCGACCTTTTGGGAAAAATACTATTTGCTTGATACTACTATTAAACAACAAGCTAAGAAAGTCTATGGGTTATGGCTACAAAATCCATTTCACCCGTCTTTACACTTCAAGTGTATCAACACGGAGGAAGATATATGGTCAGTTAGAATTACACGGAGTTATAGGGCGCTTGGGGTTTTAGAAGCTGGAACTGTAACGTGGTTTTGGATTGGCAGTCACGATGATTATGAAAGATTTTTTGGCTAAATAAGCGATACTTCCACTCTGGCTCTTACAGTGCTATCCTAGATCAGAGAACAATCAGAAGCAAATTAATTAGTTGAATAGGAAATTATAGCTATGACTCAAACAACAAGTCGCCCTGGCCGTCGAGGTAGGTTATTTCCTGAATTTACGATATCCCCAGATTTGCAGTGGTTGAAACTACTACCTTTGGCTGTTAATTTTGGGACGGGAGTATTGACGCTGGGGTAGAGATAGAAGTGCGATCGATACTGGATATGCTATATTGAGTAAAAAGAATTTGGCAAAAAAATGTCTTATACTTTCACGGCAATTGTTTATTGGGAAGAGGATGTTTATGTAGCCGAGTGTCCTGAAGTGGGAACGGCTAGCCAAGGAGATACGATAGAAGAGGCGATCGCCAATCTCAAAGAAGCAACCGAACTTTATTTAGAAGAATTCCCTCTACCTAAAACTTCCCCCCGTCTGCTAACTACATTTGAGGTATTGAGTGCCTAAATTACCACGAGTTAGTAGTGCAGAAGCCATCCGCGCTTTGGAAGGCTTAGGCTTTATTAAAGTAAGGCAGCGAGGCAGTCATGCTATTTTGAAGAAACGATTACCGATAGATGATGAAGATAATCCTCAAGGCGCGATCGAGGTTGGTTGTGTAATACCAATGCAGCGCAAAACTTTGGCACTTGGAACCCTCAAAAGTATTCTAAATCAGGCAGGGATTTCTGTTGAAGATTTTTTGAGGAATCTTTAGAGATATTGAAAGGGCGATCGCTTTTCACTAAAGGAACGGCGATCGCTTTTTCGTAGTCAAGATTTAGGATATTAATTTAGTTGTTGCTGATGGTAAAAGGCTGGTCGATGAAGTGTTATTAAGATGATGAATTGCCACAACTTAAGACATCAACTCCTGCACTTCTGCTAATGGTAAATCTAACGCTTGTGCGATTTGTGATGCGGTTAATCCCATTTGTGCCAAGTGGGGGACAGTTTCTAATTTAGCTTTTCGTCTGGTATTTTTTATGATATCTTCCTGATTTTTGGTCGGAGAATTTTTTGTATTATCACCGCCAACCAATTCCAGCTCCTCTGGTGTGTAAGTCTTAGAAATAGGCGTAGAATTAGAACAAAAATTGATATTAAAAGAATTAGGAAATTGTAAATTTTGAGAATTTTTTATGACAATCCTTTCAATTATAGCACGCACATTAGCTCTATTTACATCTTCACCCAAAGTTTTAGAGAGAATCCGCCAGAGTTCGTAGGCTTCATCTTTAGCATGACCAGGAGTGCAATTATATTCTTCAGCTATGTCCTTATATTTTTGTCCATTAAGTACACCTTTAAGGAGCGCCAATTGCAGGGTATCAAGCTGCTTTCCAGTTTTTGCCATGATTAGTTCGTCGATATATTTAAGCACCTCTTGCACGTCCATATTTGGGGTTTAGGATTTTGATGGTGTGGGAGACATCCGCCATTATCCGCCATTATCCGACTTTTGTAAAGTATGTTAATAAAAGTCCCGCCATTATCCGACTTTTCCCGCCTTGCTCTTTCTGGGAGGTTACATTAGCATCTATATTAGCAGTTACGTCCCAGACAAAAAGCTAAAGCAGAGCAAGGTTAAAGACTATCCTTAAACCTTGGACACTTCGCTGTAGGGTGTAAGTTCTGTACAAGTTAAAATTGACAACTATTTTGCTTATTTAGATAGTCTTCACTATGTGGAAAAAAATCTTAGCAGCAGGGATTATTTTTAGTTCTTCTTTTCTCTCCTTTGCCCCAGTAGAGGCAAGACAAGTTCGACAAGACTGTGTGAAAATCAGTGGTTATGATTGGGGGAGGTTTAATGGTTCTATTGTTGTTGGCAGAAAAGTTTATAATCCTGATGTCAGACTTGATTTGAGTAATCCATTCGAAGTAACTTGTAAACTGTTAGAAAACGTAAGTATTGTCAATGTTAGTTTAGCTATTCCTGATACTTCTGAGATTGAGAGTGTGAAAGTACAAATCTATATCGAGGGTAACTTATCTAAAACAGTGAATATTTTGCGAGGATCTGTCACTGCTTTTTCTATTGATCTGCGGGGTGTTACTAATTATACGGTAAGTTATCAACAAATCGGTTATAGAGGATCGGGTAGAGACGCGAGTATTTACGCTATTCAATACTGGGACTATAATTAATAAAGGGTTTCTGGCTAGCTGAAATGAGAGCGAACTCCCCCTGCTTCCTAAAAATATAAATAAAACCTTTTCTCCATAACTATAAGTATTGAAAATATTTGTTATTTTCGATAGATTGAAAGATATCAAGGTGATTCCTGAGAATAATTAATCATTGACCAAAGAACTACCTTAATTATCATTTCATTCAATCATCTTTTATATTTAAGTTGTTAATAACAAAAGCATTTTGCAGATCGCCATCTCCTTTATTAAACTCTAGGTCTGTTAGTACCCAAGTCCCATCTGTATAGCGAGAGAATTTTGCTTTTCCTGGCCCAGAGTAGTTGACTGACTGTTCTTTGTTAGAAAGATGATCATTAACTCGCAGGTTTAAATTTGAGACTTGCAATGTTGCCACAGCACTACTGTTTGAATCTTCCCTAACTCCCATTACTTGGATAGATCCCGAATTTTTCCATTTGTTAACCATTTTTTGCGCTTTACTTGTGGAAAGTGCTTGAGTCTGTGTTATTGCAGTACAGCCAGTAGTTAAGTTAGATAATACTACTGTGCCAGCGAGGTAATGCAAAATAATCCAACTGAAAATAGTCAAATTTTTGCTCATTATTTTTGAGTAATAAGAAAGTAGGTATAACTTATTTTTGAGCCTTTATAGGGTTTTGTCAGTAGTAAAAAGTAGGATTTACATAAAGAAAATATAAAATTAATCCTTGTACAAAGTGGGAAAAAGCAGAATTTAGTAACTTAAGGTTGCAAAAAGTGGGAAAAAGTGGGATAATCATCAAAATTTCCACATTCCCCCAACCTATGGACGTTCAAGAAGTTTTGAAGTGGGCAGACGAGTTAGTGTTTACCAAAACGGGCAAACACTTAAGCAGTTTGCAGGAAACAATACTAACTGGCGTTTGGTCTAGTCAAAAATACGGGGAGATAGCGGAAACTTGTAACTGTACTGAGAACCATGTTAAAAAAGTCGCATCAGAAATATGGCAGCTATTCTCAGCAACGTTAGATGAAGATGTTAATAAATCGAATTTTAAAGCTACATTAGATAGGATGGATTTTTCTAATAATATTTCTTCTTTTTGGAAAGATGTATCAATTGGTAGCATGAATGTCTGCACAGAAACATCCTACCCTCCCAAAAATTCCCAAAACTCACCCCCAACACAAACCTCAAATGAAAATAATACCCAACAAAAACTCGACTTAAGAGACGCACCAGATATCAAAACCTTCTACAACTGCACCTCCCAACTCACCACCCTGGAAAATGCGATCGCACACCAAAACTGTCGCCTCCTCACCATCACAGGCATGAGTGGCACGGGAAAAAGCGCGATCGCGCGTCACCTCATCCCCCAAATTCAAACCCACTTCGATCGCATCATCTGGCGCAGTCTCCGCACTTCCCCACCCCTCGAAACCACCCTCAAAAACCTGATTCAATTTCTCTCAAATCAAAACCCTCCCTTCGCCTCTTACCAAGGCGAAGTTGGGGTTTTACCTGAAAATATTGATACCCAACTAGAAATACTAATAGAATCTTTACACACTCATCGCTGTCTCATCATCTTAGATGACGTGCAATACATCCTTAATAGCGGACAACTTGCAGGCTATTATAAACCTGGATATGAAAACTACGGAACCTTATTTAAAATGATTGGCGACTTCCCCCATCATAGTTGCTTAATCCTCAATAGTTGGGAACCCCCTTTAGATATTCTCACATTCACTGACGATCGTTCAGCAGTATGTTTATTACAATTAACTGGTTTAGGTGAAGCCGCAACAGAAATCCTGAGAGAAAAAGGCTTATTAGATGAAGAAAAATGGCCAGAATTGATTAACCTTTATCAAGGTAATCCTCTCTGGTTAAAATTAGTCGCTCAAACCATTAATAACTTATTTGACGGAAAAGTAGCTCAATATTTAAGTTGTCAACCAGTATTTTTAAGTGACGAATTGACACTGATTTTGCAACAGCATTATCAAAGATTATCTGAAATCGAAAAACAGGCGATCGCTCTCCTTGCGAATGAAACTGAACCTATCTCGCGTACCCAATTAATCGCAAAATATCAAGGAAACCAAGCTGACTTATTGAAGGCAATACAATCCTTAGAGAGACGGGGAACGATTGACAAAATAAGCTGTGAATCGGAAACAGTTTTTACAATGCAACCTGCGCTCAAACAATATATCCTGTCCTACTTTTCTTCTGGATGAGCCGCCGCCGGAGAGTCTGCACCCAATTGATTAATAAAAGCAATCAACTGATAAAGTCTTCCCAAATCTCGCTGATTAAAATACAAAACCAAGCGCGGCAAATCGGCAGTTTCATCACCTAGTTCTGGAAGTAAAGCTTTGCTTTTTTCAATTTTCCCCTTAACTAAAATGTCACTGAAATCAGCATTTAACTGTTCGACATCCTCATCGGATAACTCAGACTTGAGACGGATGACAAGCCGATCTTCCACGTAGCGGCTGGAGTGATAAACTCGGTAGAAACTGGCGATCGCATCACAAGCCACATCCAAACTATCCGTAATCGTGTAAACACTGGGATCGTGCTTACTAATTAAACCGCGACCCATCATTTGCTTGCAAATAAAAGCATTCCAATCATGCCAATAGTCCCCGCCGGGGCGATCGATCAATACCACTGGTGCAGGGCCAAATTTGCCCGTCTGAATCAAAGTCAAACACTCAAAAGTTTCGTCCAGAGTGCCAAAACCACCGGGGAATAAAGCCAAAGCATCACTTTCCCGTAGGAAAAATAACTTGCGAGTGAAGAAATATTTAAATGTAAGTAATTTGCGATCGCCTGCGATAAAGGGGTTAGAACCTTGCTCGAAAGGTAATTGAATATTCAACCCAAAAGAATGTTCTGCACCCGCACCTTCATTCCCCGCCTGCATAATGCCACCGCCGCCCCCTGTCACCACCATAAACCCCTGTTTGGCGATCGCACTGGCAAAATCCCTCGCCATCGCGTATTCTGGACTATCTGCCGACACTCTCGCAGAGCCGAAGATCGCTATTTTGCGAATGTGGCGGTAGGGGTAAAAAAGCTTAAACGCTCTCTCCATATCTAGCAGAGAAGCAGCGATGATTTTCCAGTCGAGGCGATCGAGTTCTTCCCCCGCCATCCGTGCGATCGTTGAGAGCGATCCCGCAATCCACACTTCGTGCTTTAAATTTGGTAGCTGATTAATCAAATCAGTCACCTCGGCCTGGAGGGACTCAATTGCTTGGCCAGAGGATGAGGAACTCATTAAAATTTTCCCAACGAGCAGAGCTGTAACTATTTATTGAAAATGCGCCTTTAAGCCAAAATTTTGAGGCGCTAAGCAAACATAAAAAGTTTAAGCTCGACTGATTTGCCGCGCTTGAAGTGGAATTTATGCAAAATCAGTTTCATCTCAGTACAGACTAGGACTGCCGCCAATTCCGACTCTACGGTGCGATTTGTCCCCAATATGCCGTCGGCGACAGTCGGGGACTAGACCGCACTTAGAGTTAAAGGTACTTTTCTAAAGTGTTGGAGAGTGTAGTCTTAGGGACTGCACCCACCACCATATCAACCCGTTGACCGGCTTTGAATATCATCAGCGTCGGAATGCTGCGGATACCGTATTGGCTGGCGACGTTGGGGTTCTCGTCTGTATTAACTTTAACTACCTTCACCTGCCCGTCATACTGCTGGGCAATTTCATCTACGACAGGTGCGACCATACGGCAGGGGCCACACCAGGGAGCCCAGAAGTCCACTAAAACTGGAACTTCGCTCTCAAGCACTTCCTGCTTAAAGGTAGAGTCGGTAACTTGTGCGGCTGCTGACATCCCTAGCCATCCTTGTGCATATTATTTCTCAGCTTATCAGTTTAGCAAAAAGTGTTACCTTTGGTACGAAAGCTTTTAAAGTTTTGAGTTGTGAGAGGTTGCTTGGTTCCTTACAATCTTAAACCTTGGGGTAAGCTAGACCAATCGGGTGTATGAGCTTTGAGGGGACAAGAGTAGGAGATGCCTTTCTGCTTAAGGAGGTTAGGGCGATCGCTTACTCAGTTGTATAAGTTTAAGGGTCAAGGAGCCGCAGGGAAGGGGCGATCGCATCTAATTTGGGATTAATGGATATAAAAATTAACAATTTGACTGCTGCGGACAAAGAGATTATTCAACAGTTGGCACAATGGTTAACAGAACTCTGGCCGAATGCTTGGCCGCATCTAGATGTTGCTTTGCAAGAAGTGCAAGCATCTTTAGGAGTAGATCGCATCAGTCGCGTGGCGGTTGACGATCGCGGTACGGTTTTAGGCTGGATTGGCGCGATCGAGCAATATGATGGGAATGTTTGGGAACTGCACCCGCTAGTAGTGAAAGCGGGGTTTCGCAGACAAGGAATTGGGCGATCGCTAGTTAATGACTTAGAGGCGGAGGTGAGAAAACGCGGCGCAATTACTCTCTGGGTAGGTACGGATGATGAAGAAAATCAGACCACCCTTTCCAATGTCAATCTTTATCCGAATATTGGGGAGCACATCGCTAAAATTAGAAATTTGCGGTGCCATCCTTACGAGTTTTATCAAAAAGTGGGTTTCGCGATCGTCGGAGTAATGCCTGATGCCAACGGACTTGGAAAACCAGATATCTTCATGGCAAAACGCCTGAGATAAATTCTAAGCTTCCCACGCCAATAAGTAATTTTCCAAATACTGCCAGCGATCGTCAGTATAGTTAGCTTTCAGTAAATCTCTAGTATTGCCGTCAATCAATAATTGCCCCTCGGCAGAGTCCTCTTCATCTTCGTGGAAGATACTATCAGGAAATGCGTGCTTCAAATGCGTGAGGGTATGAACAAAACTGGCTAGGAAATGATGCTCTTCCACCCATTCCCCTGGATCTGGGATAGCTGCATCTGTAGGGGTTGCGCTGTTCAAAGAATTATTTACAAAGGTTTCAGTTAAGTTTTTCATATCTAGATTTGCTAGCAACTCCAAGTCAACAATAACTTTCTAACTATTCTGATTATCGGTTCTACCCGAAGTCTTCTCAGTGATTTTACTAGGTCTAGCCCCGTGACAACTTTAAGTATTTCCTGTGACCGAAATCACAGTAAGCTTAATCGCACTATGGTATAGCAACTGCAAAGAGGGCTAGGACATGGTAAATTCCTAAAACCTTCGGCCCAGCAGAAGGTGAACTTGTCGAAATCCACAGCAAAGCCCTTGATTCCAATTCTTTCTTTCCTCAGCATCCTAGCCTCGCTCTAGCCCCTAGCTAGCTATAGTTAGTCACTATCTATCTCTGCTAAAAGTTTTTGCGCTTGATGGCAAAGCTCCCCGTGACAGAGACTGTTAGTAGCTAACAGCCCTCCCCATTGATTGATATCCCCCTGATTATAATGCAAAGCAGTGCCATCAAAATGGGTCAATTGACCGCCTGCTTCTGTGAGAATTAATTCTGGGGCGGCTAAGTCCCAATCTTTGGGAGCAGATTTACCAGAAAGGGCAACGTAAACATCAGCTCGCTGCTCGATAATAGTCGCAATTTTGCAGCCAATACTACCGACTGCAAGCTGATTTTGAATTGGCAATTGTTGTAATAATTTATCAAAGCGTTCATCGCGGTGAGTGCGGCTGACTACCAGAGATAAATCTGCGATCGCACTCCGTCCAGATACGTACAATTGTACGGGCAAACCGTCTCGATTTTCGACAAAAGCACCGCCGCCCTTAATAGCTGAATAAAGTTTTTGAGCTTCCGGCCAAGCTACAACTGCTAAGACTGGTCTACCGTCGTAAACTAAAGCAATATGTACTGCATATTCGCCCGTGCGGTCAATAAAATCGCGAGTACCATCAAGAGGGTCAATAATCCAAACCCAACGCTGGGGTAAAGGAGCTTGACCGTGTTCTGCTAAATGGAATTTGTAAGTTTCTTCGCTGAGATAACCAAATTCTCGATCATCTAAAACGGTTTGCAATTGCTCCAAGATATAGGCATTAACAGCAATATCTGCGGCGGTAACTGGCCCATCACTTTTTTCTTGAATATTAAGGTTTTCAGCCCTCGAACCGCCCCGATAATATGATTGTAATATATCTGCTGCACCCCAGCCGACCGAACGTGCGATCGTGCTAAGTTCTTCTAATGTTTTCATTACAAAAAGTCCTGTCTTAAGTAGGTAAACGCAAAATTAATAATATCATATTTTGGTAATTGGTAATTGGTAATTGGTAATTGGTAATTGGTAATTGGTAATTGGTAATTGGTAATTGGTAATGGCTAATGGCTAATGGCTAATGGCTAATTACCCATCTCCCCCATCCTCCCTATCTTCCCCCTCTCTTCCTCTTTCCCTAGCCCCTAGCCCCTAGCCCCTAGCCCCTAGCCCCTTTACCACTAACAATTACCACTGAACTTGAGGATATTTCCACTCATAATAATTGGGAAATACAAAGTTAGTAAACGAAACTGAAATACTGATATCTAACGACTTAACATGATGCCACCAACCAACAGGAATAAAAATCGCTTCTCCCGGTTCCAAAATGAACTCTAAAATTTTAACATTTCTGTAGAGCGGATATTTTTCCAAGTCAGGATTTTCACCATCTACCTTGCTAAATACCCCTACATGATTGTACATCAAAGGCGTTTGCTCCGGTGAAATCATCCTCACCCGCTTGCGTCCTAAAACCTGAGCCAAAATTAAATTAACTGGGTCATGGTGTAGCGGCGTAATCGTACCCGCAGGGCCGAACCAGAAAAATACTCTCCCGCTTGTATCTGCGGGGTTCAAATATTCAGGGAAGATTTCGATATCATTAAACAAAGTTTTAAATTCTTCCCGCTCTAGATTTTGGTTATTAGCAACCATGTAATAATCATTACTTTCACCGCTACTGACAACCATATCGACATATTTGCCAAACAAAACTGTTTGCTTATGTTTTTCTAAATTAATTTCATATTCCGGGTCAGACTGGCGGTTAGCCTGAATTTCAACTGTTGCATGACCATACTTATGTCCCAGATAATTCGGAGTCCACAGCCGCATCGCCGGCCAATTACTCATAGCATTTGTGAGAATAACTGGAGTATTTGTAGCGTAGTAATTCTCTAAAAACTCGGCTCTGGAAAGATTGCTTTTGCGTTCAATTGTGCCAAACTTAGAAGAAAGCGCGGCTAGTTGAGTCTGAATTTGTAACTGGGATTCCATTTTCTGCAATAACTGCACAAAATTGGTACAGAGTTGGAAGTAAGGATGAGCAGCAATTACTCTGACTTCTTCTGTTGCCAAATTGGGATCGATACCCATTTTAACCAGCATTTGAATAATGGCATCATCTGGCTCTTTCAGCAACTTCTTAATTGCCATCCATCGCCTTAAATTATCGGGAATTTCTTTTTTAGTTTCCGCTGCCAAATTTGCCAAATTTTGCGTCAGCCATTCCAGAGTAACCTGTTGCTCATCTGTCAGAGTAATCCGTAAAGGAGGGAGAGTAATATTCACGGGTTTGGATTCAGGCATAAATATTATCTATTTTTCAATGATGGTCTAAAAAATATTTCAAGCAGGAAACTATTAAAACCGGATAATTTTACCTAAATTAGTCAACTTTTTTGCCTGTAAGCCAATAGGTGATCATTTCCCCTTTCCCTTTAATCGCAATCGCACCTCGCTCTTCAAATAAATACTTATCCTTTAAACGCTTATAAGTAGCATTTGTAACTTGAATACGCCCTGGAATTCCCTGAGATTCCATTCGGCTAGCAATATTTACTGTATTTCCCCAGAGATCGTAAATAAATTTTTTGATGCCAATTACACCAGCGACAACAGCACCAGTATTAATGCCGATGCGAATTTGGAATGGCTGACCCTTTTCAGCTTGAAAACGAGCGATTGCAGTTTGCATATCTAAAGCCATTTGAGCGACGGCTTCGGCGTGAAATTCCATCGGCACTGGCAAACCTCCTGCTACCATATAGGCATCACCAATAGTTTTAATTTTCTCCAAACCGTGCAGTTCAGCTAATTCGTCAAAGGTGGAAAAAATATGATTGAGTAAACTCACTAATTCTATTGGGGGTGTCCTCGCAGAAAGCGGAGTAAAACCAACAATATCAGCAAATAGAATTGTCGCTTCCTCAAATTGTTCAGCGATGGCACTCTGGTTTTGTTTAAGTTTATCCGCTATGGTTTTAGGCAAAATATTTAATAATAAACGCTCTGATTGTTCTTGTGCTATTCGTAGCGCTTCCTCTGCCTGTTTGCGCTCCGTGATATCTTCGGCAATATACATTAAGTGCGTTACTTCTCCTTGCTCGTTAATTAATGGCAGTTTCATGATTCGCTGCCAAATATTACCCTTGAATTTACTATTAAATATCTCCTCATCTACAATTAATTTACCTCCTTCAATGATTGTTTGGTGTTCTGACTGTACGGAAGCCGCAATTTCTATGTTCATAAAATTGTAAATAGTGTGCCCGATTACTTGGTTGCGAGGGATTGAGTAAACTTTCTCAGCAGCCCGGTTCCAAAGTACATAACGGAAGTCATCTTTCACGTCTTTGACAAACAAAGCTAAAGGAATATTTTCCACAATACTATTAAGAAATCTACTGGTTTGTGACAATTCTCTTTCCAAACGTTTGCGCTCAGTAATATCGCGAACAATTAGTAAAACTTCATTTGTACGGCTGACAACAATTCGGACTTCTTGTTCGCAAAGTTGACCGCCACTCCAAAATTGATGCTCATAAATTTGGGTTTCACCAGTGGCAATTGTTCTGTTTATATATTGTAATTGAAGCTCGGCTATATCTGGTGGTAATACTTCCGAAATATGCTTGCCAATCCGATCGTTATTTACCAGCAATATTGCTTCTGAATCTTTAGAGGGGATAAATTCTAAATAGACACCTTCTTTGCTGAGTCTAATCATTAAATCTGGTATGGCGGCGAGGATGGCTCGATTTTGAAGTTCGCTCTCAGTTAGTGCTGCTGTGCGCTTTTTTACTTTGGCTTCTAATATTTCATTTGTCTTTTCTAAAGTAGCAAAAGTTTTTTTCAACTGATGTGCCATTTGGTTAAAACTACTAGCAAGAACCTTGAGTTCTCTCGTACCTTTTTCTTTAACTTTTCTGTCTAATTCTCCCTTAGCTAAAGCTTGAGTTGCTTCACTTAATCTCAAAATGGGGGCAGTTATCCAATGAGCAGTAAAAATTCCCAAAGCCGTAGCTACAATTAATGCCCCCAAACACAGCCAGATTGTAGTGCGGGTGTTAGCATGAATTTGCTCCATGAAATCGGATTCTGGAACTACAATTATAATTAACCAGTCAATTCCGCGTGCATCTTTGAGGGGAGTTACTTGGAGAAATTGTTTAGTTCCATCTATCTCAAAAATGAAATGTTGAACGCTATTAATTTTAGTCAATTTTTCCTTTTGACTATTTAAGTATTCCGCCGTAGCTTTAATCACAAGTGTCGAGCTATCTTTCGCCTGAATGCGCTCTTTGATTTTGCCATTTTTATCTCTAGTAAATAGTTGTTGATCTGTAGAAGAAGCGACAAGTAGTCCCGAACGCTCTATAATAAAAGTATGTCCAGTTTTGCCAATTTTTATGCTTTTGAGAAAGTCTTGAATATCAGAGAGAATAAAATCAACACCGACTACTCCTCCCAGTTTGCCTAGATTATTATAAATGGGTTGTGCTAGAGTAATTTTTAGCCGAGGTTCTTTGAAATCAATGTAAATTTCACTCCAGACTGATTTGCCAACTGCTACTGCTTTTTTATACCAAGGTCGCCGTCTAGGATCGTAAACATTTCCAACTTCTAATAAAGTTGTAGGATTACCTTCATTATCAATAGCATAGCTGTGGAATCTGCTTTTAGTTTGTTTTCCCGACCTGCCAATTTGCCAACTTTGATTATCTTGCCATCCTAGACCAAAAAATTCTCCTTCATTACTACCAAAATAGATAGCAGATATTTTCACTGAATCAAATAACAATCTTTGGTTCCAAAAATGACGAGTCATGCTAGAAGTATCTTTTGTATTTAACTGATTCAACTTCATAGCATTAACATTGATTCGATTGATAACGATCGGTAATTGTAGGTAATGAGTAAGCATTTGTTCAATGCGAACACCTATTTCTACCTGCAATTGCTGAGCAACATCGTTAACAGCTATTTGTCCATTCCGTAACGAGATGTATCCAGTTAACCCAACAGTACCGAAAATTTGTAGCACAAATGGCACTACCAAAACGAGGCGCAACGGTATCTTTTGAGAACCCTTAGCAATCCGACGAGTCAGAGCTTTTAATAGCATCTGTTGTTACCTAAACTGGCTTGTATAGCAACCGCCAAGGCGGTTGGGGGCTAGGGGCTAGGGGCTAGGGGCTAGGGAAAGAAGGGGAAGAGAGTCAATAGTTTGGGCCATGAGTGAGTGTCCTAACGTATCGTGGCGGTTGCTGTAAATAAAAGGCAAAAGGTAGAGAGTAGAAAGCAGAAGGGTTTAGTTATCTATAAAGGTAGAAGGATTTAGCTATCTATAAAGTCAGAAGGATTTAGTTATTGACCAGGATAAAATGACTCAAAGTTAGAAGTCCTATTATTTATAGCGTAATTTTGGCAATAGGTCTATTCTCTATCCAGCGGCGAGTACCGAAGAATTGGCAAGAATGAGATGCTACCTTGGCTGCCGCCGCTAAGGCCTCTATAAAATTTGCTTGTAAAATATAGTGGCAGAAAGCACCGTGAAAAATGTCTCCTGCACCCAAGGTATCGACAGGATTGATTTGAGGCACTTCTATTATGCCACTTATACCGCCGCTGAGGTATTGAATTGGTTTTTCTCCGCAAGTGATGGCGATGTGGGGAATTCCTATTGCTGACAAGTAAGTAAATACTTCTTTGCTATTGTGGCAGTTGGGCGGATAAAAATTACCAGAACAAATAGTATAATCAACTAAAGGTAATATTTCTTCAAATCCAGCTTTCCAACTGCCAGCATCAACTACAATAGGAATATTGTTAGATTTAGCAATTTGAGCAATTTCTTTGCTGGCTGCCATTTGGTGGCCATCAATGAGGATGATATCAATTGCTTTTAAAATATCTGAGTTGATATTTTGGCGAGATTGAGATTTGGTAGCGTTGATAGAAATTACTGCGCGATCTGCTGTACTTTGAGTGATAATAATAGAGGAAACGGGTGGTGATTCTGGGCGCGTCGGGTCTAAATCTATGAGGTTAATATGGAATTCTCCTAAATCAGCTTTAATTAGCTGAGTTATGGGATGGCAACCGATTACTCCTAACAAGTTGGATTGATTGCCTAAGTAGCTAAATGTCACTGCGGCATTAGTAGCGGGGCCACCAGCAGTAGCGGTGTAGTCATTAGCGACTACTTTCTGATTTTGGCTGGGGTAATCTGTGACTAAATAGGCGAAGTCTAAGGTTACTAATCCTATAAATAATCCTTTTTTAGCCATTGGTTTGCTGAAGATGATTTTTGTTAGCAATAGGACTTATGCAAAATCATAGTCAGGATTTACGCACCCAACCAAAGAAACCGGATTTTTTGACGAAAATACTTCATTGTTACCCGCAGATTCTCTCAAAAACCCGGTTTCTGGAGTCCCATGTGTAACTCCTAAACGTATTTTTGTCATTACGAGCCCAGCGAAGTAATCGCAACCCTTTGTTTTTAGCCGATAGTCCGTAAGTCCTAAAATTACGAAGTAACAAAGATGCAGGTAGATTCAAAGCTAGGAATACTTTACATTGTGGCCACGCCGATTGGCAACTTGGAAGATATGACTTTTCGGGCCTTGCGAATTTTGCAAGAAGTCGATTTGATTGCGGCAGAAGATACGCGGCATACGGGTAAACTTTTACATCATTTTCAGATTAAAACTCCTCAAATTAGTTACCACGAACATAATCGACATCAGCGACTTCCAGAATTAATTGATAAGTTAGTTACAGGCCAGACAATTGCGTTGGTGACTGATGCGGGAATGCCGGGAATTTCCGATCCGGGATACGAACTTGTTAAAGCTTCTGCGGATGCTAATATTCCGATAATTCCCATTCCTGGTGCTTGTGCTTGTATTGTAGCTTTAAGTGGTTCGGGATTGCCTACAGATAGATTTGTGTTTGAAGGTTTTTTAGCGGCGAAAGGTAAGGAAAGGCGGCGGAGTTTGGAAGCTTTGCAAAGCGAATCTCGGACAATAATTTTATATGAATCTCCCCACCGTTTGCGCCAAACTTTGGCAGATTTGGGTAATTTTTTGGGTATGGATAGGGGGGTAGTTTTAGCTAGGGAGTTAACTAAATTGTATGAGGAATTTTGGCGGGGTACGGTTGAAAATGCGATCGCACATTACGCTACTCGCGAGCCCCAAGGTGAGTTTACCATAGTTATCGCGGGTGATTCAGCGGTAGTGCCCATATTGTCGGAAGAGGAGATTAAGGCCCAGTTGCAAGAGTTAATCGGTCAGGGTGTGACGAAATCTCAGGCCAGTCGAGAATTAGCAGAAAAAACCTCTCTTCCTCGCCGCCAAATTTATCAACTCGCTTTGACAATTGTTGATGGTGAGTAACACTCGGTTTTGATAAGTTCAAAATTTAGTAACCGCAAGGTAGTTTCAAGGACTTCTTCAGCGGTTTGGTATTTCCCTGCTTGAAGCTTGGTTTGAATAAAACCTTCTTGCTCAAGTGTTAGATTAATGCTCATAGTAAATTTTTATTCAAACTATGTCAGGACTTACACAAATCTATTTAATAATAAGTATACTACAGTTGCAGGGCGGCGATCGCGCACAATTTAGGTAGCGGTTCTGTGCGATCGCGTTTTGGCTATGAAAACTCTAAGGTGAGTTCTGCATAAATTTTTTCTCAATAGCTGCATTTTCTATCTGGTTACGAAATATATCAAGCATTCCTATAACTTCTATATGTAACTCTATATATTCATCCTTATCAAACACTGCATACTCGCCGTGTGCAATTTCGTTCCTTGTCTTTAAAAGCTTAGTATCGATTAACACGGACTTAGTAGAGTATACTGAAAAGTCTATTCCGAGAATATCAGTTATTTCTTTTAAAATTTCAGAAGATAAATTAGATGCAGTAGATATTGCATCTTTAGGCAGGAGACATCTTTTATCTAATTCGGAAAGAAAGAAGTCACAAACAGGAATATACAATGATGGCTTATTTGTCTCTTTTGCCTCTTTAAGTTTTTCTTTCATGACCAAAGCTAAAAAATTACTAGAAAGCTCTTTATAGGTAAGCCTTTTGAACTTAACATATTCTAAATAAGAGTTGCCTGCTAACTTAACAAAACCTTCCCAATGAGCATAGAGAATACATACTCCACTCCGAAGTAATGCTTTATGTCTTTGGTCAGAAAAACTTTTTGTCTCTACTAAAGATTTAATTTCTGAAAATTCTTTCTTTCGCCAAGCAAGATCGGTAGACAGCTTATCACTTAATTGTTCAGCAGTTCGGATGCTCATAAAGGGGAAAATTCCTCTCTACCAAGCTTAATAAGATGGGGTAAACGTCTTGCAGCATTTACCCCTGCTCCCGACCATTTTTGATAAGTCGGAGCTGACCAAATACTTTTTATACGCTCAGATATTTTGTCTGTTGGAAGTGGATTTTGATAGTTATATCCAATTCCCAGTGCTACTACTTCATAAGCAGACAATAGAAAGCCTCCAAGAAATCTGTTACCTTCCGATTTATATCGCTTGAAGCTATTATCTCCCATAGCTTGATTAAGAATATTGAAGGTGACATCGAATGCTTTCTTTATATGGCTGTAATTCAAATTTGTGTTAAGTGCCATTTCACGCATTCTAGCAGTTAGGAACTCGCTCACATCACCACCCAACTTTTGAAGACTTGCATCATCTTGATCGAATAGAAGAATAAAACGCAATACTAATTCCATATCGTACTGTTCTTCATAAAGTCTATCACTCAAAGCAATACAGCTTTTAAATGACTCACGATCTGCAAGTGAACGCATCAAATCATATAAATCTTTATTTAACATTAAAAGAATGCAATTTCTGACTTCTTGTGGTGTTGCAATTGATCCTCCTGTATTTAGCCGCTGAAATAGCTCATATTTAATCATTTCATCACTTTCTTTTTCAACAATATTAACAGCTATTTTTGCTCGCTTTATCAATAAACG
Source organism: Kamptonema formosum PCC 6407 (assembly GCF_000332155.1). Classification (GTDB taxonomy): domain Bacteria; phylum Cyanobacteriota; class Cyanobacteriia; order Cyanobacteriales; family Microcoleaceae; genus Kamptonema; species Kamptonema formosum. The sequence continues at coordinate 2,373,752 of NZ_KB235904.1, read as the reverse complement.
TTGTGTCTGAGTTAGAGAGTTATCTTTATCGTCTGGGTCGTCCCACTTTTTACCTTTTAAGGAAGGTAAGTAGGTGGTTTCTTGTAAAGTGAAAAAAGATGTATCTTGGTCTTGACGCTCGGGTTTCAAAAGACCTACAAATTCATAGATAGTTGAAAGTCTCTGTAAACCATCGATCACATCCCAAATACCATCATCTCTTTGACTCACAAAAATTGGTGGAATCGGTATGCCTAAAAGAATTGATTCTATAAAAGTTGATTTTTGATGGTCTGACCAGCGAAAAAATCTTTGAAACTCAGGATGAATGTCAATCTCTTTGTTTTCATAAAGACTGATCCACTCGCCAATAGACATTGAGTATCGATCTGTCCGAATTTCTTGCCTTGTTTTGTCAATTTCTTCTTGTAAAGGCATGGCTTAAGAAGTCCTAAGTATTATTTTGTATAGCTATTCTTGCAGAACAGCAGTATTAAAATATAATATCACTAAAATAGTTGATATTTTTAGTAAGTTCAATACTTCCGCACTCTCACAAAGTTCTCAACCTAAAACTGAGCGCGAATTGTAAACGAATAATCGCCCCCAGGTTCCAATTGATAATCCCATTTTTCCAGAAAACGATTTAACGGTTCCTGAATTAAAGCGCGACCTTGAGAAGGCTCAATTACCAAAGTCTTCTCCTCTCGAAATCGCCATTGAAACTGCCACTCAAAAGCACCAGCGCTCACCTCGCCTTCAATAGTGCCTTGTTGCCAAGACTGGCGAGTGACGCGGACATAAGCAGTCGTTTTAGGTAATCTAGAACTCACCCTATTGTTTCTGCAACCGTGCGACTATTATAAAGACTCATCGCTTTTTCTACCCCCTGCTTTTGACTCAGTTCTACTGCTTCTACTACCAGTTTAAGCACCTTATCCATTAACTGGCTCTCCTCTAGAGAAAATTTGCCTAAAACATGAGAAATAGTTTCTTTATCATTGCTAGAGGATTGGGGTTTACCAATGCCAATTCGCAAGCGTGGGAATTTGTCAGTACCGAGATGTGCGATCGCAGACTTCATACCATTATGACCCCCCGCAGAACCAGATAGCCGCAGCCGCAACCTTCCCACAGGCAAATCCATATCATCGTAAACCGCAAGCACCGACTCTGGCGGTAGCTTGTACCAATCTATCGCCGCACGAATTGCCTGACCAGACAAATTCATGTAAGTCAGTGGTTTCAGCAACCGAATTTTCTCCCTTTGCGGCCCCATACCCTCGCCAAACTCCGCCTGAAACTTGCGATTCTCCGAAAGCGATATTTGCCAAGAATTCGCCAAAGCATCAACGGCGGCAAAACCGATATTATGCCGGGTGCGGTTATATTTTGGTTCTGGATTCCCCAGGCCAACTATCAACTGGGGAATTACCAAAACCTTCGGCGGTGTAGCCTCGTTCATGATCTTGAGTGCTTAACTGCCAGTAATGTCATCTTTAGGGGTTGCGATCGCTTTTTCAGCTTCAGGCTTCGTAATAGCTACCGCCTCCTCTAGCTGCTGTGCTTCTCGCTTAAACTCGGATTCAAAATCTCGCGAAGCGTCCTGAAATCCGCGAAGGGCTTTTCCCATACTACGACCGATTTCTGGCAACTTCTTCGGGCCGAATATCAACAGGGCTACTACCAAAATTACGCCCATCTCCGGTAGACCAATGCCAAAAATATTCACTTTCTATCTCCTGCGATGTCGTTCTACGTCTTTAAACTGGGGGAAAGCAGAGGGGGGAGATGGGAAAGATAAGAGAGAGGAGGGAGATCGGGTAGCTAAATTTTCCCCATCTTCCCCATCCTCCTCATCTTCCCCATCCTCACTCATCTTAACTTCCTAGACTTGACCAATCGACATTTAGATTCTCAAGGATCAGTGAGGAGTTGTAGATTTGGAGAATAATTAGCAAAAAGACGAAAAACAGCCCCATAAACACTGACATCAGTAGGGTTGTGCCCCAACCAGGAGCCACCTTACCATACTCAGAATTTAGGGGTTTGAGTATATCTCCCAACAAAGTGCGTTGTGCCATAAGTCACCTGTGATGAATCTCTACAGAAATATTTAATGTTTTGTAATATTATAGGGGGATAGCACTCATAATTTTTTTTATCTTATGGAACCTGCAACAGTTCTTAGCATTTCTCTGGGCTTATGCCTTGTAGCTATAGCTGGCTTCTCAATCTACACTTCTTTTGGCCCACCTTCTAAAGAATTGAGAGATCCCTTTGAAGAACACGAAGATTAAAGCGCGATCGCATCGGCTCCAGAGCGACCCGGACTAAAAGCCATTTACTGTCTAGGCTATTTTGTCCAGACATGAGGTTTGGCTCCGGGCGCGATTTTAGCTGCACTTCGGCTAAGCTCAGCGATCGCCGCCAGTGTTAAAATCGAAAACTAGGAAAGAATATTGAATTTTTTGAGATTAAACATTTTTAGAGTTTTAGCGATCGCATAATGGGCAACACTTTCGGACATCTATTTCGGATTACAACTTTTGGCGAATCTCACGGCGGCGGTGTGGGGGTCGTAATTGACGGTTGCCCGCCCCGACTGGAAATTAGCGCCGCTGAGATTCAATTTGAACTCGATCGCCGTCGCCCCGGTCAGAGTAAAATTACCACGCCCCGGAAAGAAGCCGATACCTGCGAGATTTTATCTGGGGTATTTGAAGGCAAAACTTTAGGAACGCCGATCGCCATCTTAGTGCGGAACCAAGACACCCGCTCCCAAGATTATGATGAAATGGCGACAAAATACCGCCCATCCCATGCGGATGCGACCTATGACGCTAAATATGGTATCAGAAATTGGCAGGGCGGCGGACGGTCTTCAGCGAGAGAAACCATCGGGCGAGTAGCAGCAGGTGCGATCGCCAAAAAAATCCTCAAACAATTTGCAGGCGTAGAAATCATCGGCTACGTCAAACGCATTAAAGACATAGAAAGCTTAGTTGACCCCAATACCGTCACCCTAGAACAAGTAGAAAGCAATATCGTCCGCACTCCCGATACAGAATGTGCCGAACGGATGATAGAACTAATAGAAAAAGTACGCCATAATGGGGATTCAATCGGCGGCGTTGTCGAATGTGCCGCTAGGAACGTCCCCAAAGGTCTAGGGATGCCCGTATTCGATAAACTAGAAGCAGACCTAGCCAAAGCAGTCATGTCTTTGCCAGCCAGCAAAGGCTTTGAAATCGGCTCCGGTTTTGCAGGAACACTCCTGACAGGCAGCGAGCATAACGATGAATACTATACTGATAAACAGGGTGCCATCCGCACAGCAACTAATCGCTCCGGCGGAATTCAGGGTGGGATTAGCAACGGTGAAAATATTATATTGCGAGTAGCATTTAAACCAACTGCTACAATTCGTCAAGAACAGCGTACAGTCACCAGCAGCGGTGAAGAAACCTTGCTGGCGGCAAAAGGAAGACACGACCCTTGCGTTTTGCCAAGAGCCGTGCCTATGGTAGAAGCAATGGTTGCTTTAGTGTTGTGCGACCATCTCCTGCGCCATCATGGACAATGTGGAACCTTGAAGCCTGAAGTTTAAAATGGAAATCAGCCCTTCCTCAGTCGCGGCAAATCCCCTGGATTGCCCTCACCCGTCCGAACCAATTGAAAGGATAGACGATTTTGTTGTCCAGTTCTGGGGTGTCCGAGGTAGTATTCCCACCCCTGGAAAAGATACCGTCCGTTACGGTGGCAATACCTCTTGTCTAGAAATGCGAGTAGGAGGAAAACGCCTCATATTTGACGGTGGTACTGGCTTGCGAATGCTGGGAGAACAGTTGCAGCAAGAAATGCCAGTAGAAGCTTATATGTTTTTTACTCACTATCACTGGGATCATATCCAAGGATTTCCTCTATTTGCTCCAGCTTTTATTCCCGGCAATTGCTTTCACATTTACGGATCGATTCCCCCTGATAGCGAGTCGATGAAAAGGCATTTTATTGAACGAGTTTTGCACCCAAATTCGCCAGTGCCTTTACAGGGAATACAGGCTGATTTAAGATTCTACGAACTTAAGCGTCACGAGACAATGATGCTCGACGATATTGAAATTAGAACGGGTAGCCTCAACCACCCAAATACTGCAATGGGATATAGGATTACCTGGCGGGGGAAATCAGTTGTTTATTGTTCGGATACTGAACATTTCCCAGACCGTTTAGATGAAAATGTGTATGAGTTAGCCCTTGATGCTGATGTGCTAATTTATGATGCGATGTACACCGATGAAGAGTATCATAATCCTAAATCTCCCAAGGTGGGTTGGGGTCACTCAACTTGGCAGGAAGCAGTAAAAATGGCTCAGGCGGCGGGGGTAAAACGAGTGGTGATTTTTCATCACGATCCTGCTCACAGCGATGATGTTTTGGACAAAATAGGTGAGGAAGTCCAGCACGTTTTCCCGAAGGCTGTTATGGCTCGTGAAGGACTAATTTTGCCGATAGGTTTATAAAGTTTAATTGTTAATGGCTAATGGCTAATTGCAGTGGGTAATTAGCCATTAGTTATTAGTAAAAAATATCTAATTTTTACTCTATTCCAAATTATAGCAACCGCTAAGGCGGTTAGGACGTTATGATTTCCTGCCACCATAGATTCTATTCCCTTCTTCCCTAGCCCCTAGCTATATTCTATGAAAGCCTACGAATTTCGAGCAAAAGTTACAGCAGAAGGGAAAATCGAATTCCCCGATAATATTTTAAAACACTTGCCAAATAACAAAGAAGTGAGGATTATAGTTTTAGTAAATGAATCGATAGATATAGAAGAAAATGAAATAGAGGAAAACGCTGCTTGGCATCGCCTTGCAGCCGAACAACTCTTAGCTGGATATAGTGAGGAAGATGCTATTTACGACAATATTTGAACTATGACAACTAAATCAATTTATTTAACAACTTTAAATCAATACAAAAGTATTGCCTTAATAACGTTTGCGACAATTATGACGGCTTCTAGCATAACTGCTTACAGCCTAGCGCCGCCGCCTGGATATACTGCTAAAGGCACTCTAATTGTTAACACTCCACCTGTAAAATTTTCTACTATTGGCGGTGCAATTCTCAAGCAAGGTGAGAAACTAACTACCGATGATTTGCTAGCGGATAATGTAGTCAAAGCAGTAGCAGATGCAGCCAAAATTGATCCGCAGCAAGTCCGCAAAAATGCTAGCGTCAAAGTTTCTGAACCGGAAAAACCCTTAGAGATTGCAGTTGAATATCGAGCCGGAGATCGCCAACAAACACTTACAACAGCAGATGTACTGATGAAGGCGATAGTTGAAAAAAGCCGCCTGATTAATTTAGATAAATGGCAACTAATTAATCAATCGATTAATCAGCGTTTAGAAGAAGTAACGAAAGAACTCAAACAAGCCGAACAAAACCTCGACCAATTTTATCAAGATGATGAACGAGAGCGATCGCGTCTCGAAGAACAAGTCAAACTTCAGGAAGGAATTTATGATAAAACCCAGAGTGCTTTAGCAGATGCAAAAGCAGCAGAGAAAGAAATAAGCAGTAGTTTAGCATTCTCTCAAGCTCCCCAAATTATCGCTTATCCAGGTTCTAATCCTATTGTTCTTATTATTTTGGGAAGTGGTTTATTTGTTGGTTTAGCAGTCAGTTTAGGTTTAATTCCGTTATTTGCTACTGGGAGACAGAAAGCGGTTTACAGAAAACAAGAGCAAGATCGCTTGCAAGCAACTTTATATCGGCTGATCCAAGAAGGTAGCGGAGAAATAACTCTTGTTCGTTTTGCGATGGAAACAAAGCTATCCGCTGAGGAAGCTCAGCAATATTTGAATCAACAAGCTGAAGCTTTCAATGCTACTTGTGAAGTTAAAAAAGAAGGCAGTATTTCATATCACTTTAAATACTGATTTCGGACTTATGCAAAACTATCCGTAACGCCGCCAACAGGTGCGGTAAAGTCACCACGCCTGTTGGCATTGTTACGCGATCGCTGTGTAAGTTCTATGATTATTAACTGACCTCAATTAGCTATTAGCTATTAGTTAAAAGTCAATTTTACATCTCTTTAACAATTACTAGAGTAAGAAGGATGGTAACTATAAATGCAATTACTAATCCAATTTCTCCAAACATTAAATTCAAGATTATTGCCCAAAAAATAAATTCTATTATTAACAGTAATAAGATGGTAAAAACTTTACTGACTATCTTTTTTAGATGTTCATAGCGATTTCTACTATTTTGTTTCTTAACTCTTTTAGCGTCAGCTTTTATTAGCGCATTTAGAGTCTTTCGATCGTAAGTTTTTCCTATACTAGAAGGAGTAAAATTTCCTCTAGAAAAGCTTGAATCTAAGATCAGGGGTTTCATGACTTGATGATAGCAAGCGGCATGAAAATATTTAGTAGAATGCGTGTTGTGAGTCTCATGTTTAACTGCTTCCGATTGTTTGAGAGTTTCAAAACAACCTAGACATACCACCCCACGAGGATATTCTGTATGGCAATGGGGACATTCTTCAGCGTCGGAACTTAATTGAGCACCGCATTCCATACATTGCAATAATTCAGGCATAACCTTTTCTCCGGTTTATAACATAAGGGTTCTAACCCCTCGTACCTTGTTAATACCCCTGAAGGGTAGTACCCCACATTTATAACTCTTTATCACAAAATTGTCATTAAAACTTGGGTTGTATAGAAATCTTGGTACTTCGATCGCAAATTTCTTAGGACTTACGCAGGTCGTCACAGAAACCGGGTTTTTGAGAGCATCTGTGGGTAAAAACGAAGTATTTTCGTCAAAAAACCCGGTTTCTTTGGTTGGCTGCGTAAGTCCTGTTTCTAATACCCTTATCGGTTGAGGTTGTGACGATGGGGTGCTATATAGCTAGGGACAGGGTTTTAAATACTAAAAGGCGATCGCTTTCCCTTTATCTGAAAGCGATCGCCTAAACGTAACCTGATTAAATCATCTGAAGAATGTCGCTCATAACAACCAACGGAATAGTCGAAGGAATCAACAACAAATTAAAGTTGTTAAAACGCTGTGGTTTTGGATTTAAAAACTTTCAAAACTTTCAAGTCAGAGCTTTACTTTTTTGGCATTCACCTAATATTTTAGCACAGTAAGTACGGAAGACCCATATTTTTTTGATTTACTAAAGTATTGGTAATTTGTTCAATGCCGCTCAAATTTTCATTTATAATAAAAGTTTGAGCGGCATCGTTGTTGTAAATTAGGCTTTGATAATCTTGTACGGAGGAGTCAACGAAAATGATTTCTTGGTTCATGATAAATGCCCTGACAATTTTGGACTGCTTTTAGATATCAATACTCGTAACTCGTCAAAGTCAACAATCTATGTTTCTTTTGATGTGGCGACAATAATGCACATGGATTTAGGAAGTTTTATGATATGAGTTAATTGCATTAAAATATTAGCTCTTAAGTAAAATGAAGTGTCTAATGGTAAATCAGCTTAAATAGTTAACAATTAACGCGATCGCCACCCCCTAACAGCCAAAACCCGTAGCGCCCACAATCCAAAATAAACAATAAACTATTCCCATACAGCCGAATCTGCTATAACTTGTCAATAGCAGTGCATAGGCGTAGCCAGCATTCGACTGAGCGCAGAGCCGAAGTCCGCAGGCATAGCCCCTAACGGTACAATTATTTCAGTCCATGCCAAAGCCTCAAAACCAGACTTGGGAATGCGTGCGAACCCTCACGGGGCACACACAAGGAATTAGGGCGATCGCCATCAGCCCCGACGGAAACACCCTAGCCAGCAGCAGTAACGACAAAACCGTTAAACTATGGGATCTGAAAACCGGGCAAGAGAGCACCCTTAACCCCGAACCAGACTTAGTTTTTTCCTTTTACCCCCTCGCCTTCAGCCCAGATAGCCAAACTCTCGCCAGTGGCAGCGACGAACTGATCGACTTATGGGATGTTGCCAGCAATCAAAAACTAGACATCAAAAGCGGTTTCTCCGTGCCAGTTTGTTCCATTACTTTAAGTCCCGACGGCGAGATCCTCGTTGCTGGCAGTTCTGATGGCACAATTGGACTCTGGGATTTAACCAACTGCAAACCCTTCACCACCCTCAACGCCCATTCCTACCCAGTTTGGTCTGTTGCCTTCAGTCCCGACGGCAAAACCCTAGCCAGTGGTAGCGGCGATGGCACTATTGGTCTGTGGGATGTAAGTACCAACAAACCCTTGGCTACCTTATTAGGTCATTCTTATCCAGTTTGGTCTGTTGCTTTCAGCCCCGACGGTACGCTTCTGGCTAGCAGTAGTGGCGATAAAACTATAAAAATTTGGCAGCTAAGTATGGGTAGAGATTTTGCTGCCCTGATCGGTCATTCAGATTCTGTTGAATCTCTAGCTTTTAGCCCTCAAGGTGATACTTTAGTTAGCGGGAGTATAGATGGAACTGTGATGCTATGGCAATTAAGTAAAGATTTAGAAGTAGGAGTAAAAATATCTCCGGATCGCACTCTCACAGACCATTCAAACTCAGTTCGCTCTGTAGCCTTTAGTCCTGATGGGAACACGATCGCTAGTGGCAGTAATGACGCTACAATTAAAATTTGGCAAAAACTCTAGAAGAAAAAAGAAGGAAGAGGATCGAATAAGAGATTATCAACTATGTCTATTAATACTGATTTAATGGTTCCAGTTACATCCCCAACCCAAAACTTATATGACTTCGCAATTATTGGCGGTGGAATTGTCGGACTTTCTACGGCAATGGCTTTAAGTCGCACTTACCCCGATCGCCGGATTTTAGTTTTAGAAAAAGAGTCCAACTGGGCACCTCATCAAACAGGACACAACAGCGGAGTAATTCACTCTGGAATTTACTACAAACCAGGGAGCCTAAAAGCAAAATTCAGCCGCGATGGTAATACATCTTTAGTAGAATTCTGTCAAGAGCATGGGATTGATTACGAAATTTGTGGGAAAATAATTGTCGCTACAGAACCGCAAGAACTACCATTATTAGAAAACCTCTATCAACGCGGTTTAGAAAATGGATTAAAGGTTGAAAAAATCTCTAACGAACAAGTAAAGGAAATTGAACCCCACGTAAGTTGTTTAGCCGCCATTCGCGTTCCAAGTACAGGAATTATCAACTACAAGCAAGTTTCCCAAAAATATGCTGAGTTAGTTGAATCAAGAGGAGGCGAACTGCATCTCAATACCAAAGTTGAGAAGATTATTACTAGCAACAACACTCACATCCTCGAAACTAATCAAGGTGCTTTCCAGACAAAATTTATAGTAAATTGTGCGGGACTTCAAAGCGATCGCGTTGCCAAACTCGGTCAAGTTAATCCCCAAATTCAGATTGTACCTTTTCGGGGAGAATACTACGAACTAATACCAGAGAAACGTTATCTTGTCAAGCACTTAATTTATCCAGTTCCTAATCCTAATTTTCCCTTTTTAGGAGTTCATTTTACCCGGATGATTGACGGGACTATTCACGCCGGCCCGAATGCTGTGCTGAGTTTGAAACGAGAAGGCTACCGAAAAACTGATATTGACTGGCGCGATGCAGCGGAGGTTTTTACTTATCCTGGCTTCTGGAAATTGGCAGCAAAATATGCAGGAGTTGGGATTGAAGAGGTAATTCGCTCTTTTAGCAAAGCTGCTTTTGTCAGGAGTTTACAAAGGTTAATTCCTGAAGTACAAGCTCAAGATTTAGTCCCCACCCATGCAGGTGTCCGCGCTCAAGCTTTAACAAATGATGGTAAATTAGTGGATGATTTTTTATTAGTTAAAGGACAAAATGCGATTCATGTTTGTAATGCACCTTCGCCGGCTGCTACTGCTTCCCTAGCAATTGGAGAAGCGATAGCTGCTCAAATTACTGAACAATTGGTAATTGGTAATTGGTAATTGGTAATTGGTAATTGGGATACACAGATTTTACAGATTCCTCTGATTTCACAGAGTAAACGATCGTGACTCTAACTAATCCGTGTCATCCGTGTAATCGGTAAAATCCGCGAGCGTAATTGGTAATTGGTAATCGCTAATTACCCATCTCCCCCATCTCCCCCATCTCCCCCATCTCCCCTGCTCCCCTGCTCCCCCGCTCCCCTGCTCCCCCGCTCCCCCGCTCCCCTGCTCCCCTGCTCCCCATCTCCCTCTTCCCTCAGCTACAAAAGACAATCGGAACTCAAAAATTCTAAATAACTGTTACTCAATTCTTTCACCGCCAACTCATAGAACTTTTGGCCATGTTCAGGTGTCGCCAAAGCGGGATCGGAACCCATGCGACCATCAGGATAGCGGCGGCGAAAGTCAGTTGCGCCGTAAATTTTGTGTCCAGAAGGAACATTTTCTGATAGCGGTGCTTGCTTAATTGCCTCTGGATAGAGATACTGAGTTAACGCCACTTCACTAGGTGTGGCATGGGAACCTTCGCGATCGCCATACAATTCCTTTGCTAACTTGTAAACAGAACTGCACATAAACCAATTGCCTACGGAACACTGCACTAAATCAGCATTCTTAATGTTCAAATCTGACAAATGAGCGTAAGTTTCAGAGAAAGCAGCCTTCATCGTCGCAATATTGCCACCGTGACCGTTAATAAAGAAAAACTTAGTAAAACCAGATTTTGCCAAACAAGTGATATAATCACGGATCACGAGCATCAGAGTGCTGGGTCGCAAACTAACCGAACCAGGGAAATCTGTATGGTGTAGGGCCATCCCGACATTAATTGTCGGCCCCACCATTGCTTTCACCTGTTCGCCAACACCCTTAGCGATCGCCTCCGCGCAAATCGCATCAGTTCCAATCAACCCCGTAGGCCCGTGCTGTTCCGTCGAACCAATCGGCAGAATCATACCCTGAGATTGCCCTAAATAGGTTTCCACTTCCGGCCATGTACTTAAATGCAGCAACATTATAAAAATTAAAGAAATCTTAATGTACAAACTTCATCTTAACGACCAATACCGCTTGTGAACTTACTACTTTACATCAAGCTCAACTTTAGAGTTTTACGTATTTTTACCAGTGGTATTACTTAACGTTAATAATTTAACCATTATATAACCAAATCTTTACCTCTTAATAATCTTTTACCTGTACTATTAAAGACATCCCCCTATTAATTCAGTACAACCTGGTTAACTCTTAAGTGGGTGATGTTTAATATAATCAACGCCAACCCCTAGAAACAACCAGGCATCAGATGCCTGTACACAGCCAGACAGCGCTGCTACTGCAACTGCTCAACACCTGAATTCGTTTTGTAAGGCTAGCGTTCCCATGCCTACCCTGTATAAGCAACTCAATCAAGTTGAGCGCCTGTTTGTTGGATGGAATGGCAGAGAACTGAAAGCAAGCGGTTCTGCGATCGCTTAAAGGCGATCGCTGTACTAAGAGCGCCTAAGCTACTGAAGAAGGCGGCTCCCAACAGCCACAAACAAACATAACTCTACCAATATTTATGTCTTCTGCTGAATTAAGCGAAAGTCCTTCAAGACCAGCTACAAAACAAACTGGTCGCATACTATTACTAGAAGGTGAAGAGCTGCTTAGGGAAATGCTGGCTTTAGCTTTAGAAGAGCAGGGCTACGACGTGCTTGTTACTAATGACGGGCGCAACGCACTTCCATCGGTGCAAAGTTCTTCTTTTCACCATCATGACGAATTTCCATTCAACCTGTTAATTATGGATTCAATTAACGGTTTGGATCTGTGTCGAATGTTACGACATCAAGGAAATCCAGTACCAATTTTAATCGTTGGTGCCAGAGGGAGTGCTAACAACTGCGCCTTTTACTTAGAAGCAGGAGCTGATGACTACTTAACAAAACCTTTTGGGATACGAGAATTTGTTGCCCGCTGTCGCGCCTTGATGCGTCGCCAGCGTTTAGGTCAACTACCCCATCCTGTAATGCTCCAATATAAGAGCATAACTCTTTATCCTGAAGAGTGCCGAGTCATTGTTCGCGGCGAAGAAGTGAAATTTTCTCCCAAACAGTTTCGGTTACTGGAACTATTTATGAGTTACCCTCGGCGAGTTTGGTCTCGCGATCAGTTGCTCGAACACATTTGGGGTCACGATTTTATTGGAGACAGCAAAACTGTTGACGTTCACATTCGCTGGCTGCGTGAGAAATTGGAAATAGAACCTAGCAAGCCAGAGTATATTATCACCGTGCGAGGATTCGGCTATAGATTTGGTTGAAGTAATCATAAGAGTAGTTCTGAGGCGGGCCCTACCCGCCTTACTTTTTTAGTAGAAATCAAGTAATGAATATTGTATGAATTAACTGTATGAATTAACTAGCAGATCTAGATAGTTTCCACATCCAAAACGCGATCGCCCCCAAAAACAATAGCCCCATCAAACCAGCCAGAGGATTGCGGTCAACACCCGTAATCCAATCAGGAACAGAGCCAGAATATCGTACCAATTGCCCCACATTAATAATATAATAGCTCCAGATTAAACCTGCATGAAAGCCCATCGGCAAACCGAGGCGATTTTGGTGCGATCGCTTCGCCCAAACCAAAATTAAACCCAACAACAACAAACCCGGAAACTGAGGCCAAGTCCGTAACATTTCCGACAGCGGCTTCAAAAAATGAGACAATCCAAATACCAGAGCATTAACCCAAAGCGACACCTTCAAACTATAGTCCCGCTGCAACTCATCCAATAGCCAACCTCGAAATACCAACTCCTCAGCAAAACCCACTCCCAAACCAGTTGCTAATCCCTCTAAAATCAATTTAATTCCCCTCTCGGACTCCTCCCACGTCAGCCAGCCCAAGAGTCCCTCAAAGCCAAATAAACTAAAGGTAAGCAAAGCACCAATTCCAAACCCTCCCAGCAAATCTAAGGCATTTTCCCTCGTTCGCACCAACCCATAGCTTTTGAGCAAATGAGGTCGTCGGTAAACCTTCTTTCCCCACCATTGCACCAGCAACATAAACTCCCCGAATAGTAACCCCATAGTCAGAATAGTTGCTAAGTTACTATCCTTAACCAGCAGATAAATCGGTGCGGCTAGCGGTAGCCAAATCGAGAGTAAGCTAATAAGAAAAATCCCCAATCTTAAATGGAGAGGGTAATCAGATATCTTAAGATAATTTGCCATTATATTATGCCCGGTTAAATACTTGTCATTGCGAGCAAAGCGAAGCAATCTCAAAACCTTGCGATTGCTTCGCTTCGCTCGCAATGACAGATATCCATTAGTCAATCATCAAAAATTTCTAGCCATTCGTAATTCGCGAACTAATTGCTGAAGGCTAACCCTCATCTTACTCATCTGGTTCAATTGTGCTGATCAGTCCGTGATTATTCAACGTTTCGCTGTAGAACTCAGCGTGCTCTTGAGCGCAGATAATCACCACTGCGAGTCCGTTAGTATGAGCTTCCATCATAATATTCACAGCCTGCGGCTGAGTCAGACTCGGTACCGTGTGCATCAAAGTTTGCACCACATACTCCATAGAGTTGAAGTCATCATTGTGAAGCAAAACCCGATAGCGCGGTGCAATTTTGCGGACTGTTGAACGCTTTTCAATAGTCTCGACAGACACGACTCTATCCCCTCCGTAAATTATCTAAATTCGTCAATTGCTCTAAACGGTGCGGGAGCATTTTACTTTAACATAGTTTAATCAACTATTAAAATCCCGACAAGGTATAGCAACCGCTTTCAGCGGTTAGGGGCTAGGGGCTAGGGGCTACGATGCTCAGGAAAGAAAGGGAAGAGGAGAACAGAGGAAGAGAGTTAATCGTTTGTGCCATGAGCGAGTGTCTTAACGGCCTTGGCGGTTGCTATAAGTGGGGGGACAAAATTAAATTTCAGGTAGGCGATCGCCTACAACCATTTATAGCTATGAGTTACAGGCGATTGGCGGCGATGGCTATGCCGGTCAAAGAGATTACCCACTCTATAAGAAAAGAGAGCACAACTGTACTGAATTTAGCAACAAACCGCTATATTAGGATGAAGAGAGTCCCTGCCTAATCTCTAGAATTTGCGATCGTGCCGTCTATGAAACGTAAACCGAAGTCTTCCACCGCTAGAACCGGCCCCGGCGAACCCTGGGATGAAATGGAATCTGAAATCCCCATATCCCGCAGTGGTGCGTCCCGGCGTTCAGCCACCGCTGGTAAATCTCTAATCAATTACGCATCTTTAGGGATTTTAGCAGCCATCTTTATTTTGGGAATTGGCATCGGTATTGCCTTTAGTTCTACCGCAACAATTAGCCCAGAGAACGTAGCTTCCCGCGAATTTATCGATCGCAGTGCCCCTAATGCTGAACTCTGCGTTCAGTATGGAGCTAGTGCGATGGTGACAGATATGCGGGTTTACGTAACCCTCAATCCCTTTAACGTCTATATCTCTCAGCCGGCGATGACACCAGGATGCGTCCTGCGAACAAATAACTGGGCGATTTTGGAGCAAAGAAGATTAATTACTCAAGACCAAGTACGTGATTGTAAAAACCGCATGAATACCTTTGGCTTCACAGGTACTCTGGAAGGCAAACCTGACATTAATTGCATCTATCAGAATAGCAGTGCCAAAAATCTATTCCTGAATCCACCTGGAGCCATTGATACTGGGCCTGATACTCAAAATTTCTAGTTAATTGTTAACGGTTAATTGTTAACTGTTAACTGTTAACTTTTAGTAACCACCAAGGTAATTATCCGTAACGCTGCTCTCTGGGCGGTTAGGATACAGCCTAGAAACCGCCTAAAAGCTGGCGTTACGTAGAGTTATCCAAAAATACAACTTAGTCTGTTCATCTTGGCGGTGGCGATCGCTAAAAACCTAACTTTTCCAAGACAGGGCGAGTCGAAACAACGTGGCGATCGAGTCCAAGTTTTTGAGGCTCCACCCCTAAAGCTAGAGCAACCAATTGGGGCAAATGTAACACTGGTAAACCTAGCTTGCGATCGATTACCTTCTCAACTTCCGGCTGACGCGAATCTAGATTGAGATGGCACAAAGGACAAGGCGTTACTATACAATCTGCACCTTTGTCAATAGCTTCTTCAATATGCGATCCCGCCATCTTAAAAGACTGCTCGGTAGCATAGCTCGAAAGCGGCCAACCACAGCACTGAGTCCGCCCTCGGTAATAAACGGGTGTCGCCCCAACCGCCCGGAACACATTTTCCATAGATTCCGGCCGAAACGGATCGTCATAAGGGTTGTTGGTTTGAGCTCGCAGCAGGTAGCAGCCATAAAATGCCGCGCAGTTTAAATTAGACAGCTTGCGAGTAACTCGATTTTGAATTTCCTCTAGGCCATAATCTGCCACTAAAGCCCACAGCAGATGTTTGACCTCTGTACTTCCTTTATAAGGAGAACAACCTTCTTTGGTCAGTAAAGCATTAATCTGACCAACATAAGCGGGGTCTGTTTGCTGAGATTCCTTCAATCGTTCATCTACATGACCGAGGACTCCTTGACAAGTGCTGCAATGTGTAAGCAAAGGCAAGTTAAGTTCTTCCGCTAAAGCAATATTGCGGGCATTGACAGTATCTTCCAGCAGTTGGGAATCTTCTTTAAAAGTGCCGGAACCGCAGCAAGAAGCCTTTTTGAGTTCTAACAGTTCAATCCCCAGAGCTTGAGTCAGCGCTTGGGTAGACTGGTAAAGTTCTCGGCACGCGCCTTGGGCCACGCAACCGGGAAAGTAAGCATATTTGAGAGTTGGGGATGGCATGGCGATCGGGGAGATGGGGAGCGGGGGAGATGGGGAGCGGGGGAGCGGGGGAGCGGGGGAGATGGGGGAGATGGGGGAGATGGGGGAGATGGGGGAGATGGGGGAGATCGAACAGGAAAGATACAGATTTCCCCTCTGCTCCTCTGCTCCTCTGCCCCTCTACTCCCCATTCTCATAGCCTACCACCGATGGCGGGTGCTGGATGCCCCCTAGCTTCGGTTCAGTGTCAGTTAGAAAACTGGCAAGGGTTTTTTTTTAAGATCCCCGTTTCGGATAAGATTAAATACGCGGCATCCAACGAGGACACCATCTATGAGTCAAGACGACATTTTTGTTAAAGTTAAGAAAATTGTGGCGGATCAGCTTGAAGTTGACGCTAACGACGTTAAGCCAGAATCCAGCTTTGCTAACGATTTAGGAGCAGATTCCTTAGATACGGTAGAGCTGGTTATGGCGTTAGAGGAAGAGTTCGATATCGAAATTCCAGACGAGGCCGCAGAAGGTATTGCTACGGTTCAAGCCGCTGTAGACTTCATCAATAGTCAAGTTGCAGCACCAAAAGCTTAAGATAAGCGCGTTTCCCCTCCTCGTTCTCTTTTGAGAGGGGGGAAAATAGGATTGAAAACTCTTCCTTTGTTCTGCGTTCTCGGTGTTTAATTTCTTGAAATCGAAATCATGGCAAATTTTGAGCGTAAGCGCGTTGTTGTAACGGGTCTAGGCGCGATTACACCGATTGGCAATACCTTATCCGAGTATTGGGAAGGGCTGCTTGCCGGGAAAAATGGCATCGGCCCGATTACTTTCTTTGATGCGTCGCGGCATGACTGTCGCATTGCAGGCGAGGTGAAGGGTTATGACCCTCATGACTATTTGGAACGCAAGGAGGCAAAGCGGATGGATCGCTTTGCTCAGTTTGGGGTGTCGGCTAGCAAACAGGCGATCGCAGATGCAAATTTTGAGATTAATGACCTGAACGCAGAACAAGTGGGTGCGATCATCGGGACAGGTATTGGTGGTCTGAAGGTTTTGGAAGACCAACAAGAAATCTATTTGAATCGCGGCCCTGACAGGTGTAGTCCGTTTATGATTCCGATGATGATTGCGAATATGGCGGCGGGCCTGACGGCGATTCATACGGGGGCTAAGGGGCCTAATTCTTGTACGGTGACGGCTTGTGCTGCGGGGTCGAATGCGATCGGCGATGCGTTTCGGATGGTGCAGCGGGGTTATGCTCAAGCGATGATCTGTGGCGGTACGGAGGCGGCGGTAACGCCTTTGTGTGTGGCGGGTTTTGCGGCGGCGAAGGCGCTTTCGAGGCGCAATGACGATCCGGCTCATGCTTGCCGGCCTTTTGACCGCGATCGCGATGGTTTTATTGTTGGCGAAGGTGCTGGCATTCTCATCATAGAAGAGCTGGAATACGCCTTGAGTCGCGGAGCTAAAATTTACGCGGAAATCGTTGGTTATGGTTCTACCTGCGATGCCTATCACATGACTTCTCCGGTACCAGGCGGGGAAGGTGCAGCGAGGGCGATGTCTTTAGCACTTAAGGATGCTGAGATTACCCCGGAGATGGTGAGCTATATTAATGCTCACGGTACGAGTACGCTACCTAATGATTCTACGGAAACTAATGCCATTAAGAAGGCTTTGGGAGATAGTGCTTATCAGGTGGCGATTAGTTCTACTAAGTCGATGACTGGTCATCTTTTGGGTGGTTCTGGAGGCATTGAGGCGGTGGCGACGGTGATGGCAATTAATAATGACAAAGTACCGCCGACTATTAATTTTGAAAATCCTGGGCCTGAGTGCGATCTAGATTATGTTCCTAATCATAGTCGCGATCTGAAGGTAGATGTTGCCCTGTCTAATTCTTTTGGATTTGGGGGTCACAATGTGACTTTGGCCTTTAAGAAGTTTGTGGAGTGAATTCACAGGCGTTTTTTGAATATATTGTGGGGTGGGCATTTTGCCTGCCCCAATTTTTTAATAAGTGAGTGATTATAAAATAGACCTCTTGTAAAAATAGCGAAATTTAAAGGATAACAATTAGCTATTTAGGTCGGATTCGTGCCAAGTTGCGATCGCAACTCCTTAGTACCAAATTATAATTCATTCCAAATTCATTAACTGTATCATAATTGGGAATCAATTGACAAAACCTTCTCAAATTTATAAGTTCTCCCAATCACTAATATCCACTTTAGCCTGTCCCAAAATTTTCGCTAAAAAGTTGGCACTAATATCACCTTGATGAGGATTGGGGATAGTAACGCGAAGGTTATCTTTCAACATGAACTGATGCCTTTTTCCAGAATAGGGCCCATCAAATCATAGTTGTTTCAGGTAATAAATTAACTCTCGACGTTTGATTGGTTTTAAAGGAGGCATCAGGCAACTTCTTTAGTAATTGTAAGGTCGATATTATCAATGACTGGTAAAGGAAGATTCAGGGTGAGACTAAGTAAAATCCAGTCTTCTAATACCTCTTGCAATTCTTCTCGACAAGCTTCGAGAGTTACAGCATTTGCATAGACTCCCTCACAGATAGGAATTTCTCCATAGAAAGTCCCATTATCAGGGAAAATTTCATACTTAGCTTGCTTCATAGCAGTTTGGATGTATTTAGTTAACATATTAAAGCACTCCCTTATTAGCAATACAACGAAAGAAAATCATGTCGTGTCCTCTCAAAATTATGATCGACTAAAAAAATTCATGGCTGAGACTTAAATTTGGCTTTTGCTGCTTGAAGTTGGGATCGAATAGCTTCTTGACCAGGTTTGCGTGTACCCGCGATTGTCAGTCCTCTTTCTGTACGGATAATTGCCTTTTCTTCATGGGATATGTTTGTCATCTTTATAGTCTCCTAGAAGTTATTTCTATATTACTAGCTGATTACTCGCCAGTCCCGAAATCGCGATGCCTGCGGCTGGCTACGCCTGGACACCTCACTTCCGTAACCGCAAGGCGTTTTTACCTCCAAATCGCACCTAATCTCCACAAGGCCAGACATTTATCCACTCCGTCAAAGGATAACAAGCCCTGAAATCATCTTGCTTGGCTGTCCAACTGGTGGGATGATCTGTAATGCAGCCTCACGGCGATTCCAGAGCAACTAAAGCGTAGAGACGCAAATTAAACAATCTCTACCATCGGATACTCACACACACACTCGGCATATATAAAGACAACTATGGCTGTTGCAACCCAATCACTCGAAACACTCTGCATCAACTCGATCCGCTTTCTGGCCATCGACGCGGTAGAAAAGGCAAAATCAGGCCATCCAGGGCTACCGATGGGCGCTGCGCCTATGGCGTTCGTGCTCTGGGATCGCTTTATGCGGTTCAACCCGAAAAATCCTAAGTGGTTTAATCGCGATCGCTTCGTACTGTCGGCGGGTCATGGCTGTATGCTTCAGTATGCCCTGCTGCACTTAACGGGCTACGATAGCGTCACCATTGACGATATTAAACAATTCCGTCAGTTGGAGTCCAGAACCCCCGGACATCCAGAAAACTTTATGACTCCTGGGGTGGAAGTTACCACTGGCCCTCTGGGACAAGGAATTTGTAATGGCGTGGGTTTAGCAGTCGCAGAAGCTCACTTAGCTGCTAGATTTAACAAGCCTGATGCCACAATTGTAGATCACTACACCTACGTCATCCTGGGCGATGGCTGTAACATGGAAGGGATTTCTGGTGAAGCTTGTTCCTTTGCGGGACACCAGGGATTAGGCAAATTGATTGCCCTTTATGACGATAACCACATCTCTATTGATGGTTCTACGGATATTGCCTTTACTGAAGATGTCAGCAAGCGGTTTGAAGCTTACGGTTGGCACGTTCTGCACGTACCCGAAGGTAACACAGATTTAGAAGCAATTGCTAAGGCGATCGCAGAGGCAAAATCTGTCACCGATAAACCATCGATGATTAAGGTGACAACAACTATCGGTTACGGTTCTCCTAATAAGCAAAATACTGCTGACGTTCACGGCGCGGCTTTAGGCGGAGACGAAGTAAAACTCACCCGCGAGAAGTTAGGCTGGGAATACGAACCCTTTGTCGTACCTGAAGATGCCTTAAAGCATTTCCGTAAAGCAGTCGATCGCGGCGCAGCAGCAGAGGCAGAATGGAATGAAGCTTTAGCTCAATATAAGGCTAAATATCCCGCAGAAGCCGCTGAATTTGAGCGGATGAGTAGCGGTAAATTGCCCGAAGGTTGGGAGAAGGCTTTGCCTACTTATACCCCCACTGATAAGGCTTTGGCAACTCGGAAGCATTCAGAAATTACGCTGAATGCGATCGCGAAAGTTGTCCCCGAATTACTTGGCGGTTCTGCTGACCTTACCCACTCTAACTATACAGAGTTAAAAGGAATCGGTAACTTCCAAAAAGGACATTACGAAAACCGTAATATCCACTTCGGAGTCCGCGAACATGGGATGGGCGCGATTTGTAATGGCATTGTCCTCGATAACTCAGGATTAATCCCTTATTGCGCTACCTTCTTAGTATTTGCCGACTATATGCGGGCAGCAATTCGCCTCTCTGCATTATCGGAAGCTGGCGTGATTTATGTAATGACTCACGACTCCGTTGCATTAGGTGAAGATGGCCCTACTCACCAACCAGTTGAAACAGTTGCTTCTTTGCGGGTAATTCCTAATTTATTAGTAATTCGTCCTGCTGATGGCAATGAAACATCAGGCGCTTATAAGATCGCAATTGAAAATCGTCATCGTCCAACTTTGATGGCTTTCTCTCGTCAAAACTTGCCTAACTTAGCAGGTGCTTCGATTGAAGGTGTTGCTAAGGGAGCCTACATTTTATCAGATGATGATGGTACTCCTGACATCATTTTAATCGGTACTGGCGGCGAAACTTACCTCTGCGTTGATGCGGCTGAAAAGTTACGCGCAGCAGGTAAGAAAGTGCGCGTTGTTTCCTTCCCTTGCTGGGAATTATTCGAGGAACAAGATGCTGCTTATCGCGAATCTGTGTTACCAAAAGCTGTGAAGAAGCGCTTAGTAGTTGAAGCTGGCGTTAGCTTCGGTTGGGAGCGTTATTTTGGTTCTGAAGGTGCGATGCTTAGTATTGACCGTTTTGGTGTTTCTGCACCTGGTAATGTGGCCTTAGAAAAGTTTGGTTACACGGTTGATAATGTGGTAGCGAAGGCTAAGGAAGTTATCGGTTAATTTTAACCGATCGTACCAAATCTGGGTTAAAGTTCGGCGATTGAAATCGCATCTACACAAACGAAGTCCGCCTACGCGGACTAAGAAATAACGGGGATATTTAACTCGGATTTGGTCTAAATTTATTGTGGGGTGGGTATTTTACCTGCCCCATTTTTGTTGTGCGATAATGGTAAGAAATCACCAGCAAAGTAGGTTGGGTATAATACTAAATCCGGCTTAAATACCTCCTTTATTCTTTAGTCCGCGTAGGCGGACTTTGTTTGTGTAGATGCGATTTCAATCGCCGAATGATAAAAACCCGGTTTCTCGGCCCCCATGAGATATAAATTTTTGCTAAAATAGAGCGATCGGCACTAAAAACAACTTATGATCGCAGCACCTCCCGGATGGAAACCCCGCCGCATCTCCGAAAAATACATAAAACCGCCAATTTCTCCCGAAGAAAAAGCCAAGCAAAAAGCCGAAAGTCAAGCGCGGTGGCAGCGATGTCGTCCTATTTTTGAACGAGTCCGCGACGAACTGATGGCAACTCACTATAATTGGTACATTGTCATCGATCCAGATAGCGGTGAATACTTTATTGAGAAAGATCAACTCGTTGCTTTTGAAAAGCTACTGGCAAATCCTCCTCAAAAACTAATGGTTGTACGCCGCTTGAATGAAAGCGGGGTTTGTGGCAGCATCTTATGATTCAAGGCAGGTTTGATTAAGATTTTGAGTACAATTTTATCGTTTGATGAAGATTTCGGGTACAATTTATAGCGATCGTCGGGGTTAATATCTCACAAAATTATGTAAATAGTTTGGAGTGTTTAGAATTTATGCCAGATGAAACGATTTGGATTGTGACTGCCGATACTGCCGACGAGTCACCTGATGCACTTGATGATGGTGCGAAGATAGGAGCACATACAGGACTTGACTATGGGGGGTTTTTCGACGCACAGCCAAATGAGCCGGCCCAAAAGCAAGCAGCAAAAGTAGCTGATAGCTTGCGGCTGCACAAGGTTAGCATCAAGAAACTAGAAACCGAACTGGTTGACTGCATGGAAATGGTAGATAAAATATTCAGCCGTGCGGATGCGGAAGCTGACATGAAATCGATCGAGTTATCTGAAATTGAGGTATCGGTTGCGATTAACGCCGAGGGTTCTTTCTGTTTAGTCGGTATGGGGGCTAAAGTTGCCGATACAAGAACTATATTGTTGAGATTTAAACGGAAGTCTTAAAGTGCATGGGAAAAAATAAGGCGATATCAATTGGTATCAATAACTATGAGTTTCTAACCCCGCTGAAGTATGCCAAGCGGGATGCAGAGCTAATGCAGGATTTTTTTCGCAATCAGGCGGGGTTCGAGCAAGTTTTGTTCTTGTCAGATGACTCGCTGCCTGATACTAAGGGTAACTTGATTCGTCCTTCTTTTAGCCATCTGAGAAACCTTTTACTGACAAAATTTGAAAAACCCTTTATGGGGGATGGGGATAATTTTTGGTTTTTCTTCAGCGGACACGGAAGACGTGACAACGGGCGTGATTACCTAATGGCTTGTGACAGCAATCCAAATGATATTGAATCTACAGGGATTACGATTAATTTCCTGACTGAACGCCTGCGCCGCTGCGGTGCTGATAATGTGATTTTGATTCTGGATGCTTGTCGGGATCGAGGGAGTAAATCGGGAGAAGGAATCGGCAATCAAGCGGCTCAAGTTGCACGGGAAAAGGGAGTTGTCACCTTTTTTTCTTGCAGTCCTAATCAATTGTCCTATGAAATTGATGCTTTAAAGCAGGGTATTTTCACAAAAGCATTGCTGGAGGGATTGAGTTCTCCTGAGTGTGCAACTGTTGGGCAATTGAATGATTATTTGAGTTCGCGGGTTCCTAAACTGATATGGGAATATAAAGGCAACGAAGTGCAGCAAACGCCTATTACCATTGCGGAACCTGACACCAAATCTCATTTGATTATTTTGCCGCAGCACGCAAATCGAGACGATATTTATGCGCTCAAAGTTGATGCTTTTCAGGCAGAAGTTGATAAGAACTTTGAACTGGCAGAACAGTTGTGGATTCGCGTATTCGCTGCATCTTTTGGTAAGGATATGTCTGCTATTCAGGCTATAAAAAGAATCGATCGATTGCAGAGAGAAAATCAGGCATCGTCTCAAGACAATTCTGTTAGTGCTAGCGTTGCGAAGCAAGCGGAATCTCCATTGTCTCCAAAATCTAAACTTGTAACGGATACTACTCCTATTGAGCCTGATGTTCCCCTCAAGTCTGAACGGGGAATAGACTACACTAAGTTACGCGATTTACTGGCAGCAGGAAAGTGGAAAGAAGCGGATGAGGAAACGGCCAGAGTGATGTTAAAGGTGGCGGGTAGGGAGAAAGAAGGATGGCTGGATAGCTCATCAATAGATAATTTTCCTTGTGAAGACTTGCGAACGATTGACCAACTTTGGGTAAAATACAGTAATGGGCGCTTCGGCTTTTCGGTGCAGAAGCGCATCTATCAAAGTCTGGGTGGAACCAGACAATATGATAGTAAAATATGGGAAGCGTTTGGCGATCGCGTAGGTTGGCGTGTGAATAAAAGTTGGTTGGGTTATGATGAATTAAAATTCAACACCCAAGCACCAGCAGAAGGACACCTCCCGTCCTGGGGGGGTTGGTGGTGTGGGGGGTGGGTGGGTCTCTTCTCTCGCGTCGAGACTTGTAAAGTGTAACATCTAAGCGTTTCAGAGTTTCGCTAAGATTTATAACAAAGGCTTAAACCACGAAACCTTGCGCTGTCTACGTTTCCGATACCTGGCACTGACCGTCAGCTAAAATACTACCAGCGACTTTGCGTTTTCACAATTAGCAATGACAAATTTTTCTGCCACCGCTAAAATTTCCGGGTCTTGGGCCTCCCACTCTCCCCAAGGCAGGCAAAATTCCCAAAAGACACAAAAAAAATCTTAGCCCCCCCTTACCAAGGGGGGGTTGGGGGGGTAAAAAGGCCATAACAATGACCAAACTATATAACAAAACCTCAGAAAAATTGAAACGACAGCAGCTTCGCAGAGAAATGACAAAAGCTGAAAAATTACTCTGGGAAAAACTGAAAAGCCAACAACTTGAGAATTGTAAATTTCGCAGACAATACAGCGTAGATAAATTTGTAATTGATTTTTACTCACCTGAAATCAAGCTAGCAATAGAGGTTGATGGTGATAGTCATTTTCAAGATGGTGCTATAGAATATGATGCTGAACGACAAACATTTATTGAGTCAGTAGGAATCAATTTTTTGAGATTTACCAATGATGAGGTATATCACAATTTAGAGGGGGTTATAGAGGTTATTGCAGGTAAGATTCAATTGCTAAGACGACCCCCCCAACCCCCCTTGGTAAGGGGGGAGTAAGAAGAAAGGGAATCGCTAAGAGCCGACCCCCCCAACCCCCCTTGGTAAGGGGGGAGTAAGAAGAAGAGGGAGTAATAAGGGGTAAGTTATAGGATAAAAAGAATGAAAAACTTAACTCAATTAACTCAACTTGAATTAGTGTTACTTAAATTAGTAGCTAAAGGTCAAGGAAAGTGGAGTTGGTACGAACTCGCAAATGCACTTTCCCGTCGAGATGTACCGCGAGAACCTGACATGATGGTTGTTTTAAAAAAACTGATTGCTGAGGGTTTAGTTCAGCGATATATAGAAACAGATTCCCCTCGCGATAGATGGGAATTGACAACCGAGGGGGAAATTTTGCTGAAAGATGTAACCGATTCTGAAATGACAAATTTATGCAAATATGTTGAAGTTTAACTTAGAAACCGGGTTTTTCACGAAAATACTTCGTTCGAGTCCGCAGATTCGATAAAAAACCCGGTTTCTCGGCCCCATGTATAATTACCAATTACCAATTACCAATTACCAATTCTTACAGATGATTAACCAAAAATTATTACTTGTCGCTACCAGCAATCCTGGGAAAGTCACAGAAATGTTAGAATATCTCGCTGATTTTGGCTGGGAATTGCAACTTAAACCAGATGAATTGGAAATAGAAGAAACAGGCGATACATTCATCGCTAATGCTTGCCTCAAAGCCTCCGAAGTCGCAAAAGCAACAGGGAAATGGGCGATCGCAGATGACTCAGGCTTGACAGTAGACGCACTTAATGGTAGACCGGGAATATATTCGGCTCGCTATGGCAAAACAGACAGCGATCGCATCCAACGATTATTAACAGAACTAGGAAACGAACAGAACCGGAAAGCGCAATTTGTCTGTGCGATCGCGATCGCCTCTCCTGACGGTGCGATCGCCATCCAAGTTGAAGGAAAATGTGATGGTGAAATCCTCTATAATCCCAAAGGTAGCGGCGGATTCGGATATGACCCCATTTTCTACGTCCCCACGCAGCAAAAAACCTTCGCAGAAATGACCCCCCAACAGAAGCGATCGCACTCCCATCGAGGTCAAGCATTCCAGATCCTTCTACCCCAATTGGAGAGAATTGCGATCGTCTAGGAAGGAAAAAGAAGTAAGGAAAAAGAAGTAAGGAAAAGGGGGAAGATAGGGAGATGCCGAAAATCGCAAGGATGGGGAGTTTTGCAGGCGAGAAGAATAATTTTCCTAAGCTCTTCATCTTCTCCATCTCCCTCGCTCAAGAGCTCTCCTGCTCCCTTGCTCCCCTGCTCCCCTGCTCCCCCTCTCCCCCTCTCCTAGATAGCTTCTTGGTTCTTTTCCCCAGTCCGAATGCGGATAATTTGCTCAACAGGAGAGATGAAAATCTTGCCATCACCGATCTCGCCAGTGCGGGAGGCAGCGATAATTTTATCAACGACCATATCAACCTGATCGTTTTCCACAACAATCTCGACTTTGAGTTTTTGCAGGAACTCAACCGTGTACTCAGAGCCGCGATAGCGTTCAGTTTGGCCCTTCTGACGACCAAAACCTCTAACTTCAGAAACGGTCATTCCTACAATGCCAGCATTGACGAGTGCGATTTTCACTTCGTCAAGTTTAAACGGCCGAATAATAGCTTCTACCTTTTTCAATTTGTTCACTCCTAACTGCTTTATAGAACTTACGTAAACCTGAACAAGCCTAATTATTGCACAAGTTATACTATCTACTTCCTGTTTCCCCCTAGTCTGTTCCCTGATTCTCGTCCACAGGCGTGAATTCGCCGAAAGTGCACCCTATTCACAACTCTGATAGGTAAATAGCTACAACCCTTACAGTTTTGGCTAAATTGAATACAGCATTTACATCTCAATTGCTGCTGTACCCGCAATTGGGACAGTCGAACTGTCTGTCTTTAAGTTGTAAGTTTTGAGTAATGCGTCCGCAGTTGTGACAAGTATTAGCAGACAGATACCACCGATTGACAACTGCTACCTTATATCCATAAACAGGTAACTTAGAAATTAATTGCAGACCAATTCATCCAGCTACAAATCGCTTTGGGGAGGTAAGATTACAGATGATCTGGGCATTGACAATCATGGTCAAAATAGACACGCCTCAATCAATCTTACTAGCTTCTATGACTTCCCAATTAAGTAGCCAAGCCGTTTCCGCAGCAACCGCAAACAAGACCAACTATCTATCGCTATGTTGTGCCACTAACAATTTATACCTCCACTGAAGAAGGTAAACTAATAAGCAAATCAACTCTACCGACTTCGTAAATATAAAGATATAATAAAAAAAATATCTTCTCTCAAACAACTTACCCAAACTCATATAAACTTGTATAGATAGCGAAAAGTAAGGGTAACTTGCCCTAAAGTTGGGCCTAGCCAGTACAAGAGGCCGTCCCCCAGATTGAAATAGGAAGTAGACACTAAACTTGAATAAAGGTTAACTTTAAACAGGTTTGGATAAGTTCTATGAACCAAAAACAAGCTTTACCGTCATCGCCTGTATCCATCCTCAAACCTACGTATATTTCTAGAAACTATAACTGCCGAAGGCGGTCAGCTTAACTATCGCTATGCACCCAGCCAGCCCACCCCCTGATAGCAAGGGCTTCAATGCTCTGCTGAAAAACGGCCCCTTCCTTGCCTTGTGGATTGGCCAGCTTTTTGCACAAGTGGCGGATAAAGTCTTTTATGTATTGCTAATTATCCTGCTAGAAGCCGGTGACTATCGGCCCTGGTCTACCTTGGAACATTCTGATAATTCCATGCGATCGGCGATCATGGTAGCCTTCACCGTACCAGCGATTTTATTTGGCTCAGCCGCCGGAATTTTCGTTGACCGCTTTCCCAAAAAGCAAATGCTGCTAGGCTGCAACCTGATTCGAGTCCTATTGATAGCAGCAATGCCATTTTTGCCAAAAGCCTTCGCCGTCCTCTTACTCGTTACCTTTCTAATTTCTACCGTCACCCAATTTTTCGCCCCAGCGGAACAGGCGGCTATCCCCCTGGTAGTGCGTAAAGAAGGATTAATGACCGCCAATAACCTCTTCGCCTCATCCACAATGGGAGGGATAATTGTCGGCATGACCATTGGCGAACCCCTGTTGAGTTTCGCCAAAGATAGCGCTGGCGTTGGCGCTCAAGAGTTCTTAGTCGCTGGGTTATACCTACTTTCGTTGGGTTTGATTTATCTAATGCAGGTAAAGGAAAATAAGGTATCGCCTCACGCGGTGTTAATTCATCCTCTACAGGACTTCAAAGAAGGGTTGCGATATCTCAAGCACAATCGTCTCGTAAGCAACGCAATGGTGCAGTTGACGATTCTCTACTCAGTGTTTGCGGCTCTGCAAGTGCTGGCAATCTCTTTATCCGGCAAAATCGGTCTGAAAGAAACTCAATTTGGCTTTGTGCTGGCTGCGGCAGGAGTGGGTATGGTTTTCGGTGCAGGTTTGTTGGGCCATTTTTCAGACCGCTTGCACCATAAGCCTCTGCCTTTGATTGGTTTTTTGATGATGGGTTTTGTTTTAGGGATGTTTGCCTTTACCAGATATTTGTGGTTGGGATTGAGCCTCAGCGCTATGTTTGGCTTAGGTGCTTCTTTGATTAACGGGCCGATGCAAGCCTTAATTCAGGAAAAAACTCCAGAATCAATGCGGGGGAAGGTTTTTGGCTTTCAAAATAATGCGATTAACATTGCTTTAAGCCTACCTCTAGCTATTACTGGGCCATTAACGGATGCCGTTGGTAAAGCTGTGGGTTCCGAGGATGTGGGTTTGCGGGTGGTGCTCTTAGGTCTGGGATGTTTAGTGGCTCTAATGGGTGCGGCTGCTTGGCGCAATACTCGTGATGTTTTACAGGATGTGGTTTAGGGGGAAGGGAGTTTTGAATCCCTTGTGTCCAGTTGTGAATTTTTGTGGAAAATATCTAAGGTTAAACTTTTCTAGCTTGATGATTAAAATAGAACTAAGATAACAGGCTTCATTGAATACTTAAGAGAGAGATTGAGGAAGGGAGAACAGTGCAACTAAAAACTAAAGTAGCAGCAAAACGAGCAACGGGCGGTTTTGCTTTGATTGACAGCTTAAGACGACATGGTGTTAAGCATATTTTTGGTTATCCCGGCGGGGCAATTCTGCCGATTTATGATGAACTTTACCGCGCTGAAGCGGAGGGCGGTATTCAGCATATTTTGGTGCGCCACGAACAAGGTGCCGGGCACGCGGCGGATGGTTATGCTCGCGCTACGGGACAGGTTGGTGTTTGCTTTGGGACTTCCGGCCCCGGCGCTACTAATTTGGTGACTGCGATCGCGACGGCTCAGATGGATTCGATCCCGATGGTAATCGTAACTGGTCAAGTACCTCGCAGTGCGATCGGTTCTGATGCTTTTCAGGAAACTGATATTTATGGGATTACGCTCCCAATTGTGAAGCATTCCTATGTGGTGCGCGATCCTAGAGATATGGCGAAAATTGTCGCTGAGGCTTTCCACATCGCGATTACGGGAAGGCCAGGGCCGGTATTGATCGATGTACCCAAGGATGTTGGCTTAGAAGAGTTTGATTATATACCGGTAGCACCGGGTGCGGTGCGGATTCCGGGATATCGGCCGACGGTGAAGGGGAATCCTCGCCAGATTAATCAGGCGGTGAATTTGATCCGCCAAGCGGAACGGCCTTTGCTATATGTGGGTGGAGGCGCGATCGCGGCTGGAGCTCACGCGGAAATTCAAGAACTAGCTCAATTGTTCCAGATTCCAGTAACAACAACGCTGATGGGTAAGGGTGCATTTGATGAAAAGCATCCTCTATCGCTGAAAATGTTGGGGATGCACGGCACGGCTTATGCTAATTTTGCCGTGACTGAGTGCGATTTGTTAATTGCTGTCGGCGCTCGGTTTGACGATCGCGTTACTGGCAAGTTAGATGAATTTGCTTCTCGCGCTAAGGTAATTCACATTGATATTGACCCCGCTGAGGTGGGTAAAAATCGCCCGCCAGAAGTGCCGATTGTAGGCGATGTGCGGAATGTGTTAATTGATTTGCTGCGGCGATGTCGGGAAACAGGAGAAGTTAATCGCGATGCCTCCGGCACCGATCGCACTCAGGAATGGTTGGCACGGATTAATCGCTGGAAGCAAGACTATCCTTTAGAAGTACCTCACTATCCCGATGTCATCTCTCCCCAAGAGGTGATTGTAGAATTGGATCGTCAAGCACCAGATGCTTATTTCACAACGGATGTAGGCCAACATCAAATGTGGTCTGCTCAATTCTTGAATAATGGACCGCGCCGCTGGATTTCCAGTGCGGGGTTGGGTACGATGGGTTACGGAATGCCTGCGGCGATGGGTGCGAAGATGGCGCTACCTCACGAACAGGTGATTTGCATCGCCGGGGATGCCAGCATCCAGATGAATATTCAGGAGTTAGGCACTCTATCACAGTATGGGATTGCTGTCAAAACTGTGATCGTAAATAATGGCTGGCAGGGAATGGTACGACAATGGCAGCAGGCGTTTTACGGGGAGCGATATTCTTCGTCAAATATGCAGCCGTCGATGCCGGATTTTGTGATGCTGGCGGCGGCCTACGGCGTGAAGGGGATAGCGGTTTCGCAGCGGGATCAATTGGCAGATGCGATCGCCCAAATGCTAGCTCACAACGGCCCTGTATTAATGGATGTGAAGGTGAGCAGGGATGAAAACTGTTATCCGATGGTAGCACCAGGAAAGAGCAATGCTCAGATGATTGGTTTACCAGTTCGCAAAAGTTTAGAACACGCGATCGAATTGATTTACTGTCCGAGTTGCGGTGCTAAGAATGTGACTAATAATAAGTTTTGTCCTGAGTGTGGGGCTAAACTTTAAGAGGTTTTACTCCTGGCACATTTCTTCAAGCTGAAGTTCCCGTTATTGGGAACTTCAGCTTTAACTTAGATAAGTTTTGAAAGGAGTTAAGCTGATGGCTGAACTGAAAATTAAATGCGAACAACCAGAATTTGTTCGACATTTATTCCAAGATGTGCTGAGGGAGAGAATAGAAAGCCTGGAAAAAGGGATTCAACGCACTTTGGAGCGTTTACAAGAATTTGAAAATAAATATGAGCTATCTACAGTTGAATTTTTAAACAGGTTTGCTAATGATGAAATTCAGCACCGACTTGATATGGAGTTCGATGAGTGGATTGGTGAATCTCGGATGTTAACTACTTTGCAGGACAAACTCTATTTATTAAAGGGAGTAGAGTTTTTTGATTAAGTTAATCGAAGGTTATTTTCAACACCTTCGCCAAATAATAGAATCTTGTAACGCAGTCATTGATTTTCAGCTCCGCCCTGAATATCGAACAGATTTTGAAGGTTTTGTGAGAGGTGAAATAACTTTTAAAGATGGTTCAATCTTATATTTTCGCGAGTTTGTTGATGTAGAGATTATGGTTGACAGAAAAATGTATTCCTATCAGTATATGGATGCGTCTAAGTGTTTAATCTTTCGTTATGATAATGCTGACCATAAACCTAAGTTAAATTTACCGAATTTACCTCACCATAAGCATGATGAAAGTGAAGAGAATATTATTTCTTCTTCGGCTCCCACCTTAGCAGAAGTGTTGCAGGAAATTGAGGAATTATTGCTGTAATTTACAGTTTCAGAAAAAAATTAATCAGTCTTAGTTTCGAGCGATCGCTCTTTTTTAGAATAGCAAATGAGTTTTTCAGTCCTCTGAAGAGGACTTAAGTTATAAGAGGGGGACTTAAGTCCTTGGCGGCTTTCAGCCTAAGTTGAGATTTCTGGCCGCCACCATCTCCCACCGACACCTGCGGGGTTGAAACATTGTTCATCACCTGGTCTCGTGTGCTACCCTGTGAAGAACGTAATCCAGACTATATCAGAGCCACAGCTAGGCCGAGCATAATGGTTCACATCAAGCGCGTTGAACTCACAAATTTTAAGTCCTTTGGCGGCACAACGGCCATTCCCTTGCTGCCAGGATTTACTGTGGTTTCCGGGCCCAACGGTTCCGGTAAATCCAATATCCTCGATGCTTTGCTATTTTGTTTGGGACTTTCCACTTCCAAAGGGATGCGGGCCGAACGTTTGCCGGATTTGGTCAATAATGCTCAAAATAAGCGCGGTACTGTTGAAGCTAGCGTGACGGCAACTTTTCATTTGGAAGCTGAGGCCGAAAAATGGTTAGCGAATGATGAGGAAACGGATCTAACAGATGAGTTATCGATCGCAGAGAATGAGGAAATTGATGTAACGGATGAGTTATCTGTTGCAGAGGAAGAAAATGATGCGATCGCGACACGCCACGCCGAAGACATCGCAGTTCACGAAAAGAACGGACATTCGCCGCCTGATAACCTAACTTTAGACCCCCCCCAACCCCCCCTTGCTAAGGGGGGGAGTAAGAAACCGAGATCCGCTGAGTGGAGTGTCACTCGTAAGCTACGGGTAACGAAACAAGGCACTTACACCTCAAATTACTACATCAACGGCGACCCTTGTACGCTGACGGAACTCCACGAACAGCTAAACCGCCTGCGGATTTATCCAGAAGGCTATAATGTCGTACTCCAAGGCGACGTTACTAGCATTATTTCCATGAATGCGAAGGAACGCCGCGAAATTATTGATGAATTGGCGGGTGTGGCGCAATTCGATCGCAAAATAGTCTTAGCTAAAGATAAGTTGGATGAGGTTAAAGGCCATGAAGAGCGATCGCGCATTGTTGAGAAAGAACTAATTACACAACGCGATCGCCTTTCTGCTGACCGCGTGAAAGCTGAAAAATATCAAAAACTGCGTGCGGAACTGCAAGAAAAGTCGCAGTTTGAAGCCGTACTCAAATATCGCCGCCTGCAACAACAAGAGTGGAAATTGCGCGAACAAATCGAAGCAGGCGATCGCACTTTAACTGACTTAAATAGTCAACTCCAATCCCTCGAAACCCAAATTCAACAAGCAACGGCTGAACTCGATCAGCTAAATGCGCGGGTCAAAGCTTTAGGAGAATCGGAACTCCTAGCTTTGCAATCAACTTTAGTTACTCAGGAAGCAGAACAAAGGCAACTGCTAAACCGCAAGCAAGAACTAGAAACAGCAGCGCAACAAACGGCCGTACAAATAGCACAAACTGACCAACAAATTCGCCAACATCGGCAAACTTTAGAACAGGTAGAGGTAGAAATATCCTATACCAATTCTCAACATGGAATTTTGCAGCAACAGCGGGATGAAGCGCAACAAATTCTCGATCAAAACCGGGAAGTTGTGAATGCGATCGCGTCTACTGCTGAAGCTTGGGTGCAGCAACAAACAGAACTACACCACCAAATAGAAATTCTGCAAAAAACCATCAATCCACAACGCACGGAACAAGCAACTGTAAGGGAACGTGCCGATCAATTGCAGCGGAAAATTCAAGAGCAAAACGAGTCTTTGCAGAATTTAGAGCAGGAAGTTGCAGATAAACAAACTCAACTAACCCGCTCGGTTGAAACTAAAGCTTTCGCGTCACTGCAAGTAGAATCTTTAACTCAAATTGTAGCATCTGCCGAACAAGAATTGCAACTACAACAGGAAACTCAAACCCGCCTGCTGGAAGAACAACGGGAAAGACAGAGAAAATTAGATAAGCTAGAAGCGCAAGCTCAAGCTATTCAAGAAACTACGGGAACTGCGGCAACCAAAGTTATAGTTCAAAGTGGCATTAACGGCATTTGCGGGTTGGTTGCACAATTGGGAAGAGTGGAACCGCGCTATCAGTTAGCTTTGGAAATTGCGGCGGGTGCGCGGATGACAAATATGGTAGTAGATGATGATAGTGTAGCAGCGGCGGCGATTGAAGTTTTGAAAAGAACAAGAGCCGGCAGAATGACATTTTTGCCGCTGAATAAAATTCGCGGTTCGCGATTCTCTCCCCCCGATGTTTTGCGGCGTGCGGCTGGATTTATTGATGCAGCGGTGAATTTAATTGATTGCGATTCCCGCTATCGAGAAATCTTTGCTTATGTGTTTGGCAATACTGTTGTCTTTGCCAATCTTAGCGATGCTCGTCGTCACTTAGGTATTTACAGAATTGTAACTTTAGATGGGGAAATTTTAGAGACTAGCGGCGCTATGAGTGGCGGTAGTATTGTTACGCGCTCTTCGTTGCATTTTGGCAATGTTGATGCTAGCGATTCTGCGATCGAAACTAGAGTAATTGCATCTTTGCAGGAACGATTACAAGAAATTGAGCGCATTTTAGAGCGGTGCAAAACTGCGATTGTGCAAGCAGCGGCGGCTGTAAAATCCCACGAAAGAGAGTTGGTAGAAGCAAGGCAAAATCAACGAGAAAGTCAGTTAAAATTAGAACAGTTAGAAGCAGAAATTAAGAATTTAACCTTACAGCAAGAACAGGTTAAAATCCAACTGGCGAAGAATACTCAAGAATTAGCGAATGCTGAAACTCGATTGCAATTGCTGGAGCTAGAATTGCCAGGAAAAGAAACCGAATTACAGCAATATCGCGAAACTTTAGCGCAATTAGAAGAGTCAAATCGCCATAGCGAATGGCAACAAATGCAAACAAATCTCCGCAGTTTAGAAACTAATTTGCAAGAGCGAGAATTAGCGCTACGAAATGACCAGCAACGCTTAGCAGAATTAGGAAATCAAAGCCAGCGCCTACAAGAAAAAATCAAAGATAGCAATAAAAAGTTAGAGGAATATCACCATCAGCAGCTAACAGTGGACGGTCAACAGTTAACTCTAAAAGGCGATTTGTCTACCATTGGCGAACAAATTACCGAAACTAAGGTATTGTTAGCTCAAATAGAGGAAAAATTGGGTGCAGAAAAAGAAGAGCGCGATCGCGCTGAATCTCACCTCAGAGAGCGCCACCTAGCCAAACAACAGCTAGAATGGCAACTGCAAAAGCTGCAAGAAACTCAACACGAGCGACGCGAACAGTTAACCACTATTCGCACTCAGCTAGAAACCCAGCGGGGAGAATTGCCAGATCCCGCGCCAGAAATTCCCGAACATCTGGAAAAAGTAGATTTAGCCGAATTACAGCAAGAAGTAAAATCCCTAACTAAACGGATTCAAGCCTTAGAACCCGTAAATATGTTAGCCTTAGAAGAATACAATCGTACTCAAGAACGTCTCCAAGAATTGAGTCAAAAATTGGCCACATTAGAAGGAGAACGCACCGAACTTCTACTGAGAATTGAGAATTTTACCACCTTGCGGCGGCGTGCTTTTAAAGAAGCCTTCGACGCAGTTAACCAAAACTTTCAAGTCATTTTTGCCGAACTTTCCGAAGGTGACGGCTATCTCCAGCTAGATGACCCCGAAGATCCCTTCAGCAGCGGCCTGAATCTGGTTGCTCACCCCAAAGGCAAACCCGTACAGCGCTTAGCTTCCATGTCTGGAGGCGAAAAATCCCTGACAGCTCTAAGCTTTATTTTTGCACTCCAACGCTATCGCCCGTCAACGTTCTATGCTTTTGATGAAGTAGATATGTTTTTAGATGGGGCAAATGTGGAGCGATTAGCTAGAATGATCAAAAGACAGGCAGAACAAGCTCAATTTATTGTTGTCAGTTTGCGCCGTCCTATGATTCAATCGGCTGAGCGTACAATTGGCGTAACACAGGCACGGGGAGCTTATACTCAAGTTCTCGGACTGAAATTGTAACCCGGAGTCAAGGTTTAGCGCTGTGTTAAGTAGTATGTATATTTAAGAAATCAGGATTAGAGCTAGAATGACATCTGAACAAATTCGCCAACGCTCCGACCTTCTAGGTACTCAGGTTATCACCCGCGACAGAGGTAAACGCTTAGGGGTGGTGAGCCAATTGTGGGTAGATATTGACCGACGAGAGGTTGTGGCTATCGGCTTGCGAGAGAATATACTGGCGATCGCTGGGATGCCAAAGTTTATGTTTCTCACCAACGTCCGCGAAATTGGTGATGTAATCTTGGTGGAAGACGAAAACGCGATCGAAGACGATGTAGACGTTGAAGCCTACAGCAGCTTAATTAACAGCGAAGTCATTACCGAAACTGGAGAACTTTTAGGTCGGGTACGGAGTTTTAGGTTCGACGGCGAGACGGGTAAACTTGTATCTTTAATCATCGCCTCTCTGGGAATCCCCCAAATTCCCGAGCAAATTCTCAGCACTTACGAACTCCCGATAGAGGAAATTGTCAGCAGCGGGCCCAATCGCTTGATTGTGTTTGAAGGATCGGAGGAAAGGCTGCGTCAGCTAACAGTAGGAATTTTAGAGCGTATTGGTTTAGGACAAGCACCTTGGGAGCGCGAGGAAGATGGGTATAGTCTCCCGACAATGATTAGTCCCGCAAATCAATTAGGTACTGGAGAGATAGTTAGACCTGTGGAAAACAGAAGAAAGACTGTTGCGCCAGCGGTTGAGGAAGCTTGGGATGAAGACGAACAATGGCAGAGGCCTGTAGTGCGGCCCCCTGTGCGTCAGCCGCAGCCGGAGCCAATTTATGATGATTATGACGAAGATAATAACTGGGACGACGGAGGGGATTATGAGGAGGAGTATGTAGAGAGGGATTATCCGGCTCCAGTTCGTTCTTTGGAAAAGAAAATGGTCTTGGAGTATGAGGATGATGTGGAAGCGGATGCTTGGGGTGATGATGAATCTCCGAAGCCTTATAAGCCTACGCGGGTGAATATCCCTGAGAAGAAAAAGGCTCCTGAGTATGAGGAGGAATCGGGTTATTAATGTAACGCTGTCTTCCAGGCGGTACTGTCTGGAAGACAGCGTTACGGGATTAATGTACAAGGAATTAATAAGTAGAAGGAAGAAGGAAGAGGGAAGAAGGAAGAAGGAAGAACGCTTATACAGCCAACTTTTTAGCCAACGCTATCTTATGTTTAATTAGGTGGATTTACTTAACAAATTAAAATTGTTAAAGCGTTCTGGACTTGGATTTAGAAACTTTAACAATTTTAAAGTTAGAGCTGTGATTAGCTGGCATTTTTCTGAAAATTTAGCATAGTAATTACGAAAGAGGGACTCTTTATCGGAGCAGCTTAGCAAAACTGTAGAAGCTAATCATTAATAATAACACTGCTGTCACCTGAGTTGGCTGGATAGATGAGGAAGGGTTGAGAGCTTCCCGCACTAAGATTGAAATAGACGAACCAATGACATAGCTTAGAGATAGCACTAAATAAGGCCATTCTGATGTCAGACTCCAAAACAAGAGTAAGATCATCGCCAAGATTAACATCACCAGCTCAACAAACCGAGGCGGATTGTGCTGAGTAGATAAAATCACCGTTTGCCACCAAAATTGCCAAGTGCTCATGGGAAGGAAAAAAGATTAGTAATTAAGAATAATTCAGGCTTCCGACAACCACTCAGTTTGTTGTTGCAAACAGGCGATCGCGATTTCTGTTTCCACTTGAGGAAATTCGCGGTAGAAGTTGCTGACGCTAAAAAATGGATCGGGAGTTTCCAAGACGATCGCGCGATCTGCCTCCTGCTGCAAAGATATCATTACTTCTGGCGGCGCGAGGGGTACGCAAATCCAAACTGCTGCTGGCTGCTGCAACCGCAAAGCTTGAGCCGCTGCCATCATTGTCATCCCCGTAGCAATACCATCATCAACTAAAATCGCTAAAGCACCCTTGGGGTTTACTGTTGGGCGTGCGGCGGAGAAATCCACTAATTGAGCTTGAGCTTTCTGTTGAGCTTTTTCCAGTGCAGTATTTTGCAAGCGAAAATTGCGCGGTTTTTGCTTTGACCACAAAACATGACCATCCGCTGTCACTGCGCCGATCGCCAATTCTAGATTATCTGGGCGGGTGATTTTTTTGGCGACGACAACATCTAAAGGACAACGAAGGCGACGAGCGATGGGTAGTGCGATCGGCAACCCGCCTCGTGGTAAACCATAAATAATCGGTTTAGCCGCCTCCTGTGCAGTTTGATTAAATTTAGCTATCTCAGAGAAAATAGCCTCGGCCAGTTTTTCGCCTGCATCGGCGCGATCGTCAAACAACGGATTAAATAACATAGCGCTGCCTGCTTAGCATCACCTACCTGTATGATGACTGATTTTCAGCCAGGAGTAGGCTGTCACATTTCACCCCGGAACTATAAACTATAAACTCTAGACTGAAAAAATCTCTTCATTCCCTCAATTTATGCCCAGCGACAAACAACTCAGCCTTTTTGACGAACCGAATTTTGGAGCCTCATTACAGCGAGACTCAATCCCAAATGATGCCAAAATTCCCATTCCTCCCGGCACTTATGAAACTATGGAGCAAATAGCAGAACATTGCAACCGCTGCCACAGATGCGAATTAGGCAAAAACCGTCAGAATGCCGTCATCGGGCGTGGTAATTTGCAAGCCCCAATTATGATTATAGGAGAAGCACCAGGTCAGAATGAAGATGAAACCGGATTGCCTTTTGTTGGCAGATCTGGGCAACTTTTAGATAAAATTTTAGAATCTGTTGGTTTGAGTACAGAACGCGATGTATTTATCTGTAATGTCAATAAGTGCAGACCTCCAGATAACCGCACTCCTACACCCAAAGAAAGAGACGCTTGCAAACCCTATTTGCTCGAACAAATTCGCATAGTAAATCCGCAAATTATTTTGTTGACAGGTGCAACAGCGCTCAAGGGTTTGACAGGCGAAAAGCAAGCTATTAGTAAAATTCGCGGTCAATGGATTGAGTGGGAAGGCCGACAATGTATGGCAATTTTTCACCCATCTTACCTGTTACGCAATCC
The DNA here is from genome assembly GCF_000332155.1 of Kamptonema formosum PCC 6407. GTDB lineage: Bacteria > Cyanobacteriota > Cyanobacteriia > Cyanobacteriales > Microcoleaceae > Kamptonema > Kamptonema formosum. The sequence continues at coordinate 2,335,587 of NZ_KB235904.1, read as the reverse complement.
CTCCCGCGAACCAGGCAGTCCTAAATGGTTAATGTGGCAAGATATCCAGATTGTGAAGGCAAAATTTGATGAATTAACACCGCCAATTTAGAAATAGTTAATTGTTAACATATTATAGGGTGGCACAGTCGCCAACCATCTTTAGCCATCTTGTTCGCTTAGAAATAGTTAATGGTGATTGGCAACCCTGCTAACTATATTTAGCTATTGATTACAAGCTGTTAGCGGCTGTGTCTATTCTACTGCTATAATATTTATAAAATTTTAATATCCGAGGGGATTCAAAGTGAAAGTAGGAATTATTGGCACTGGCTCAATGGGGCTTTCTATGGTAATGAGAGCTATCGATGCAGGATTAGATGTTAGTGTATTTAATCGAACTAAGGCAAAATTAGCACCGTTATCAGAAACAAAAGCTGTAATTTGTGACTCTCCTTCAGATGTCTGCAAAAATTCTGATATCATCATCCTCATGCTCACTGATGGTAAGGCGATAAATGAAGTTATCTTGGCAGAAAGTAATGTGAAGATGTTACAAGGTAAAACATTTGTGCAGATGGCAACTATCGCACCTGCCGAGAGTAAAGAAATCCAGAGTAAAATTGTTGATGCTGGCGGAGATTACTTTGAAGCTCCCGTACTTGGTAGCATTCCTCAAGTACAGTCTGGCACATTGATTGTAATGGTAGGAGCAACTGAAGAACAATTTCAGAAGTGGCTGAGTTTACTTAAAGTATTTAGTCCCGATCCTATCTTAGTTGGAGCAGTTGGACAAGCCGCCGCCACTAAGTTAGCGATGAATCAGTTAATTGGTAGTCTAACAGCAGCATTTTCTGCCAGTCTTGGTCTAGCGATCAAAAGTAATGTAGATACCGAAATATTTATGAAAATTGTCAGAAATAGTGCTTTATATGCTTCTACTTACGATAAAAAACTTGATAAAATGTTGCAGCGCGATTTCGGTGGAGCTAATTTTTCTACAAAACATTTACTAAAGGATATGAAGTTATTTGAGCAAGAAGCATCTGCTTTAGGGTTAAATATATCTGCTGTTAAAGGAGTTACTGAGATTATTGAAGCTACTTGTAATGCTGGTCTTTCAGATGTTGATTACTCGTCCTTGTTTTCCGCTGTAAATCCTGAATCTTGATTTTTACAGAGGACTTGTAACGTGACTGTTTGGAGAGTTAGTCACCGCGAACGAGGGCGGCATTGCTGCGACTCAAGTTATAATAAAATGGCTACATAGGAATTAGGATCGAAACGCAAGTTCCCTTACCAACTTCAGAGCGTAACTCGATTTTTCCACCATGTTTTTCTTCTACAATTTGACGAGAAATGGTTCATCGCGCTGTAAAATCTGTGCATATCCTAAAATGCCATTTAATGGAGTCCGTAATTCGTGACTCATGGCTGCCAAAAATTCGCTTTTAGCACGGTTAGCACGATCGGCTATTTGTTTGGCTTGTTCTAGTTCAGTTGTGCGCTGAGCCACCTTTTCTTCTAAAGTTTGGGAATATTCTTCTAAGTGTCGAAAAGATGTCTGAAGTTGGCTTGCCATATAGTTAAAAGACTTCGCTAATTCCCCTAATTCATCGGCACGATCGCTCCTGAGAGTTTGCTCCCATTTACCATTAGCAATTTCTTTAGCAGCTATATTTAATTGAATAACGGGATTCACGACTAAGGAGCGAGCCAACCACCAAACTACAACTAATGTAAATAGGAGAATTATCCCAAAAGTAATTAAGGCAATTATTCCAGCCTGTAGTTCACTTTGAAGTACAGAACTTGCATCTAATTCCAGAAATGTTGAATTGCGTAACAAAACTTAACATATTTAGATAGACTAATCATTAGAGGGGTAATTTTCATCTTAACCAAATCATTTTTCTAAACCAATGAACATAACTTATTTCTTGGCACATATATCCTTGAAGATAGCGCAGTTTATCTAATATAGTTTTGCCAAATTCTCTAGGTATTTCTATTAATTGTAATAGCAAATAACCTACTAAAGAACTATAGATTTGAATCCGGATGCCATTCTCGTTTTTAGTCATTAATCTATCTAACTTTAAGTGCATTTTTAAGAACTTCCACAGCAGTTAAATTTGCCATCTTTGCACATAAATTTCCGCGATTTCTTCATTACTTACTCCTTCTTCTCCTGTGCCTGCTAAATTAGTTGCTAATCGAAACTCTTTTTTTGTTTCTAAATCACAAAAAGCCACGACTCTAATTTCTACTTCTCTTTGATCTTTTCCTACTTGAAAATTGCCATCTTTTAAGCTCGTATAACGATTCCCCCTACTTCTGATGTCAGACTATCTAAGCCACAAAATAATTTAACTTGATGATATCCTTCTCGCCATAAAAGTTTACTTGTTAACGTAATGATGGTTGAATCTATAGGAAATAATACTCGACTCTTTTCGCCTCCCTTTTTCTTTTTTAATTGATTTTTTAACTTAGTAATTATCTCCTGAAACACCTGAGTATCTCTTTTTTTACTAGCTTTGGAAAAATTCGACATTTTTAAGTCTATTCCTTGGCTATTTAGTCTGACGAATAAATCTCTCATACTAACTATACTTTTATCCATAACATACTCTAACCACACCGACACAAATGAAAATGTATCCAGCACTGGATAATCTTTTTTTGGCAATGTTCTCAATATCTCTTTCATCACTTTTGGAAAATTTTGTTCCATCATAATTTAATTTTTTATAAGGCTAGATTTCTTTTGATTATATCATTTTTACCTACTTTTTTAAGCTTTTTTTCTAACATTCAACACTTCTGAGAAAATAGATAATGCTTAGCCTACGGTGTAGATTTTTTGTTGAGTATAAATCTGTTAAGCTATCTGTCTGCAATCTCTTCACAAATTCGTGCAAAAGCTGCTACTGGATCGTCAGCAGCCGTAATCGGGCGACCAATTACTAAGTAATTAGCACCAGCTTTTAAAGCCGCCGCAGGAGAAAGCGATCGCTTCTGATCGCCCCCTTGGGCCCATTTCGGACGCACCCCTGGACAAACTAACAGAAAATCATCACCGCAAGAATGCCTTAATTGTGCTACTTCCATAGGAGAGCAAACTGCTCCCGGTAAACCCATTTCTTGAGCTAATAAGGCCATGTGCAAAGCATACTCAGGCAACTCTAAAGGTATTTTCAGCTCAAAAGCCAATTGCCGCGAGTTTAAACTCGTTAGCAGCGTAATCCCAATTAAATTCGGCGTAGGTTGTCCCGCTGCGATCGCACCTTGCTCTACCGCTTCCTGTGCAGCTTTCAGTGCATCTTTGCCAGCAGTAGCATGAATCGTAATTAAATCCACCCCATACCTAGCAGCGGCCCGACAAGCACCCGCCACAGTATTCGGGATATCATGAAATTTCAAATCCAGAAAAATCCGTTTTTCCCGTTCCTTTAAAATCGTCAAAATAGCCGGGCCGGAACTGACAAATAACTCTAAACCCACTTTCCAGAAAGAGACATCTGGCAATTGATCGAGGAGTGCGATCGCCTCTTCCTGACTAGGAACATCCAAAGGCACAATAATCTGTTTTGCAATGCTCATAAACAATAGATAAAGTTTTTACCGCTGTTGCGTTACTCTATCCTATAATCCGCCAGGGACTTAAGTCCCTGTCTCAAAGATCAAGTCCTCTGAAGAGGACTAAAAAGATTTTGAAACTTAATTAGTCCTCTTCAGAGCGTTCCACGGGCCCGGCGTGCCCGTTATGAATCACAGAAACAGTAAAGCTAGCCCAAAAGTTGCCAGTCGGATATATTATCCCTGTGTCCTGAGAGTCAAAGACCGACAAATCAATAGTGCGATTTTGAGCCTGATTCAGAGCGTGGTCGTGGGCATGATGATTATGACATTGGTGAAGGGCTATTACCCTATCCCGTTGAGGAGAATCTAAGATCACATCCGCCCACCAATCGGGACACTTCCTTTCGTTCGAGCGCCAAGAGGAGTCATCTAAATGATCCGATGCAAGATAAGCAAACCTGTTGCGGGTGAAATGTCTAATTTCACCCAGATTAACCCAAATGCCGCAGGTATAGATATTGGCTCACAAGAACACTGGGTTTGCGTTCCACCTGATCGAACGTCACAGAATGTACGTAAATTTGGCTGTTTTACCCCTGACTTAATCGAGATGGCCTCATGGTTAGTGGAATGTGGGATAGACACCATCGCGATGGAATCGACAGGAGTCTATTGGATACCAGCCTTTCAAATTTTTGAAGCCAGGGGTATCGAAGTCAAACTGGTGAATGCCCATCACGTCAAAACCGTACCGGGCAGAAAAAGTGATGTGTTGGATTGTCAATGGTTGCAACAGCTACATACTTATGGTTTATTGTCCGGTTCCTTTCGTCCTGATGACCAAAGTTGTGTTCTACGTAGTTACATTCGCCACCGCGATAACTTAATCAAAAGCAGTAGCAGCCACGTACTGCGGATGCAGAAAGCATTAATTCAAATGAATCTGCAACTACATAAAGTCATCAGTGACATCACAGGAGTCACTGGGATGGCAATTATCCGCGCCATTGTAGCTGGAGAAAGGAATCCTCAAGTCTTAGCTAATTTGAAAAATTCTCGGATTAAAAGTAGTACCGCAGATATTGCTAAAGCCTTGAGTGGAGACTATCGAGTTGAGCATATATTTGTGTTAAAACAAGAGTTACAACTCTACGACATCTATCAAGAGCAAATTGCTAGCTGCGATGTGGAGATTGAGCGATATTTAGCTAGCTTTGCTAGCGAAGAAAACCATCCTCCACCAGACCCTCCCAAACGGGGTAACAGAAAGCCCAGAGGTCACGAACCCAATTTTGACTTGCGCCATCAGTTGTATCGGATTAGTGGAGTAGATTTTACTCAAATCCCTGGTTTTGATGTCCTCACAGTACAAGCTCTGCTCTCGGAAGTCGGATTGGATGCTACTCGTTTTCCCACTGTTAAGCATTTTTGTTCTTGGTTAGGGTTGTGTCCGTCTGCGAGGATTACAGGCGGTAAAGTCAAAAGTTCTCATACCCGTTGTGTAGTTAATCGGGCTGCTAATGCCTTCCGTTTAGCTGCTCAATCTTTATCTCGCTCTCAATCAGCTTTGGGGGCTTTTTATCGTCGGTTACGAGCCAGATTGGGCGCTCCAGAGGCTAATACCGCTACTGCCCACAAGCTAGCCCGCATCTTCTATCACCTCTGGAGTACAAAAACCGCTTATGCCGATTCAGGTGCTGACTATTACGAACAGAAATATCGACAACGTATTGTCTCTAAGCTGGAGAAAACAGCTCAATCTCTTGGGTTTGAGCTGGTTGCTTGCGCCTCAAAACTAGATTGAGTTTCTGAGGAGGACTTTAACTATTAGACAGGGACTTAAGTCCCTGGCGGGTTTCAGCGGTTGTTGACACGCCTTGAGCACTGCCGTGTCCTGACTGTGGGTAATATTAATTCCGATGCTACCGGATTTGATCTCCAACTCAGCCTAGCTTGCGCCTAGTTCCCCATCAATCGATTAATTAGAGCATTAATTAGAAGTCGAAGCAGCTAATTCCGCCAAACGTTCTTGCTGATCCAGAGAAATACAAGCCTGAATCACATCATCAATATCCCCCTCCAAAATCGTATTCAGAGAGAAATTCTCACCCAACCGGTGATCCGTAGCCCGATTATCCTTATAGTTATAAGTCCGAATCTTCTCCGATCGCGAACCAGTACCAACCTGCGATCGCCGCATCGAAGTCACCTCATCCTGCTGCTCTCGCAACTTCATCTCATAAAGCTTAGCCCGCAGAATCTGCATCGCCCGCTCCTTATTCTGCAACTGACTCCGCTCCTCAGTACAAAAAATCCGAATCCCCGTCGGCTTGTGGAACAAATCAGCAGCAGTCTCCACCTTATTCACATTTTGACCGCCAGCCCCACCAGAGCGAGCCGTACTCATTTCAATATCCTTCGGATCGATATGAATCTCCACATCATCCACCTCCGGCATCACCGCCACCGTCGCCGTCGAAGTATGCACCCGGCCACCCGCCTCCGTCACCGGCACCCGCTGCACCCGATGCACTCCTGCCTCAAACTTCAACTTACTATAAACACTGTCGCCTTGAATTTCCAGAATCGCCTCTTTAAAACCCCGACTCTCTCCCACCGACTCGCTCAGCATTTTCACTTGCCAATTTTGACTCTGAGCATAGCGAGAATACATCCGCACTAAATCAGCAGCCCAAATACTCGCCTCATCCCCGCCAGTACCCGCCCGAATTTCTAGCATGATATTCTTATCATCATTCGGATCTCGTGGCAGCAACAAAACCTTCAAGCGACTTTCTAGATAATCCGACTTATCCTCAAGTTCACCCACCTCCAAAGATGCCATCTCCTGCATCTCAGGATCGCTCGCCGATTCCTTTAAAATCTGTTTAGCACCAGCTAAATTCTCCTGAGTTTCCTTCCAAAGCTCAAAAGTATTAACCACTTCCTCCAAAGAAGATCGAGCCTTAGCTACCCGTTGAAACTCATTCGGATCTTTCGCGACATCAGGATCTGCCATCCGCCGAGTCAACTCATTAAAAGTTTGCTCAACGGACTTCAATTTATCCAGCAAATAAGATTCAGCCATTGTACTTGTCCTTTGTCCTTTGTTAGTTGGCAGCACAGGCTTTTAAGCCTGCTTCATTAACACCACAGACCAAAAAGCCTGTGTTATTTTTCAACACAGGCTAGAAAACCCGTGTCATTTTGTGCCGATTTTCGATCGAGAACTTGAGATTTTGGATTTAGATTAAATAGTCGCGATACTTACCATTAGCTTCGCCCACGCAGACTTCTTAACTCGCCCACCAACCCGTCAATCTAAAATCCAAAATCCGCCCTTCCCAATCCCACAGATGTAAGTTGTTGGTAGAAAAAACCACCCTCAACAGACTGCGGACAAATGACAATAGCTACTTCTTCTTTTTGCCGCCCTTACCACCCTTAGCAGGGGTTGTCTCTGTTTTGGGAGCCTCTACAACGGGGCCACTCGCTTGAGGATCGACTGGTGGGGGCATTTGACCGCCATCCATCATCCCGTACTTCCGTAAGAACCGCTCAACTCGTCCTTCCGTGTCAATAATCTTCTGAGTCCCAGTGTAATAGGGATGATTGCCAGACCAGACATCAACATTCAGTTCTGGCTTAGTCGAGCCAACCGTCATCACCATTTCCCCGTTGCAGTAAACCTTTGCTTCGGGATACCACTTGGGATGAATACCATCCTTTGCCATTTTTTTACTCTCTAGTCTTGCAAATCTACTACTATTTTAGCTGACCTATGGAGCGGGGGAGTGGGAAGGGGAGGAGCAGGGGAGCTGGGGAGATTTTCTTCTTCCCTCTTCCTTCTTCCTTCTTCCTTCTTCCTTCTTCCTTCGCGCCTACCGTTTCGAGTATTGAGGAGCCTTACGAGCTTTCCGCAAACCGTACTTCTTCCGTTCTTTAGCGCGGGGATCGCGAGTCAAGTAACCCTCACTCTTCAAAGGCTTGCGGTTTTCTGGGTCTAATTGACACAAAGCTCTAGCAACGCCTAAGCGGATAGAGTCAGCCTGGCCAGTCAACCCACCGCCCTCAGCTTTCACTAAAATATCGTACTCATTTTCTAGGCCCAAAGTTTCCAGAGGAGCCTTAGCTAGAGCCAAATAACCTGCATTAAATTGCAGATAAAGATCGCCCTTTTTACCGTTGATGGTTAATTCGCCAGTACCAGGTACTAAACGTACCCGTGCGATCGAAGATTTGCGGCGGCCTGTACCCCAGTACATAGCGCGACCTGATGTATCTACAACTTGCATTAATCATTTCCTCCCGGAATCGTATTAATAATTAACTGTTCGGGTTTTTGAGCGGCGTGGGGATGGTCAGGGCCCGCATATACTTTCAGCTTAGTAAATAGCTGTCTTCCCAAGGAATTATGGGGTAGCATCCCACGCACAGCTTCTTCAACAATTCTTTGGGGTAAACGGACTTGCAATTTAGCAAAGGTTTCCGTTTTCATACCACCTGGTCTACCAGAATGGCGGCGGTAGATTTTCTGGCTGCGTTTTTTGCCAGTAACAGCTACCTTTTCGGCATTGATCACAATAATGAAATCACCCGTATCCATGTGGGGAGTAAAAGTAGGCTTATTTTTTCCCCGGAGGCGCGTGGCAATTTCACTAGCAAGACGACCTAGACGCTGATCTGTCGCATCCACGACATACCAGTTATGTTCTAGGGTATTTACAGGAGGGACATAAGTTGTGTTCATCGGTAATTGTTAGTTGTTAGTTGTTAGTTGTTAGTGGTTAATTGCTAATTGCTAATTGCTAATTGCTAATTGCTAATTGCTAATTGGTGAAACAACTAACAGTTAACAGTTAACAGTTAACCAAAGACAAATTTAGGTTGGGTGTCGTACCAGATGTGAGGGGGAAATGGTAATTCTGGATAGCCAACCCGCAGCAGGCATAAACCATGAGCAGGGGCAGAATATTTTACCATTTCTCGGCGTTCTTGAACCCAGATATCTTTAAAATTCTCAAGCGATCGCTCTCCTCTACCCACCTGCACCAGCAGCCCCACTAGCAGCCGCATCATCCCGTACAGAAACCCACTTGCCTGAACCTCGATGTGAATGAACGGCCCAAATCGCTGACATTCTGCTACTTGCACGTCTACCCAAGAATGAGGGCGTGACGACCCGGCGCGGTGAAAAGCTGCCAAGTGAAAGCGCCCAATCAAGGGACGTTGAGATAGTTGTTTCGATCTCTTCTTGTACTGTACGCTGATGCGGCTGCCGCTGCCAACCGTGCAAGTCTGTGCCGATATATTGGATGACCAAAGCAATACGCTGCATAATAATTAAAAATTAACAATTAAAAATTAAAAATTAAATTTAGTCATTTTTAATTTTGTTTCTTTAACTTTTAATTATTTTCACCGCATTAGACCAGTTCAATAATGGCCATTTCTGCATGATCTCCAGTTCGGGGGACAGTCCGCAGGACGCGGGTATATCCACCGTTACGATTGCCATAGCGTTCTTGAGCTTGTTCAAACAGTGCGTGTACTAGCTGTTTGTCATAGATATAGCCCATTGCCCGCCGACGAGCTGCCAGGGAGCCATCTTTTGCCAGGGTAATCATCCGATCCACTTCTGGTCGCACAGCTTTGGCGCGGGTGAGGGTGGTGGTGATTTTACCATGACGGATTAATTCTGTTGTCAGCGATCGCAGCAGTGCCTTGCGCTGGTCAGCAGGTTTACTAAGTTGGGGAACACGACAACGGTGACGCATATCAATTGGTAATTGGTAATTGGTAATTGGTAATTGGTTAACAGTTAACCGTTAACTGTTAACCGTTAACCGTTAACTCTGCTTTAAGTTTTAGCCTTTTCCTGGGGCAAGGTAATGCCCAAGCGTTTCTGCAAAGCTTCTATCACTTCTTCTGCGGACTTCTGACCGAAGTTCTTGATTTCTAACAAGTCTTCTTGGGTATAGTCCAACAAATCTGCGACTGAATTGATTTGCGCCCGCTTTAGACAGTTGTAAGCTCGGACTGACAACTGTAACTCTTCAATAGGAATCTGACTGGTGGGATCTGCATCTGAACCCACATCACTTCTGAGTGACTCTAAAGTGATGTCTTTCAGGGGAGAGAACAGATCGACCAAGATGCTAGCCGCTTGACTGAGAGCCTCTTGAGGTGTCAAACTGCCATTAGTCCAGATTTCCATGATCAGCCGGTCTTTCTCTGTAGAGCCGCCTACGCGGGCATCCTCAACGCTGTAGTTGACTTTGCGAACCGGCATAAAAATCGCATCAATGGCGAGAAAATCTAGAGCTCCCCCATCGTCACGGCTCCGATCTACTGCCCGATACCCTACCCCTCTTTCTATGCGGAATTCCATTTCCAGCGTCGATCCTGGGGAGAGAGTGGCAATGTACTGGCTGCGATCGATCACGTCAACCTCAGAGGGTACATCAAAGCGGTCTGCGGTGACTGTTGCAGGCCCTTCTACTCGCAGTCTGCCAATTTGCGGTTGGGAAGAATGACTTTTAAGGACAACCTCCTTCATGTTGAGCAGGATCTCTAGAACATCCTCCCGTACCCCCTCAATTGTGGCAAACTCGTGATTGACTCCGGCAATGCGGACTGAAGTTACAGCCGTTCCTTCGAGGTTGGACAGCATCACGCGCCTAAGCGCATTTCCAACAGTCGTTCCTTGACCCCGGTCTAGCGGTTCAAGGATAAATTTTCCGTACTGACTACGGTCTTTATCAGTGTTGGACTCTATACACTCAATCTGAAATTGCGCCACGGAGTGACCTCCCTTTTCCATTGAACCCCACAGTGAATTAAAAATTAAAAATTAAAAATGCCAAATTTAATTGCGTTGATTTTTAATTTTTAATTTTACATTTTTAATTAATTAGACTCGTCGCCGTTTGGGAGGGCGGCAGCCATTGTGAGGAATGGGGGTAACATCTCGAATCAGGGTGATTTCCAGACCCGCACCCTGGAGGGCCCGAATTGCTGTTTCGCGACCTGCTCCCGGCCCGCTAACCATGACTTCAACTTGGCGCATACCTTGGTCGTTAGCGCGGCGGGCCGCACTTTCGGCTGCGGTTTGAGCTGCGAAGGGAGTACCCTTCTTGGCTCCTTTAAAGCCGCTCGAACCCGCTGAAGCCCAAGAAATCACTTCGCCGTTGAGGTCGGTGATCGTGACAATTGTATTGTTAAAGGTAGACTGGATAAAGGCTTGGCCGTTGGGTACATTCCTTTTTTGCTTTTTGGCTCCAGCTTTTTTGGTTGTTTGTCTCGCCATATGAGTCTCTTTAACGGCATTTGAAGTTGACTGCCTGCTGGCTTTGTGCCAGCCTGCACGGAAAATAGATGGAAAAAAAGGTTACTTCTTGGAAGGTGCCTTTTTCTTGCCTGCAACAGTGCGGCGAACGCCCCGGCGAGTCCGGGCATTGGTTCGGGTACGCTGACCCCGCACGGGCAAGCCCAAGCGATGCCGTCTACCCCGGTAAGTCCCGATGTCCATCAAGCGCTTGATGTTCATAGACTCCAAGCGCCGGAGATCCCCTTCGACTTGATAGTTGGTTTCTACCTCTCCCCGCAGAGCTGTCACGTCAGCGTCGCTTAAATCCTTAACGCGAGTGTCAGGATTTACGCCTGTGGCGCTTAGAATCTCATGGGATCTGGTTAGTCCAATTCCATAAATGTATGTCAGACCAATCTCTACGCGCTTATCGCGTGGAAGGTCTACCCCGGCAATCCGTGCCACGCTTTTACTCCCTACTGAATGCTAATTAGCTACAATGTTGTTGAATCAGGCAGCAGATTGCTCCGATGCCTGGGATAATAAACCCCCTAACCCTGGCGTTGCTTATGTTTCGGGTTAGTACATATCACCATCACTCGACCGCGACGGCGGATGACGCGACACTTTTCACAAATCTTCTTAACAGATGCTCGAACTTTCATGCCTTTCTGGGCAACACTACAAACGTAGCATTATAGCATTAACTTGGGTGAATTTACAACAATCTATCTAACTAAATTGGAATTTAGTATTTAGAAAGTTTATCTAAGGCTACTTTTTCCGCAGGCGATAAGTAATTCGCCCTTTTGTCAAGTCGTAAGGTGTTAACTCGACCTTGACGCGATCGCCTGGAAGGATTTTGATGTAATTACGGCGGATCTTGCCAGAAATGTGAGCCAGAACATTAAACCCATTATCTAGGTCAACGCGGAACATCGCATTGGGCAGTGATTCTGTCACCGTCCCTTCCATTTCAATTAAATCTTGCTTAGACAAGTGGTAGTTTCCTCAACTCAACAACTAATTCACTCATAGAGAGCCAAGCCTGGGGTTCTCTTGAGTACCCGTTCAACAATTGGCATTCTTACCTCAAAGCTGCAACGGGCAGACCTAACACAAAGCCAACTAGCTAAAAGGTTTCTAGTTAACATATCTTAGCAAAAGTTGTTAGCGCCAAGAGGTTCAAAGCAAGAGGCAATAGCAGACCTAGCGGGAAGGGGAAGCAGGCTCAAGCAATTGTTGAATATCTGCGGTGACTGCCTCCAGAGAGCGATCGCCATCAACAGTAATTAACTGGTGGCGATCGCCATAAAAACCAATCAAAGGTGCAGTTTGTTCGCGGTAAACCTCCAAACGGCGGCGGATCGTCTCCTCAGTGTCATCTTTACGACCCCTTGCTAACAAGCGAACCACCAAGATTTCATCGGGAACATCCAAATTAACCGTCTGTATGCCTCCCCGATCCCACTCCTGCAACAATTCCTCTAAAAAAGTTGCCTGGGCTACAGTGCGAGGAAAACCGTCCAAAATCCAGCCATTACTGGCATCTGCTTCCTTCAGGCGTTCCCGCACAATATCCATAAGTACCCGATCCGGTACCAACTCCCCGCGATCCATAAAGGCTTGCGCCTTCAGACCCAAATCAGTTTTGGCTACCACACAGGCCCGTAAAATCTCACCCGTAGAAATATGGGGAATTTTCCAGAAAGCCGCTAAAAGCTGAGCCTGAGTTCCCTTTCCGGCCCCTGGAGGCCCCAAGAAAATCAATTGCATTGCTATTGCTTGACCATTCCTTCATATCGCTGGGATATGACGTAAGTTTGAATTTGTTTAGCCGTATCGATCGCCACCCCGACCAGAATCAACAGCGAAGTCGCTCCCAACCCTCTAAAAGTCGTAACATTAGTAGCACTCTCCACAGCCGTAGGCACGATCGCCACCAAGCCTAGAAAAATCGCTCCCAAAAAAGTCAGGCGATTCAACACCCGCTCCACATACTCGCTAGTCTTTTGGCCAGGGCGAATACCAGGAATACTCGCACCCATCTTCTTCAAGTTCTGAGACATATCTACAGGGTTGACAATCAACGAAGCGTAGAAATAGCTAAAGAACAAGATCAAAACCAAATAAACCAGCGCATAGAGCCAAGGCATAGACCCGTTTGGATTCAAAGCATTAGCCACCTGCACCAAAATCGGATTATTTGTAAACTGCCCCAAGGAAGCGGGCAAAATCAAAACAGCCGAAGCAAAAATAATCGGCATCACTCCGCCTTGATTCAAGCGCAGTGGCAAATAGCTGCTTTTTTCTCGGTAAACCTTGCGACCAACTTGGCGGCGAGCAGAAATAATCGGGATGCGGCGCGTTCCTTCCTGAACGAAAACAATCCCAACAATCATCACCAAGAAAACCAGCAACAAAACGATGACTTGACCGACAATTTGGCTATTACCGCTCTGAGCCAACTCCACAGTTTGACCCAAAGAACGCGGCAAAACTGCCACAATGTTGATAAAGATCAGCAGCGACGCACCATTACCAATTCCCCGTTCCGTCACCAACTCCGACACCCACATTACAAACATCGACCCCGCCGTTAAAGCTAAGGCAGTTTGAGCAATGAATAAAGGCGCTGGTTCCTGGGCAAAGGGGCTGACCCAGATCGCAATCCCCACACTTTGAAGCACCGCCCAACCCAGTGCCACATAGCGAGTAATCTGAGAAATCTTACGCCGTCCTGCTTCCCCTTCATTCTTCTGCAACTCCTCTAAACTGGGGAGAGCCGCAGTCAGCAATTGAATGATAATGGAAGCATTAATATAGGGCAAAATCCCTAGAGCAAAAATCCCCAAAGCGGACAGACCGCCGCCAGAGAAAAGATCCAAAAAGCCAATTAAAGGGCTATTCTGAACATTTTGGGCAAAAGCAACGCGGTCAATGCCGGGGACTGGCAAGTGGACACCCAAGCGCACTAAAATCAGCAAGCCGATTGTCACCAGGATGCGCCCCCGCAAACCAGCAGCTTGAGCCATCTGCAAGAATGTCTCTTGTGCAGTTGGCGCTTTATCTCGACTAACGTCCATAAACGAGTTTTTAGTTGTGAATTTGAGTTTTAAATGAGTTTTATCGAGGGGCGACTTGGTGCATTTGGATTTGCCAATCTCAACGCATCGGAATGCCTAAAGCTGGCGTAGCCTACCCAAGAGCGCACCCCTAAACTACTTCACAGCTTCCACCTGCGGCCTCAATTTTGGCGCGGGCCCCGGCTGTAAAACCAGCAGCTTTCACTTGCAGGGCCACATTTAATTCCCCATCTCCTAAGATTTTCAGCGGCCCATCATCAGTAGTGACGATTTTTGCATCGATCAAAGAAGCTAAAGTTACTTCTGTGTTTGGTGGCAGTTCGGCAAGTTTACTTACATTAATCGTAGTGTACTCTTTCCGGTTAACAAGGGGAAAGCTCTTTAACTTGGGTAAGCGGCGGTATAGAGGATTTTGACCGCCCTCAAAACCTGGTCGGGTGCCACTCCCTGACCGAGATTTTTGACCGCGCATCCCCTTACCTGAGCTAGCGCCTTGACCGGCTGAAATACCCCGACCTAAGCGGCGGGGACGCTTTTGGGAGCCTGCTTTTGGCAGAGCATCTTGTAATCTCATAGTTTTGGTAATAGGTAATTGGTAATCGGTAATTGCTAGTTGCTAACTGCTAATTGCTAATTGCTAATTGCTAATTGTTAGTCTTTGGTTTTTAGTTGTATTTTCCTACTAACCGCTAACCATTAGCTATTAACCATTAGCTATTAACCATTAGCTATTAGCCATTAGCTATTAGCCATTGACTAAGCATAAAGGTGTTCAACAGGAACGCCTCGCTCTTGGGCAACCTCAGAAAAGGTTCGCAGGGAGGAAAGAGCATTGACGGCGGCTCTAGCGTTGTTTAAAGGATTACCAGAACCTAGTTGTTTGGCGAGAATATTGCGAACGCCTGCTAATTCAAGCACTGTTCGCACTGCTCCCCCAGCAATTACCCCAGTACCGGGAGATGCTGGTCGCATCATTACTTTGGCTCCGCCACCTTCGCCGTTGACAGGATGGGGGATGGAATTAGCCTTAGTCAGAGGAACTTCTATCAGGTGCTTTTTGCCATCGGCAACGCCCTTTTTAACTGCTCCAATCACGTCACTGGCTTTGCCAACACCGACTCCAACTTGACCCCGTTCGTTACCAATGATAACGATGGCGCGGAAGCTAAGCTTTTTACCACCTTTGACTACTTTGGTAACGCGGCGAATTTGAACGACGCGCTCTTGCCATTCGGGTTCTTTGTCGCGAGATTTGTTACTTTTTTTCTTGTTGGTGTTGCTGTTGCGCTGCTCTTTTTGTTCTGCCATTATTTTGTCCTTTAGAAATTGTTAACTGTTAACTGTTAACTGTTAACCGTTAACCGTTAACTGGTAATTACTAATTAGCAATTAGCCATTAGCAATTAGCCATTAGCAAATAACTGCTCTAAAAATCTAAACCCGCTTCGCGAGCTGCTTCTGCTAGAGCTTTTACGCGACCGTGATAGAGGTTGCCTCCCCGGTCAAAGACAACTTTGGAGATACCAGCGCTAGAGCAGCGCTTGGCAATCAATTGACCGACTTGCACGGAAGCGTTACAGTTACCGCCGCTCTTGAGGTCGGTTTTTAATTCGGGATCGAGGGTTGACGCAGATACCAAAGTGTGCTGCTTGGTGTCGTCAATTACCTGTGCATAGATATGCTGGTGAGAGCGAAACACTGCCAACCGGGGGCGTTCGGGAGTACCAGATACCTTGCGCCGCACTCGGCGGTGACGGCGCTCTATTGATTCTTTACGAGTAAGTTTCATTTTTACTTCTTCTTCCCTGCTGTCTTGCCAGCCTTGCGTCTGACTACTTCGCCGGTGTAGCGAATGCCTTTGCCCTTGTAGACTTCAGGTGGGCGGACTGCCCGGATGCGGGCGGCGGTGTTTCCCACCAATTCTTTATCAATGCCGCTGACAATCACGTTGACGTTGCCTTCAACTGCCACTTGAATGCCTTCTGGGGGCGGCATTTCGACGGGTTTGCTGTAACCCACGTTTAAGATCAGGTTGCGACCTTGAACTTGAGCCCGATAGCCCACGCCCTGAATTTCCAGACGACGCTGAAAGCCGTTTGAGACTCCCTCTACCATATTAGATACGAGAGTGCGGCACAGGCCGTGCAACTGGCGGGCGGTACGGGATTCGTCCCGGCGTGTTACTAACAAGGTTTCCCCTTCCAGTTCTAAGACGACTTCTGCCGGCAATAGTCGAGAAAGTTCACCTTTTGGCCCTTTAACTGCAACGTGCTGACCGTCAATGGTGACGGTCACTTTACTAGGTATGCTAATTGGGCGCTTACCAATTCGAGACATAATTTTTTGTCCTTTGTCTTTTGTCCTTTGTCTGTTGGTAATTGGTAATTGGTAATTGGTAATTGGTAATTGGTAAGCGGTAATTGGTAATCGGTAATTGCTGTTAATAACCAACAATAAACAACTAACAACTAACCGTTAACAGTTAACAGTTAACTGTCAACAATTACCATACATAACAAAGCACTTCACCGCCTAAACCTTGCCGTCTGGCTTCTCTATCGGTCATAATGCCGCTGGAGGTGGAGATGATGGCTATGCCAATTCCGCCTAAAACTCGCGGTAATTCTTTGCGATTAGAGTAAACGCGCAAGCCGGGTTTGCTGACTCGCTTGAGGGCGGTAATGATCGGGCGGCGAGTTTTGCCTTTGTACTTTAAAGAGAGCACTAAATGCCGCTTGATGCCTTCGCCTGCCTCTTCAATTTCAGCGATAAAGCCTTCACTTTTCAGGACTTCAGCAATGCTGCGAGTCATTTTTGTGGAGGGAATCTCAGTAGTTTGGTGTCGCGCCATGCAGGAGTTGCGAATGCGCGTCAGCATATCTGCAATAGTATCGTTAGCTGCCATCTGTTGTTCTTTACTTTACTACTAATACCTGAATGGCATACCCATTTCTTTGAGCAATGCGCGACCTTCTTCGTCGGTGTTGGCTGTGGTGATGATTGAAATGTCCATCCCGCGAATTTGATCGATGCTATCGTATTCTATTTCTGGAAAGATTAGCTGTTCTCTCAATCCCAAGCTATAGTTGCCGCGCCCGTCAAAACTTTTGGCGCTAACGCCACGAAAGTCGCGAATGCGGGGAAGAGTAAGATTGATCAACCGTTCCAGAAAAGCATACATCCGGTCTGAGCGCAGCGTGACCATCACGCCAACGGGTACTCCTTTGCGGATTTTGAAGCCTGCGATCGCTTTTTTTGCTCTTGTCACTACAGGTTTTTGACCTGCGATGATGCCAATTTCAGTGATTGAGGATTCGAGAGCTTTAGCGTTTTGAGATGCTTCGCCCAATCCTCTGTTTATAGTGACTTTCACCACTTTGGGGACTTGATGGATATTAGTGTATTTAAACTGATCCATCAGTTTCGGGACAATTTTTTCTTGGTACGTGGTCTTGAGTTGTATTGCCATAATTGCTTTGTGTCTTTGCTGTTCCTGGGCGTGGTCAGGAAATTGCTAATTGCTAATTGCTAATTGTTAACTGTTAACTGTTAACTGTTAACTGTTAGTCGATGATTTCACCAGTTTTCTTGAGCTTGCGAACTTTGCGACCATCTTCGGTGAAGGTGAAGCAAACGCGGCTAGCTACTTTTTCTTTGGTGGAATAGAGCATTACATTGGAGCTGTGGATGGGGCCTTCAAAGGTAGTGATTTTACCTGATTCGCCTTCCTGCTGGGGTTTAACGTGCTTAGTTTTGACGTTAATTCCTTGGACAACTACTTTGCTAGCTTGAGGATATGTCTTTAAGATTTCACCGACTTTGCCCTTATCTTTGCCAGTAATGACTTGAACGGTGTCGCCTTTTTTGACGTGCATTTTGTGGCGGACTTGGGTGCCACTTTTTTTGCCTTGTTTGCTGTACATTAAAGTACCTCCGGCGCTAAAGAAACGATTTTAGTAAAGTTTTTGTCGCGCAATTCGCGGGCGACAGGGCCGAAAACACGAGTGCCTTTCGGGTTGCCGTCAGCGTTGATAATCACAGCAGCATTGTCATCGAAACGGATGCTCATGCCGCTGTCCCGGCGCTCACCTTTGCGAGTACGGACAACAACGGCCCGGACGACATCGGATTTTTTAACTGCCATGTTAGGAATGGCATCTTTGACAACGGCGATAATGACATCGCCGACTCCAGCGTAGCGGCGGTTGCCTCCACCTAATACGCGGATGCACATTAATTTTCTGGCTCCGCTATTGTCGGCTACGTTGAGGTAAGTTTGAGGTTGAATCATGATTTCGATTCCTGCTAATTGCTAATTGTTAATGGTTAACGGTTAACTGTTAACTGTTAACTGTTAACAATTTGTCACCCGTTTTTGGTGGTGAGAATTTCGGCAACGATCCAGTGTTTGGTTTTGCTCAGGGGGCGCGTTTCGGTAATGCGGACGCGATCGCCTGGTTTGCACTGATTTTCTTCGTCGTGAGCTTTATATTTTTTGGTGTTCACGACGGTTTTGCCGTATTTGGTGTGGGAAGCGCGGTTTTCGACTGCTACCACTACCGTTTTATTCATTTTGTCGCTGACGACTAAGCCAACTCTTTCCTTAACTGCCATAGCAACCTATTCCTACTGTGCAACTGACTCTGGTTATTTATAGGGGCCTTCACACTACTAGCTTTTGCTAAGAAGCGCTTTTCGCAGCAGCAAGGGCCTCGGCGGCGGCGGCTCGCGATCGCTCCCCTTCAACTGTCATTAACTGAGCCAGCCGATGCTTGGCGTGCTTGAACTGGTGAGGCTTTTCTAAGCGGCCAGTTGCTTGCAACATTCGCAGTTCCATCAGTTGGCGTTTAATCGCTAAAATCTGCTCTGTGATTTCAGCATCAGTCAAATCTTTAGATTCTTGAATCTTTGATAAAGACATTCTAAGACTGCTCCTCTTCGCGGGTGATGAACTTAGTCTTAATGGGCAATTTAAAGGATGCCAAACGCATCGCTTCGCGAGCAGTTACTTCGGGAACGCCGCCAATTTCAAACAGCACGCGACCCGGCTTAATTACTGCTACCCAAAACTCCGGCGCACCTTTACCTGAACCCATCCGGGTTTCAGCGGCTCGTTGAGTAACTGGTTTATCTGGAAACACGCGAATCCAAATTTTGCCGCCTCTGCGAATATAGCGAGTCATGGCGCGACGACTGGCCTCTATTTGACGGGAAGTGATCCAAGCGGGTTCGAGGGCTTGGAGAGCAAATTCGCCAAAGCTAACATTGTTACCGCGAGTGGCAACTCCATTCATCCGCCCGCGTTGCTGCTTGCGGAATTTTGTTCTTTTAGGACTTAACATGGCGTGGGTATTGTTGGTTGTTGGTTGTTAGTTGTTAGTTGTTGGTTGTTAGTTGTTGGTTGTTGGTTATATTTTTCCATTAACTACTAACTACTAACCATTAACTATTAACTATTAACCTTCGTTGGAACGATCTTCAAATTTATGGCGGCGACCCTTATTTTTAGTGCGGGGCGGGCCTGCATTAGGAGCAGGAATATCTTCCTGTCCGGGGATGATTTCGCCTTTGAAAACCCAAACTTTAACGCCTAAAATTCCATAGATGGTTTTGGCGGTGCAGTAAGAATAATCAATGTCTGCACGCAATGTGTGCAGGGGGACTCGACCTTCCCGCGTCCACTCTGTACGGGCAATTTCTGCTCCGTTTAAGCGACCGCTAACTTGGATTTTAATGCCTTCAATCCCAGCTTTTTGAGCGCGGGTGATGGCTTGGCGGACAACTCGACGGAAGGAAACGCGGCGCTCTAATTGCTGGGCAATATATTCAGCAATTAAGGTAGCGTCAGCATCTACACGCTGCACTTCTACAACGTTGATCCGAATCTGACGGTTGCTGCCTAATTGTTGCTGCAAACCTACTCGCAATTGTTCGATTCCCGTCCCGCCACGACCGACGACTACGCCGGGTCTAGCTGTTTGTACCTCAAGATCGATTTGGTCAGCTTTCCGGTCAATTTTGACTGAGGAAATACCTGCGTTACTGAGGTTTTTTTGGACGTACTGACGAATTTTCGAGTCTTCTTGTAAAAGCTCTGGATAGTTTTTAGCATCAGCAAACCACCGCGAACGGTGTTCCTGAGTGATGCCAAGTCTAAAACCAACTGGATGAATTTTCTGTCCCATAAGAGTCAAGAAAGAATTAATTAAAGAAGTAAAGAAGACCGCTTCTTAGCTCTTACAGTTAACAATTAACAGTTAAAAGTTAACAGTTAACCTGGTATTCGTTACTCTGCTTGCGTTGCCACTGCGACAGTGATGTGACAAGTGGGTTTGCGAATTTGATAAGCGCGACCTTGAGCTCTGGGTCTAAAGCGTTTCAAGACTGGGCCTTGATCGGCGAAAGCTTGAGAGACAATGAGTTGCGCTCGATCCATGCCTGCGTTATGTTCGGCATTTGCCGCCGCTGAACGCAGGACTTTGAGTATTGGTTCGCAGGCGCGGTAAGGCATGAATTCCAGTAAAACCAGCGCTTCCCTATAAGATTTGCCGCGAATTTGGTCGAGGACTCGCCGCACTTTGTGGGGGGACATTCGGATGTAACGCGCGATCGCTTTTACTTCTGAATTTGTATCAATAGCCATTTAGCTCTTCTCTCTACTTTTCAACAGTTAACAGTTAACAGTTAACAGTTAACAACAATCTATCTTTTTGCCTTTTTATCGCCTTTAGCGTGACCTCTAAAGGTACGAGTCGGGACAAATTCTCCTAATTTATGTCCGACCATTTGCTCGGTTAGATAAACTGGAACGTGCTGGCGGCCGTTATGAACTGCGATCGTGTGACCTACCATCAGAGGTAAAATGGTAGAAGCTCTCGACCAAGTTTTAATAACTTGCCTTTGACCTAGAGAGTTCAGTTTTTCTATTTTGGTGAGCAGGTGATCGGCCACAAATGGGCCTTTTTTTAGCGATCGTGACATGGTAATTGGTAGTTGGTAATTGGTTAACAGTTAACAGTTAACTGTTGACTGTTAACTGTTATTAGGATTAACTTTGCCGTCCGCCTTTTCCACGCTTGGAGGCCTTGCGGCGGCGACGCACGATTAGGGAGTCGCTGCGCTTGTTCTTGCGTCGTGTTTTGGCACCCAAGGCTGGTTTTCCCCAAGGTGTGACGGGGCCGGAGCGACCGATGGGGGCTCTGCCTTCGCCACCACCGTGCGGGTGGTCTACGGGGTTCATGACGCTGCCTCGGACTGTAGGCCGGCGACCTTTCCAGCGAGTACGACCTGCTTTACCGATGCTGATATTTCTGGCTTCAACGTTGCCAACTTGACCGATGGTGGCGTAGCATTTGGCGCGAATTTTGCGCTGTTCGCCAGAAGGCAGTTTGAGGGTAACGTAGTCACCTTCTTTTGCCATTAACTGAGCGGTTGCGCCGGCACAGCGGACAATTTGCCCACCTTTTCCTGGTACTAATTCGACGTTGTGAACGCTGGTACCCAGGGGAATATTAATCAGAGGTAAGGCGTTACCAATTTCGATGGGAGATTCGGGGCCAGAGGTGATGACTGTCCCAATTTTCAAGCCTACGGGATGGAGGATGTACCGCTTTTCGCCATCTTTGTAGAAAACGAGGGCAATTCTCGCGTTACGGTTGGGGTCGTACTCAATGGCTTGGACGGTTCCAGGAACGTTGAGTTTGTCGCGGCGGAAGTCGATAGTCCGGTAAAGACGCTTGTGGCCGCCGCCTCGGTGACGACAGGTGATGACACCGCGATTGTTACGACCTTGTTTGGTGTGCTTGTTTGCCGTCAGCGACTTTTCGGGTTCTGAGCGTGTAATCTCAGCAAAGTCGGAGACGGTGTGTTGTCTGGTGCTTGGGGTATAGGGTCGGTAGGAACGGATGCCCATAATTTGGTAATTGGTAATTGGTAATTGGTAATTGGCTAACTGTTAACCGTTAACTGTTAACTGTTAACCGTCAACTCACAAATTACCGATGTTTACACTTCTGGGAAGAGAATTTTTCTCAAGGGTTCGCCGTCTGCGAGGGTGACGACTGCTCGTTTGTAACGGGGTTTAAATCCCTGGAATTTGCCGACTCTGCGCTTTTTGCGGGGCGGATTTTGGGTGTTCATGCCGATAACTTTGACATTGAACATCTGCTCGACTGCGGCTTTGATAATCGGTTTTGTGGCTTTGGGGGCTACGTCAAAGGTGAACTGGTTGAGTTCCATCATCCGAGTAGCTTTCTCAGTGAGAATGGGTTTATGTAAAACGTCCGCTAAATCGCGGGGATTAAATTCACTCACCGTAAACCTCCTGCATTTTGGCAATGGCTGTGGCTGTGGTAACAATTTTGTCGGCGGCAAGAATGTCGTAGATGTTCAGGGAGCCTGCCAAAATAATTTTGAGGGTGGGGACGTTACGGCCGGATAAATAGATGTTTTCCTGTTTTTCTGGCAGGATTAACAATATTCTTGATTCCGGGTTGGCTCCCCATCGGGCGAGGGCTGTGATTAATTCTTTGGTTTTGGGTCTAGCTATTTGTTCGCTGAAGTCTTCTACCACGATGAAGTCTTCGGCGGCGCGGCTTTGGAGGGCTGTCCGCAATGCTAAACGCCGTTCCTTTTTATTCATTTTGATGTCGAAGTCTCTCGGCTTGGGGCCGAAGCTGACACCGCCGCCACGCCATAGGGGAGAACGGATGGAACCGGCTCTGGCTCTACCTGTTCCTTTTTGCCGCCAAGGTTTGCGACCGCCACCTCTGACTTCTGCTCTGGTTTTGGTGCTGGCTGTTCCTTGACGGGCGTTAACCATTTGCCGTCTTAAGGCTCTATGGACGATGTGAGAGGCATTTTCTTCTTTGGCTACGCGCAATTCTAGGGTGGTTTCCCCTACTTCTTCGCCTTGCCAATTTCGTACTACGCAGTTAACCATAATTTTTGGTAATTGGTAATTGGTAATTGGTAATTGGTAATTGGTAATTGGTAATTGGTAATTGGTAATTGGTGGTAATTGGTAATTGGTAATTAATTAACCAACTAACCGCTAACAAGTGACCACTAACAACTAACTACTAACAACCAACTACTAACGATTACCGACCTACTTTTTTCTCAGGGACTACATTGACTAATGCGCCTGCTTTGCCGGGAACTGCTCCTTTGATGAGCAATAAGTTGCGCTCGGTATCTACTCGCAATACTGTGAGTTTGCGGACGGTGATTTGCACGTTACCTAAGCGTCCTGCCATCCTTTTTCCGGGATAGACGCGACCAGGTGTGGTTCCGGGCCCGATGGAACCTGGTTGACGGTGGTTTTTGGAACCGTGAGCCATTGGCCCGCGTTTGAAGTTATGCCGTTTTTGGAAGCCGGCAAAGCCTTTACCGATGCTAGTACCGATGACATCGACGATTTGACCTGGTGTAAATAGGTCGGCTTTTACTTGTTGGCCTAGTTGAAATTCACCGATATCTTCCAAGCGGTATTCTTGCAGGTGGCGAACTGGGGTTGCTCCTGATTTGGCTAGGTGTCCTAGTTCTGGCTTGTTGAGGGCCTTGGCTTTCACGTCGCCGTAACCGACTTGGATGGCAGCATAGCCATCGGTCTGTTTTGTTTTAATTTGAGTTACTGTACATGGCCCTGCTTGAATGACGGTGACGGGAATGGCTCTTCCCTGTTCGTCAAATACTTGAGTCATGCCTAGTTTTGTGCCGAGAATACCGACAGACACGGTTTGTCTCCCTATTTTTTTTACGCAGTACAACAGTTTCGGACTGGTAGTGTTCCACGAGTCCGCTTGCTCTGATGTAGAAATATTACTGAGAATATGTCTACAAGTTATTAACTCAACCAAATGTTTGACCCTAATTTTTTTTGGGGTCAATCTTAATGGAAGTCTTGCAAGGTTTTAGACTAGCAACGCTTAAGGTGTTTTGTGACCGAGGTTTACTTCGGTGCTGTCTGTTGGTGCCTGGACTTGAGCAGCAAGCTGTTCAGTATCCTAAATTTGGTCTGCTTTCACAATGGGAGTCAGCTCGCAAGCTGGTTCGCTCCGGTTTGCTTGTGTTTCCTGGCTTTGAGCTTTTGACTCGCTTTGGAAGTTGGCAGCTTTTGTTTTTTGGCGACAATTTCTGATTATATATGCGATCTTAAGTTTTGTCTAGCCTTTTGTAAATCTTTTTTGAAGGGTGCGATCGCTTGTAGGTGAAGGGTGCTGGCTGGAGTAACTATTATTTTAACGTAGCAATTTCCGGTCATTGCGAACTCCGCGAAGCAATCTCAATGCCTTGGGATTGCTTTACTACGTTCGCAATGACTAGGATTAAGACTATGCTGGGATGCGATCGCATCTTGCAAGAAACTTTTAATGATACTGAGTGTTTGACTTGACCACCAGGCGATCGCAACTTCAGATGTTTCTCCCATTCTCACAAATCCTCTATCAGCTTGTTAAGCTTTCTCTGTAACGCCGCCATCCTGGCGGTTTATTTACCGCCAGGATGGCGGCGTTACAAATATTTTGCGTAAGTTCAGATCAAAAAAATCCGCACCCCGCGAAACCCTAATTAAATAAGCGGACGATGGGACTCGAACCCACGACGTTCAGCATGGGAAGCTGACATTCTACCACTGAATTACATCCGCGCTCACCTCTTAGATTATTTGATTTTACCTGATTGCCTGAACGTAATACAAGTAGATTAAAAAATATTATGCTTTACATCTAATGGCTGGCTGGCAACTTATATTAACACGACTTACGCAATAGTTAGGCCGCTATCCTGGTGCTAAATCAACCGCCAGGATGGTGGCGTTACGCAAATAATGCGTAAGCCCTAAATTAAGTAAATTCACTTAAAAAAGTAAAACACCAATGACTAAAAAGCTTGCTGTATAAGCATTTTCGTTTATGCCTTCACCTACCAAGCCATCTTGTGCCACGATCCTCTGGCATGATATAGTAGAAAGTTAGCCTTTCTGCCGCCAGACTTTGCACCCCTAAAGCTAGGAGTGATGCGCGTAGTCTTTATACAAAGTTCTGCCAACATCCGTCTGTAGCGTCTACCTCACCTTAACCAGATTATGACAGATTCAATTCGTTTCCTCATGTGCGCCCCCGACCACTACGACGTGGATTATGTGATTAACCCTTGGATGGAGGGGAACGTCCATAAATCATCGCGCGATCGCGCCGTCGAGCAGTGGGAAAAACTGTACCACATTCTCAAAGAAAATGCGATCGTAGACCTTGTAACCCCCCAAAAAGGTTGGCCCGATATGGTCTTCACCGCCAACGCCGGCCTCGTCTTAGGGGACACATTCGTCCTCAGTCGCTTCTACCACAAGGAACGCCAAGGCGAAGAACCCTACTTCAAAGAATGGTTCCAAAGCAAAGGCTACACCGTCCACGAACTCCCCAAAGACCTACCCTTTGAAGGTGCAGGTGACGCTTTACTCGATCGCGAAGGCCGCTGGTTGTGGGCCGGATACGGCTTCCGTTCCGAGCTCGACTCCCATCCCTACTTGGCAAAATGGCTGAACATCGAAGTAATCTCACTGCGTTTAAGTGATGAAAGATTCTATCACTTAGATACCTGTTTTTGTCCCCTTAGTGGTGGCTATTTACTTTACTACCCACCTGCATTTGATTCCTACTCTAACAAAGTAATTGAAATGCGGGTAACACCAGAAAAGTTAATTGCTATTGAAGAAGCAGATGCCATTAACTTCGCCTGCAATGCTGTCAACATTGACAAAGTTGTAGTAATGAATAAGGTGAGCGAATCTCTGAAGAACCGCATAGGAAATGCAGGTTTTAAAGTAATTGAAACCCCATTGACAGAATTTCTAAAAGCTGGCGGTGCGGCTAAGTGCTTGACACTACGGGTAACAGAACCAGTACAGGAAGATCGCTCCGCAAATGTGATGGTAGAAAGCCGCACAATTCGCATGGAAGGTCACTTACTAGACTCTGGATTAATTAGCCAAGCCTTAGATTTAGTTGTCGAAAATGGCGGCAGTTTCCAAGTCTTGAATTTCAATCTGGGAGAGCAACGTCAAAGCACTTCATCGGCTGACGTTAAAGTTTCGGCTCCTTCCCACGAGGTGATGGAAGAAATTATCAGCCTATTAATTGACTTAGGTGCAGTACCACCACCGCAAGAAGTTTGCGATGCCAATTTAGAGCCTGTTATCCAAGATGGCGTAGGGCCAGATGACTTTTATGTTAGTACAATTTATCCGACTGAGGTGCGGGTAAACGGTGAGTGGATCAGAGTTGGAAATCAGCGGATGGATGGCGCAATTGCCATTACTGAAACCCCAAATGGAATTACTGCGAAGTGTAAAATTTTGCGGGATTTAAAAGTAGGTGAAAAAGTAGTTGTTGATGTTGTTGGTATCCGCACAATCCGCAAAGCTGAATCGCGGGAACAACGAAACTCTCAAGAATTTAGCTTTATGTCGGGCAGCGTTTCTAGCGAACGCCGCGTAGAATTGGTAGTGGAACAAGTAGCGTGGGAATTGCGGCAAATTCGCGATCGCGGCGGTAAAGTTGTCGTGACAGCAGGGCCAGTGGTAATTCACACTGGCGGTAGCGAACACTTAACACATTTAATTCGTGAAGGTTACGTGCAAGCATTGTTAGGTGGAAATGCGATCGCAGTTCATGACATGGAACAATCCACGATGGGTACATCTTTAGGTGTTGATATGAAGCGCGGCATTGCTGTTCGCGGCGGACACAGACACCACCTGAAACTAATTAATTCGATCCGGCGTTATGGCAGTATTGCCAAAGCTGTTGAAGCCGGATTTATTACTAGCGGTGTGATGTACGAATGTATCAAGAATAATGTGCCATTTTCTCTGGCAGGTTCTATTCGCGATGATGGGCCACTTCCTGATACTCAAATGGACTTAATTAAGGCTCAGGAAGAATATGCTGAGTTATTGCGTGGTGCGGACATGATTTTGATGTTGTCATCAATGTTGCACTCAATTGGTGTGGGGAATATGACACCAGCAGGAGTGAAGATGGTGTGTGTTGATATTAACCCAGCGGTAGTTACAAAATTAAGCGATCGCGGTTCCATTGAGTCAATTGGTGTGGTGACGGATGTCGGATTATTCCTCAGTTTGTTGGTGAATCAATTGGATAAATTGACCAGTCGTTATCATGTAGCTCAAACTATGTAGATTGAGTTAGTAAGGTGGGAATTACCCACCTTACACTCGTGATATTGTCTTTGTGAAATCGACTGCATTATAATGGAGCCAACACCAGAGCAACTTCGATGGCTATATCTGAAGGGACGCGAATTAACAGCAGATTTCAAATGTTTGATTAGGTTAATTGACATTTTCCCCAATGGGAACTTGTACATTGTGATTCAACCCCGGCAATTCGCAGACCAACGCATAATTCTGTACATCGATCCTAATGGAGGTAAGCGATATGTCTGAAGATATTAAAGAGCAATTCAAACAGCTAACAAATGATGAATTAATTGATTTTGCCCTAGAACATTTAGGAGAGGAGAATGAATATGTACGGCAATTAGCAATGATGGAACACTATGAGAGAACTAAAGACGATCCAAACACAATAACCGATCTGCCTGGAGAAGATAAAGGTTTGCGATTGAAGTTGGCTCAGATAATGGAAAAAGCAAAGCAATAACTAATAGTAAGGTGGGAATTACCCACCTTACACTCGTGATATTGTCTTTTTGAAATCAACTTGATTATAATGGAGCCAACACCAGAACAACTTCGCACACTATATGTGACTACACACCAATTAACTGTACAGCTAAAATGCTTTATTCGGTTAGTTGATATCTTCCCCAATGGAAAATTGTACATGGTGATTCAACCCCGGCAATTCCCAGACCAACGTATGATTGTTTACATCAATCCTAATGGAGATATAGAATATGTCTGAAGATATTAAAGAACAACTCAAACAGCTAACAAATGATGAATTGATTGATTTTGCTCTAGAACATTTGGGTGAGGAAAATGAATATGTACGGCACTTAGCTATGATGGAACACTATGAGAGAATTAAAGACGATCCAAATACATTAAGAGATCGAGCAGGAGAATTTAAAAACTTGAAAGTGAAGTTGGCTCAGATCATGGATAAAGCAAGGCAATAAGTAAAAGTAAGGTGGGCATTGCCCACTTTACAAAATCACTAAAATTATTGATGGTGAAAAATAATGGTACAGGAATTAATAGACCTCAAAAATTGTATTTTAGAAAGTCGCTATGACGATGCTTTAGCAATTGTTGATGAGTTAGAGGGAATGAGTAAACAGGCAACTTTGCGGAATATTGGGTCTTTTTTACTAATTTTACTAATTCATTTAATTAAGAACCAAGTTGAACAGCGGTTAACAAATTCTTGGGCTGCTTCTATTGCTAATTCTGTTAGAGGTATTAAAAAGCTAAATCTTAAGGATAATAAAACATCTTACTACATCAACGTGGATGAGTGGCAGCCTTTTCTAGAAGATGAACTAGAAGCAGCAATTCGCGAGGCTAGTAGGGAAGTGCTAGAAGGGAAATTAAGCCGCGTTCAACTTTCTCAAAGAGTTGATAGAGGGCAAATTATTTTGATTGCTAATAAGTTTCTTGATTTGACCTACTCTTATTCTAGACAGGAATTGGAAGATGCGATCGATGAATATTTGTCGCATTTGCCTGGGGGTGAAGATTGGAATTTAGAGAGTTAATATTATTTTTTGCTACTCCCAGACTCAAGATGACTGTTCATTGTCCGCAAATTTTTCTCTAAAGCTGCATATTCTGTCTTTGCAAGAAGTTTATCGTTCTTATTATTCACAACAGCTTCTAATGGCAAAACCCGATAATTCAATTTTCCATTTTGGCTGTAACGATGTACCCAAGTAGGAATTGCTTCCACTTTCCCAATTTCTATGGTTTTCTCTGGGAATTTTTTGCGGATATTTACGGTAAAAATCACTCCCAAATCTTTATAATTCCCAATTTGACCAGAAATAAAATTACCCATTGAATAAATTACCACTGCTTTTCTAATACTACCATCTTTTCTAGGTAATTCAAAGATTTTATAAGGCTGGACAACGTGGGGATGACTACCGAGAATAATATCCGCACCAGCTTTTACTAAGCTATCAACGAGTTTTTTTTGTTGAGCATTTGGTTGACGCTGATATTCTTCGCCAAAATGCAAACTAATTGTAACTAAATCGGCTCCCTGCTTTCGCGCTTTGGCAATATCTTTAACGATTTTATGTTCATCGATTAGAGAGACAAGATAGTTTTTACCTTTGGGAATGGGGATGCCATTAGTTCCGTAAGTATAGGCTAATATTGCCATTGAAATATTATTTTTAGTAACTATTAAAATTTTCTCTGCTTCCTTGGCAGATGCGGCTGTACCTGTTGAGTCAAGTTCGCGATCGCGCACATTTTTTATAGTATTAATTACTCCCTTTTCTCCTCTATCTAAGGAATGATTATTAGCGGTTGTCAAAATATTAAAACCTGCATTTTTGATAGCATCTGCCAATTGTGAGGGTGCATTAAACAGTGGATATCCCGTATATCCTCCTGCATCTTCACCCGCTAAGGTTGTCTCTAAATTGCCAATTACCCAATCTCCAGTTAATAGAATTTTCTTGACTTCTGTGAAAAAGCTATCGAATTTATAAGTTTTATTCTGCGAATCATAACCCGATTGCGTTTGACTTTTGTGCATCATAATGTCGCCAACAGCAATTAGTTTAGCTTCTTTGGTATAAGATTGCGGTTTGACGGGAACGGAAGGTTGAGAGGATGGACTATTCTTTGAGATTGGTGTGCGATCGGAATTTTGGGAGAGATTGCATCCGGGAAGAAAAAGAATGGCAATTATTAATAATGAATATCTGAGTTTCATCTTATTTTTAGCAGTTTTAGGAATTGTATAGCAATCGCCAAGATTATTAGGAAAATTTTATTTTTTTGAGAACTTACGTAACGCCGTTCTCACTTGTAGTAAAATAATCGCCAAGATAGTGGCGTTACGTAAAGCTTGCATAATTCCTATTTTTTATCGAGTAGCAAACCATTCGGTAATTCCTTGCGCGATCGCATTTGCTAACTTTTTCTGTTCTGTCGGGTTTACAATCCATTCAAACTCTACTGGATTAATCATAAATCCTAATTCCATTAATACAGATGGAGCGACAGCGGGACGAGTCATTGCTAAATTATTCCAGAATACGCCATAGGTCGGGCGATCTAATTTTTCAACTAAATAGTTGTGCAAAAATATTGCTAAACTGTGCGCTTGGGGATGAAACCAAAAAGCTCCAATTCCTTTAGTTTTAATCGCATCGCCGTTATCTGGTAAAGCATTATAATGCAAAGAAATGGCAATCGCAGGTTCTTGTTTATTAATCATTTCTACCCTTGGCGGCAAATCTAAATCGATATCTTCCTCGCGCGTCATAATCACATTCGCACCCCGATTTACTAATTGTTCTCGTACCAACTTTGAGATAATCAAAGCCACACTTTTTTCACGATAACCTGTTGGCCCGATACCCCCCATATCTTGCGGGCCGCCATGTCCCGGATCGAGGAGTATTTTAATTCCTGCTAGTGGCTTTTCTGTTGTACTAATTTTCGCCCCTACAGGTGGATGTTTCAGAGATAGGATTAAAGTTGTCCCCTCATATCTCAACTTATAACCCCAATGTTGAGCAGATTTGAGATTGAAAGTATATTGTACTTGTTGGGGAGATATTTGTTGCCAGTCTAAGCGCGAAATTACTGGGTCATCATCGAGGCGAATAATGTCAGTTTGAGCGGTGGTATTATATAATGTTAGGATAAAGGTTCTTTCTCCCTGTTGCACGGCTACTGGCACTGCTACTTCTAAGGGGAATCGCACCTCTGTCCACTCGCCAACTTGACGCGCACTGGCACTCCGAATTAGCGATCGCACTGGCACTGCATCTTTGAGAATCCGCACTTCTGAGGCTTTAATCCAGGCTCCATAATCCAATCGTAGCCACTCTCCCTCGCGGGATACGATCGCGGCCCTAGTTCCCTTGGGCAGGGGTGTCAAGCGCGAAAAATCCGTACTGGGGCCCGTTCTAGCGACACCTGCATCTGCGGTTACTTCCGCTACTTCAAATTGAGTCGGAGACAAAATTGTAATCTTGCCAGTACCTTGTTGAGTCACAGTTTGACCGTTTACTGTTAGTTGAAATTGGGGTAATCCTAAATCTAGTTTAGCTTTTTCTCCCGTTTCTAAGGATATTTGAGCGCAACCTTGATACTGTCCGATCGCGCTTTTTTCGGGGGAATTCCCCCCAACTAATACAGCCTTATTATCTGGCAAATCCACTTGCGATCGCGCCATTAAAGGAATCGTGTCACCCGCCAATTTTACTGAAACCTGCGCGTTAGGAGGTGCGATCGCGCTAAAGCAAATTAACTCTCCAGGCATTCTCGCTATATCCTGTGATGGCATCAGCGAAGCTTGGGCAAACGTCGCACCTACAGGCACTTCTGGCTGATTTGACTTGCGCGTTACCTTGATTTTTACTTCCTGATTTTCATAGCGCAAACTAAAGCTATTTTGTCCCGCCTGCAAGGGGAAAGTCGGAGCAAAATGTCCTGCTGGACTGCGGTTTTCGATGGGTTTACCATTGACAAATACCTGTCCTTGTGCTGGTGCTGTGCCGATTAAGAAAATGCGATCGGCAGTCGTTTCGTGATTAGCTGGAGGATAGGCGACAAATAAAGGTTGCGCGGCTACGGCTACGGATGCGATCGCCACAATTATTGCCAATACCAATAATCCTAAAATTTTTCTCATAAAAAAAGGATGGGAGTTTGGAAACTCAGTGTCTTCAGACCTGAGAGGAAAAACGACGCAAGGGAATTTATTCCCTCGTGTTCTTAAAGAATTCTACACAGGATTTACACACATTGAGGTCAGAAACCGGGTTTCTTTGTAAATCTCTCGTTGAGAAACCAAGAATTTTTCACACAAACCCGGTTTCTTTGTGTAACGGGTTTCTTTGTAAACTCTCGTTAAGAAACCAAGGATTTTTCACACAAACCCGGTTTCTTTGTGTAATTCCTACTAAAATACCCTATTTTTTCCCTTCTTTTTCAATTTCTAATTAATTCCGTAGAAACGGATCTCCACAATTGCTCTAGTCTATTAGCTGGCATAGTCAAATACAAGACATCCCCAGCACTAAGATAAAAGTTTAGCAAATCCCAGCCGTGAATTGTTTGGCAATTAGTTTCGGCATACAAAGGTACAAAATCAGCAGACATAGCAGCATCTTGAATGCGTTGGCCGCAAAAGGGATGCCCTGGTGTAATTAATGTTGCTAAGGCAACCCAGAGACTATCTAATGTCATCCCATTACCAAAAATCCGCCCTCCAATTGCTGCCGCAGCGAAGGCAGGAGCGGCTATTTCTGTCGGACTTAATACGGCTTCAAATTCAAAGACTTGTTGCACCATGAGTGCAAAATGTGGGTCTTGATTGCGAACAATAACTGGCAGTTTGGGAGCTAATCCTTTAGCGCTTAAGGCAATTTCTAAATTTGACATATCGCTGCTAGTAACTGCTAATAAAGCTTCAGCTTGTTTAATATTAGCTTCTTCTAGGATTGAAGATAAACTTGCATCTCCTTGAATTACGGGAATTTTTAAGGAGCGAGCAGTGCTGAGGAATCTATTGTTAGAGTCGCTGTCTATGACTGCAACTTCATGGCCGTTGGCTTGTAGTTGTTTAGCAATCTGTACTCCTATCCCTCCCAAACCACAGATTATATAGTGATTTCGTTGGGGAATTCGCGCAGCATCCCAATATTCTCTTAAGCGGGTTCCTAATATAAAATCGTTGAGGAGTGCGTAGAAGAGGCCGATCATTCCTGCCCCAACTAACATCATGATTACCGTGAATATTTTAATACTATCTGGGGCATTTTCTACTACTTTATCGTTGCCGCCAGCTCCGGTAATCATGCCGACGGAAAAATAGAAAGCATCAACTATGGAAACATGAAAATTTACAGTTGTATATGTGAATGTGGCTGCTAGAATTATTAGTAAAAGAGTGATGCTGACGCTGACGGCTGATTGAGTTTGCTGCTGAAGTCGCCGTATATTAGTGATGATTTTAAGTAGTTTTTGAGTAAAAGTTTTGCGGCGCGATCGCACGCTGGGTTGAGTGGCAATAATTAGGCGATCGCCTTGCTGTAAATATCCATGAGCTAGAACCGCCGATACTAGGTCAATTTTATTATCCGCTGGCAGATAATAGATCAGCATTCGCGATCGATCTTCCCATAAATCCCTCAGTTTTCGACCTTTCCAGGCATGATTTTCATCGATATATTCTTCGTGAATCGGCCAAGTCTGGTTAAATAGGCGCAACTGTCCAATTGCTTGATTGCCAAGAGCTGCAAAGGAAAACACGGGAGCGGCTAAGGAGGAAACGCTCATTGTGGTATGCTCCGGCAGGGTATGGTCTAGGCGATCGCCCAGGCTGGTATTGAAGAGGCGGTTAATGATGCGAATTTTAGGATTGAGAATCCTTGCTTGCATCAAAATTGCCAAATTTACGGCATCGTCATCTCCCGCTAAAACGAGGGTGTGAGCGTTTTGAATGCCGGCGGCCAATAAACTTGAGGCTGCTTGTAAGTTGCCTACTACGACATCGGAACCTTCACATCTCAAAGGGCGATCGCTGATACCAACAACGATCGCTCCTTGCTGTCTCAACAAACAGAAAATCTTGTACCCTGTGCGACCTAAGCCGCAAACTATGATTCGAGGTTTCATAGAAAGTTCGTTGCAATACAATCTAGGAGTTGCCTAGATTGTGCAATTTACTATTATCCAGTGTTGGTACTTGGAAGATTGTAGCTAAAAATACTATTAGACATTTTGATTCAAAATGGCGGTGGGCTGATTTTAATAGGAGCTCAAGTGATGATTTTAAGTAGTTTTTCGCTAAAAGTTTTGCGGCGCGATCGCGTGATTTAATGATACTTGTATGTTCAGCAATTAATTAATGAGCGGAATTAATCGCCAAATCACTCTTGACAGCAGGCACATTGCTAAACACTTGCCAGACACGCCACAAATGAGAAGATTGCTTAATAAAGGACGTGCTGCCCATATTTTTAATGATGAGGCTACTATGAATCAGGTAGCTCAAGCCATAATAGAAGATGGAGAATTTACAGGTACGATTCGGGGCTACGATCGTTATGGTATGTTTTTTGTTGAATCAATTGGTTATAGAGTTGACCCGAATAGTAGCCGCCTTTTACTTTATTATGGAGAGATAAAAGTCGATGCTGAAAACCGATATCACGTTACCCCTCGAAGCCGACCTAGTGAAGAATAATTGGGAGTTTACAGAGGTATGGATCGATCCAAACCTTTCACCGCCTTATCTGCTTTTGTTACTAAGTGATGCTGAGGGAAATTGTCGAATCTACGATCCGGCTGAGGGTTATAAAGTTGTGTTTTCTAGTCAGAGTTATGATGAGGCACAGTATTGGCTTTTGGAGGATGAATATGAACCGATAGAAGGGCGATTGAGAGTGTCGGAGTTAGTTTGAATAATTGGTGTTGAAGGTGCGATGCCTGCGGCTGGCGTAGCTGCGGCGCTTGGGGATGAGGTGAAATTTAGATAATTTTCAAGCTAACATTCGAGCGTGAGCGATTTCTCTGTCACGGATCAGACGGACTTGTGAACTAAAGAGTGAGACAATAGCTACTGTTTTCCCGGTCAAAGTAACAAATTCTACTTCATATCCTACGCCACCTTGATGTACTAAAACAACGGTGCCAATATCGCCTTGGCTTAAGTTTTGTTCTGGGATGTCAGTTGTTAAAACAACGCTGTCAAGTTCTTGAATCATTTTCTTTTTTAATCTGGTGGATAGGCACTTATTAGCCTGGGAATTTCGCCTCCGGTTTCAATAAACCAGACAGAACGCACAAAGGGTTTTCTGCCATCTGCTGCGAGGATTTCTCCTTCAACAACGTACCGAGTGCCAAAAGGCGATTCTTCAATTTTAGCTAATTCATGCTCAGCAGCATGACGCAGCAAGGCAGTTGCCATGATTTCCCAAGCATCGACGGAGAAGCCAAACCGCAAAAAAAATTTGGCTTTGCTTTTCCCGTCCCGGTGGGTAAGTGAGAGCAGATATTCGGTAATTTTCTTTTGAGGAGCCACTGCTCTTTCATAATTGGGCAGTTTCAATGACTCTCTCCAGAGCTGATTATGTCTATGTTAACCAGATTTGAGGCGATCGGTCAAGGATGGGAGCGATCGCGCTTGGGGATAAATAGTAATATTGCTAGATTGACAACTTTATATCTAAGGAAGCGGAAATGATACAGCCTGAACTTTTTGATGTTGTTGAATTGTTAGTAGATTTGCCTGAAGATCGTGTCTATTCAGGAAATCAAGGGGCAATAGTAGAGTGCTACTATGATGGCAATTATGAAGTGGAGTTTACCAATAATGAAGGAGAAACTTTAGCTTTGTGTACGTTATCAGAGGAGCAATTTATTGTGGTTTGGAAAGCTAGTACAAAAAGCTGGCTGTCAAGTTCGGAGAAAATTACAGCAATTATTAATCATTTACCCGATCGCTCTCAGGAAGAAGTGTTAGAATTTGCTTGTTCTTTGTATCGGCGGTAGTTTGTTTGGAGAAAGCGCGATCGCACTTTTTCATAAGTTGGAATGGGAGGGGCGATCGCTTACATAAAAGTGTAATTTGAGATAGATTCGTAGGGATACACTATGACTCTTTTCTAAACTCTTTCCCAAAACCTAACTGTTCTATCCTTACTACCGCTTGCTAAAGTTTTACCATCAGGACTAAAAGTAAGTGATGTTACTACATTATGATGTTTAGGTAAAACTACATTTTCCATAGTTTTAACATCCCAAGTTTCAATTATACCGCTATCGTCTCCACTAGCAATTAATTTACCATCAGGGCTAAAAGCAACTGTTCTGACTCTAGCTGAGTGTTTTCCGCTATTCAATTCTTTACCACTATCGACATCCCAAAGTTTGATACTATTGTCATCGCCACCGCTGACAAGTATTCTACCATCAGGACTAAAAGCTAATGAATTAATAGGTAAGCCATTAGACAAACCCTGCGCTGGAAAACTTTTAATCTTTTTTCTACTGTTCCAATTATAAGACTGAATATTTCCCTCACCATCCCCAATGACAAAAATAGAGCTATGTTCGTCTGGGCTAACAGCTATAGCCCTAATCTCACTTACAAAGTTCTCAATTGGTTGGCCTCTTTTGCCACCGGTTTTAACATCCCAGAAAAAAATTATTTTATCTTTACTGCCACTAATTAGCATTTCGCTATCTGGAGTAAAAGCTACGGGTATAATTCTACTGAACTCAATGTTTTTATGTCCATGAATTTCTTTATGCTCTTTTTTTTCTTCAATATTCCATAATTTTATGACACCATATCCGATTTTTTGAATGATTCCAGTAGCCATATACTGACCATTAGGACTAATTGCAATAGGATGAGGATAGCCGAATCCAATAATATCTTCTTTGGCAGAAAAAGTATCTTGGTTAGTCCCTAAATTTTTGATAATAATTGTTTGTTGGTGTTCGTATCTAATCGCAATAGAATTGCCTTTGGGTAAAAATGTCACTGATGTAACTTCACCATCAAGATAATTAGTCCTTTGGTTTCTCCAGCCTTGACTTTTACTGCTTTTTTTCTGCGGATCTACCTCTGGAAAAACTGGCGCTTTAGGTTTGTCTGGTTCCTCTGGTTTCTGGATATCAACACCATAAGGATCTAGTTTCTGATATTGTAGGCAAGATTCAGAACTATCTTGTGGTAGGCTAAAACATACTGAAGCTGTAGCAGGTTCAACCCTTGTACATTCCCAAAATTCACGATAAGGTTGAATAATCATTCCGTGAGCCATTTCGATAGTATCTTTGGAAACTATCACATCTGGGAGTAATCCCTTAATAACAATTCCTTCAATTAACAAAATTTCTCGACCAAATGAATCTTTTAAAACTCCACTCCCTTCAATGCCCATGTCTTCAAAGGTTGTTTCAATCACTCGAAATACTATGGTTAATTTTCCAACTTTAGATTTATGTATTTCTCGGTAGAAAGACACATTTTCTGCTGTTAGATTACCGCCTGCTGTGTTGGCAATAGTATTGGCATCACCAACTTTACACATAAAGTCAGGGGCAACTATTGTTCTATAGTCAAGGTGGCGATTAGCGCTAACTAAAAAAGGCCAACAATCTAAATTTTTCATAAAGATATTACGAAGATAGATCGGAATCGGGGAAACTTATATAAAGTTGGTTTTGGATCAAGATAAAGCTGTTGACAACAGATTCAAGAGCGCTTCTTTCATCGCCTATTTTGTCCAAGGCAGCTTTTTGTTGCTGACGTAATTCCTCACTTCTTTCAGCCGCTTCTCTTTTCTTTTGTTCGGCAGATCCTGCCCAATTTTTAATCCCAGGAAAACCTCTTAAGAATCCTGGCAAATTTTGACTGAATTTTTCCACACCAGAAAGGTCTGCTTCAACTTTAGTCGATCGCTTCCTTTCTTCTGAAGCCCTTTTATCAAGTTCTCTTTTTTGATTCAGGATCAAATCCGGTAAAACACAAGCTAAGGGAACTTCTACCTGAAATGGTTTAGGCAGTTTTCCGGGAATTTTTTCCATACCGCCACCAGGTACAGGTTTAGCGAAATCTTTCCCAACGGAACTAACAGGAATCAATCTGGTTAGAAATCCATCTTGTTTACGGGTGGTAACTAGATTCTGAAATGCGTCACTAGATTCTAATAATTTCTCTCGTACTTGTTTCAAAGAATATCCACTACTTTCAACAATATCCCACTTGCTAATGACAAAATGAACTGGTTTTGCAATACCTCCCGTCATTATATCAAGTATATTTTTTAACTCATTGATAACCCATACTACTCCTTCCTGTTCTTGACGCATCAGAGCACAAATTTTAGCTCCGTCTAACAATCCCAGTAGAATATCAGCACTTTCTATCTTTCGATTAAAATCAGAACCATCTTCCATATCGGCTTCAGTAATTCTACCGCCTGCGTAATCGAGATAGATAAACTGGCAAGCTGAGTATTTAGTTCTATTTCTGTTGATGGAGCAGGTAAAAACCCATTCTAAGACTTCCTCCCGAAGCGTCCCTCGAGGCCATTTCGTTTGTGTAGCAACTTCGGTGTAGATTTCAGTCAGTTTCTTGCGATTTTCAGCACCAATCTCTAGGAAAAATCCCCATTCCCCTTGACTGGACAGCTTCTGAAACATACTTCCCAAATACACGGTCTTGCCAGAACCGCGAGGCCCCAACATAATAATTCGATAAATCTGCATGGATTTTACTGCCTAATAAGTTTATTTGCGGATAGCTGTTGTTTTTAGCTGAGCTGCATATATCTTAATCAATGTTATCAAATACTTTCGATATAACAATTGAATTTAATGGGTAATTTGCCAAGATAAAATTTGGGATTTAATGGGAGTTAATAGGAAAAAGTGGTATTTAGTTCCTCAAATATCAAAAAGTGTGGTAAACTGGTACTGTGTTAGACCCAAATATGACTGCACCTAAATTTATGGAGCTTGAAGAATCGGTAAAATGGATCGATGACGAAATATTTGCTAAAACAGGAAAACGTCTTGACTCTCTACAAATATCTATATTAGAAGCTACTTCGCAAGGTAAAAAGTATCCAGAAATAGCAGAAGACTATAAATTTAGTAACGATCATGTCAGAAAAGCTGCTTGGAAGTTATGGAAACTGCTGTCAGATGTGTTAGGAGAAAATGTTAGTCAATCTAATTTTAGATCGTTTTTGAAACGAATAGAATTTTCTAATAATCATATTGTTAATAGTATTAATAATAGCAAAATTAATGTTTGTAGCGATCGATGTCATTCAGAGGTAACAAAAGAGCGATCGCCCACCTCTCCCCAAAACTCCCAACAAACTCCTAAACAACTTCACATAGACTTATCCGATGCACCAGATTCAAACATATTCTATAACCGCACATCCGAACTTACCACACTCAAACAATGGATTGTAGAAGATCGTACTCGTCTCATCACCATATTAGGATTAAGCGGAATTGGCAAAACTGCCCTCGCCATCCAACTAATAGAACAGATAAAAACTGAATTTGATTATATTATTTACCGCAGCCTCCACAACACCCCAACCCTCCAAACACTCGAAACAAACCTAATTCAATTCCTCAGTAGGGGCGGTGCCCCCGTGCCCGCCCCAGAAGAAAGGGCAACCACAGGGGGATTGCCCCTACTAGAATATTTACGTTCATACCGCTGTCTTGTAATACTCGATGACGTACAAATGATTTTCAGCAGCGGACAACTCGCAGGCAATTACCAACCTGGATATGAAAATTACGGCACATTCTTCAAACAACTAGCAGAATCATCCCACCACAGTTGCTTAATATTATTAAGTTGGGAAAAACCCAGAGAAATAGTGGCCTTAGAAAGCCAAAACCAAGCCTGTAGGACATTACAATTGAATGGTTTAGGAACCGAAGCTCAAGAAATTCTCAGAGAAAAAGGTTTACTAGAACCGGAGAGATGGTTAGAATTGATTGACATTTATCAAGGTAATCCATCCTGGTTAAATATAGTGGGCGCTATGATTCAAGACTTATTTAACGGCAGCGTTTCAGAGTTATTATCTTACGATACACTATTTTTAGGCGATTTAGAACCCCTATTGCAGCAGCATTTCCATCGCTTATCTGACTCAGAAAAAAAGGTGATGTCTTGGCTAGCTAGCGAAGTCGAACCAATTGAAATATCAAAAAGTACAGTAAATTTGGAATTATCCCCATCGGAATTATTAAAAAATGTGCAATCCTTGGGACGGCGTTGCTTGATAAAAAAAATCAAACAAGGTGAGCGAACACTTTTCACACTTCAACCTGTATTTAGGGAGTACATTAAAAACCTAATGTTATCAAAATAATAACAATACCAGAGGCTTGCAATCGCAGCGACTCCCCGGCATCCTTGCTCGCACAAGTTGCCCAAGAAGTTGCTAAAATTGAGCCAATCGATGAGCGGCGGAATCTGTTAACCTGTGCCGATATTCTCGCCGGTCTGCGGTTTGAAAGAGATTTGATTCGCCAACTATTTAGGAACGATCTTATGCGGGAATCTGTAACTTATCAAGCAATCCTTGAAGAAGGATTGGAACGAGGGGTTCAACAAGGAGTTCAACAAGGAATTCAACAAGGAATTCCACAAGGAAAGCAAGAGGAGGCCTTATCGCTGATTATGCGCTTACTCACTAGACGTTTAGGCGCGATCGCACCTGAGCTCCAAACTCAAATTCAATCATTATCCCTAACTGAATTGGAAGAACTAGCTGAGGCACTTTTAGACTTCTCTCAACTCACAGATTTAACTACTTGGTTAGAGCGGCAAAACCAATAGACACAGACCGATATAATTTGTAAGGTGGGAATCCCACCTTATACCAATTCTCCAAAGTTATACAACGGTAGAGGCAGGAGGATTGCCGCGACCCCATTTCCCCGATCCAAAAGTTTCAAATACGCACACAGGCTAAGTCAGAAACCGGGTTTCTTCGGAGATTTCTAGTTGAGAAACGGAGATTTTTCATAGAAACCCGGTTTCTTTGCATAAGTCCTGACTTTCTTATTTAATCACTCACCATTAACAACGATTTCTCCCCTACAACTTCCACTGGAATTGGTACTAATTGAACGGCACAAGCTTTTAACTCTGGCTGTTTAGAATCGGGACAACTCTCATGGTGCATGAGAGTATTTGCTTCGGCACCATCGGCCCACAAACTACCCCAGTGCATCGGTACAAACACCGTCCCAGGCGCGATCGCTTTCGTAATCTTAGCAGGAAACCGACAAACTCCTCGGCGCGATCGCACTTCCACCATCACCCCATTCTCAATCCCCAATTCCTCCGCATCCCTGGGATGAATCTCAATAAACGGATCGGGGTGCATTTGATTAATCTTCTCAGTTCTACCCGTCCGCGTCAATGTGTGCCAGTGTCCGTAAAGTCGGCCAGTAGTTAACACCAAAGGATAATTCGGATCGGGTGGTTCCGCCAACCCTCGCGAATGACAAGCTGCAAATCTCGCCTTCCCATCAGGCGTATGAAAACGCCAATCCGTGTAAAGTCTCTCACTTGCAGCCAACTTGCGATCGCTATCTTCTTTCCCTTCTTCCTTCTCCCCTCTTCCTTCTTCCTTCTTCCTTCTTCCTTCTTCCTTCTCCGAAAGCGGCCACTGCATTGGCCCTTCCGCACGTAGGCGATCGTGACTCATCCCAGACATATCGCAAGGCTGCCCCCGCGTCAACTGCACGAACTCACTATGTACCTCAGCGGAAGTCTGGAAAGTAAACTGATCCCCAAAACCCAAGCGACGGCCCACCTCAGCAAAAATCTGCCAATCCTGCAAAGCTTCTCCCTGCGGTTGCTGGAAAGCAGGACACAAAGTTACTCGGCGTTCGGAATTAGTCATTACTCCCGTCTTCTCACTCCACTGCGTCGCTGGTAACAGTATGTGAGCAAAAGGTGCTGTTTCCGTTGGATAATAAGCCTCTTGATACACCGTGAAAGGCGATCGCCTCAAAGCCGCCTTAGTCCGCTCCAAATCTGGCATACTCACCGCCGGATTAGTGGCTGCAATCCATAGAAACTCAACTTCCCCCGTTTCTAAACCCGTCATCATATCCCAAGCCGTGCGGCCCGGAATCGGTGAAATACTCCCCGCCGGCAACCCCCAAAACTCCTCAACTTCGGCTCGATGTTTCTCGCTTCTCACAAACCTATATCCCGGTAATATGTGAGATAATCCCCCCGCTTCCCGTCCCCCCATCGCGTTTGGTTGGCCAGTAAGAGAAAAAGGGCCGCATCCCGGCTTACCAATTTGACCAGTCATCAAGTGCAAATTAATTAGCGATCGCACCTTCGCCGTCCCCTCAGAAGACTGATTCATCCCCATCGACCACAGCGATAAAATTCGCTTGGATTCTTGCCAATAGCGGGCCGCCGTCTTCAATTCATCCACAGAAATGCCGCATCTGTCCGCTACAAATTGCGGTGGATAATATTTAATTACCTCCGTAAAAGCCGCAAAATTAGTCGTACATTCATCAATAAACGGAGCGTGAACATCACCCCATTGTAGTAATATATAAGCAATCCCATTCAGCAAATCAATATCCGTTCCCGGTTTAATTGCTAAGTGCAAATCCGCCGCTTCAGCGGTAGGAGTCCGCCTCGGATCGACCACAATCATTTTAACATCGGCATTTTTCTTATGGTATTTTGCCAGTCGATTAAAAATAATTGGGTGGCATTCTGCGGTATTGCTACCAATGATAAAAGCACAATCAGTTAACTCTAGATCGTCATAGCAACAAGGCGGGCCATCAGCACCAAAACTCTGCACATAACCAGCAACCGCTGAAGACATACAGAGCCGAGAATTGGCATCAAAATTATTAGTTCCCAGACAACCTTTGATTAGTTTCTGAGCAACATAATAGTCCTCAGTCACAAATTGACCCGAACCATACATACAAAGAGCATCTGGGCCGCTAGTAGCGCGTACAGTTTGAATGCGGTTAACAATTGCATTTAAAGCCTCATCCCAGCTAGCGCGGCGGAAAGGTTCATCTAGGGAGTCACGCATCATCGGATAAAGCAGGCGATCGCGCTGAATAGATTCTGTGACTGTTGCTCCCTTGACGCAAACCATACCCATACTAGAGGGATGTTCGCGATCGCCTTTCACCTTCCAACTCTGACCTGGTTTTGTTGGCGACGACACCTCTAAACCACAGCCCACACCACAATAGGGACATAGAGTTTTAATACTTTCCATATTCTAATTTGGTAATTGGTAATTGGTAATTGGTATTTGGTATTTGGTATTTGGTATTTGGGATACACAGATTTTACAGATTCCTCTGATTTCACAGACTAAACGATCGTGACTCTAACTAATCCGTGTAATCCGTGTAATCGGTAAAATCCGCGATCGTAATTGGTAATTGGTAATCCGGTTAATCTCACATCTTGCACCATTATCAATAAAGGACTTAATCGCGGGGTGGGGGCGTTTTTTTTAGCCTTTGCAGTACCGTTAAAGCTGTTGGCGAACCCGCCCCTACAGCTATATTTATAAAAGTGGGATTCTCCCGGAGTTTCAACCCCTGGCGGTTATTACAATTGGTGCAAGATGTCAAGTTAATTAGACATATTTTTCGTAGAGGCGGGTTCGCCAATATCTGTAATATCAAGCGAGAAATCCCAAAAACCCGCTCCGGCTTTTAGCAATCCCGAAACAATTTTCAGCTTTGGGATTGCTTCGCTACTCGCAATGACCTCAACGAACAACTAACTACTAACCACTAACCACTAACTATTCCCAAGGCTTAACATCTAGAGCGCCGCCATTGGCAGTGCTAAAAGTCACCCGAAATTCTGCTGTTTTTTCAGCAGTAGCCGATGCAGAACTGGCAGAATTTTGGATGGAGGCTAGAGGAGTTTCTTGTACGAAATTTTTAGCTACTTGATTAGTAGCTTCATACCCCAAAATTGTGCCGTCTTGCTTAACTTTAACCTTGTAAACTAAATCTTCGGTAAAAGTCGGGGTTGTTTTCCAAGTCGTGTCAATTTGGGTGTAAAGCTTTTGCTTGAGAGCGTCTATCTCAGCTTTGTCTGTAATTCTCGGCGCAGAAGTAGCATCAGTAGTTGCGGGTGCAGAATTGGTGCTAGCAGTTGCACTCGCGGGTGCTGCATCGATCGCACTCACAGAACTAGGAGCGATCGCGGGTGCTGCACTCATAGAACTAGGAACACTCATAGGTGCTGCACTCATCGCACTCGGAGGGGGAGGACTAGCGATCGGGACTGGACTTGCCGAGATAGTAGTTGTTTCCGTTTTCGCCGTCTCTTTTTGCAGATTAGCAACTGAACCAACACTCACTATAGTCAGCCCGATCGTTGTCGCCAACCATATTGCTCCAAAAGCCATAATTTTTCCAGGTGATGATTCTGGAGATTTCGAGGAATGAGAGTTTAGTTCCGATGACATATTTGCCTCCTTTGTATCTTTTGAGGCATTAAATGGGATTGTGGCAAAGGGTTTTGTAGCAGATGCAGCAGATTCAACCTCAGCTTTTGTAACAGGTGCGTTTTCTGGTTTTTCCTCGGTTGCTGAAGTTTCCAACTGCGGTACGCTGCTTGTGCTGCTTGGCGCTGTACTCTCCTCCTCTTCCACATCCGAATGAGCGAAACGACGAAACAGGAAATCTAGAGCGAAATTACGCAATTCATAGTAATGCGGATCTTCCATAATTCTCGCCCGATTGCGGGGGCGAGAAAAAGGAATTTTCAAGTCTTCACCAATGTGAGCAGAGGGGCCATTGGTCATCATCACGACGCGATCGGCTAAGAATAAAGCCTCATCAATGTCATGAGTAATCATGATTATCGTTACCTTATTTTCCCGCCAAATATTGAGCAATTCTTCCTGCAATTCTTCGCGGGTAATCGGGTCTAGTGCTCCAAAAGGTTCATCTAAAATCAACACTTGAGGGCTAGTAGCCAGAGCTCGCGCGATCGCCACTCTTTGTTTCATCCCGCCTGATAGTTGGCCGGGTCTTTTGTGGGCGGC
Organism: Kamptonema formosum PCC 6407; assembly: GCF_000332155.1. GTDB lineage: Bacteria > Cyanobacteriota > Cyanobacteriia > Cyanobacteriales > Microcoleaceae > Kamptonema > Kamptonema formosum. The sequence goes on along the minus strand of NZ_KB235904.1, from coordinate 2,290,812 downwards.
TTCAGTCAGTCCAACTAACTCCAAATGTTCATTAACAATCTGCATCTGATCGGCATGAGATTTGTCAGCAAAAACCGTTCCTACTCCCAGATGGATGTTTTCTGTAGCACTCAGCCAAGGCAACAAAGAATAGTTTTGAAACACCACCATTCTGTCTGGCCCCGGTTCCTCAATCCACTTACCTTTAAGCTTCAACTTCCCAGTCGTAGGTTGATTGAATCCTGCCACCATATTCAGCAAAGTAGATTTGCCGCAGCCGGAGTGACCAATCAGACAAATAAATTCCCCTTCATTAATAGTGAGGTTAACACCATCAAGAACCGTATAGGGCCCTTTGGGAGTTTCATAAACTTTCGATACGTCTTCAATCGTCAGAAAAGGTTCTGACTTTAAAGATTCGACTTGGGTTTTCTTTGTGCTGTCTAGAGTTTGCATAACGGAGGAATTAGGAATTAACAATTCGGAATTGACTGTGGATAATTGGGAAGGGAAAAGTTTTCCCTCTTCCTCATTTTTACTCATCTTTCTTTCCTCTAGAATCTCTCACCATGCCTGTACTTAGGTCGGCGATCGGGAGTTTATACTGGCAACCTAATAGAACACTGAGAACCGACAGGCTCGATTAAGATTTCTTCAATGCGAATAGCGCGTTTGATTTTGACGTTTTGCAAGTACTCGATCGGGTCATCGGCATTAAATACAGTTCCGTCAAATAGTTCAATGTTGCGCCGATCGCGCCCAACGTCTGGCATCCCTAATTGTCGAACTGCTTCTCCAAATACATCGGGTAACAAAACTCGCTCTAGAATTTCTACCCAATTTTTAGGGAAAGGTACAATTCCCCAACGGGCCATCTGAGCCATTACCCACAGCATCTCAGTACGGTCGGGGAAATTAGTTTTATCAACGTAGAACTGGTTAAAATTCAACAGCATTTCTGGTTCATCTTCGGTGCCAGAATCATAGGCATCAATAAAGCCAGGGCGAATATGTTCTGCTGCCGAACCAACGTATTGCTCTTGGGAAAGTAATTCTACAATTTCCTCGCGGTTGCGTTTATCATCGCAATATTCGCAGGCTTCTAAAAGTGCTTTAACTAGAGCAATATGAGTTTGGGGATATTTATTTGCCCAATCTTCAGTCACGCCTAAAACTTTCTCAATATGTCCCGGCAAAATATCTAGAGAACGGGCCATGACAAAGCCGATATCTTCATTAACGGCGTGGGAGTTCCAGGGTTCTCCAACGCAATAGCCGTCAATATTTCCTGCTTTTAAATTGGCTAACATTTGCGGCGGTGGAATCACTGTCAAACCCACATCGAGATCCGGGTCGATACCACTAGAAGCCAGCCAGTAACGCAGTAGCAGGTTGTGCATGGAACTGGAATGCACAGTAGCGAAGGTGTGAACTTTGTCGGGAGTTTGTGCGATCGCTTCCTTGAAATCAGCTAGAGTTCTGATTCCCTGAGTATAGAAATGCTTACCGAAGGTAATCGCATCGCCGTTGCGAGATAGAGTTAAGGCCGTGCTTACGGGGATGGGTGCGTTATCGTCTAAACCCAGAGTCATCGCGATCGGCATTCCCGCAACCATTTGAGCCGCATCTAAACGACCTGCGGTGACTCCTTTGGCGATCGCTTTCCAGCTAGGTTCCCGCGAAAGAGTGACTTCTTCTAAACCGTGCGCTGCGAAGAAACCTTTCTCTTTTGCTACTACTAAAGGGGCGCAATCTGTGAGAGGAATAAACCCGATTTCCAGGTTGACTTTTTCTAAGCCATTCTTAGCAATAACTGTCGGCTTGCTAACCTTACGCTGCTTCACTCGTTTCTGCTGGTTTAAGAAATAAACCATTTCATTTCGCAAAGCGTAGTAACTGGGATGATTTACTACTTCCATCCGGTGACGGGGACGTGAAATTGGTACTTCTAAAATCTGCCCGATTTGTGCTTCAGGGCCAGTAGTAAGCATAACGATCCGATCTGATAGCAATAACGCCTCGTCAACGTCATGCGTCACCATGATGGCAGTAACGCTGCTTTCTTCGCAAATTTTCATTAATTGTTCTTGCAAACCGCCGCGAGTTAAGGCATCCAAAGCGCCGAAGGGTTCGTCTAGCAGTAGCAATTTAGGACGGATAGCGAGAGCTCGCGCGATCGCAACTCTCTGTTTCATCCCCCCGGAAATTTCCCCAGGTCGTTTATCAGCAGCGTGTCGCAATCCTACTAAATTAATATGGTGTTCGATGATGCTTTTACGTTCACCTTTAGGCTGATTTTTGTAAACTTCATCGACAGCTAGAGCAATATTTTCTCGCACTGTCAGCCAAGGTAACAGAGAGTAATTTTGAAATACTACCATTCTATCGGGCCCCGGTTCTCTAACTTCGCGGCCTTCTAAAATTACGCCTCCCTGACTCGGTTTGTCTAAACCAGCGATAATATTCAGCAAGGTAGATTTGCCGCAGCCAGAGTGTCCGATTAAGGAGACAAATTCTCCTTGTTTAATCTTGATATCAATGTTTTTGAGCGCAATGTATTTTCCCCCGTTCGGCAGGTCAAATACGCGATCAACGTGATCTACTTCAACAAATACTGACATAATTGGTAATTGGTAATTGGTAATTGGTAATTGGTAATTGGTAATTTGTGATTTGTGATTTGTGATTTGTGATTGGTAATTGGTGATTGGGAATGGCTAATTGCTAATTGGTGATTGCTGATTGCTGATTTGGTATTTAGGGGTTGTGAAATCCAATATTTAACTCAAAAAACTCACAACCCTTTCTTGTTCATTAGCTATTAGCCATTAGCGATTAGCTATTAGCCATTAGCCTGTCTTACTTCTGTTCTTCAGGTACAACTTTGGAAGCAATGAAACCAACCAATCTATCTAGCAATAAACCGACAATACCCACATAAATCACTGCTAGGATAACGTGGCTGAGACGCGAACTATTGTAAGAGTCCCAGATAAAGAAACCAATACCCACGCCCCCGACTAGCATTTCAGCAGCAACAATTGCCAACCAAGATAGACCAATTCCAATCCTCAAACCAGTGAAAATATAGGGCACCGCAGAGGGTAATAGAATTTTCCAGAAATACTTTTGGCGAGGTAAGCGCAACACTCTGGCAACGTTTCTGTAATCTTGAGGTATCTGCTGGACACCCACAGTTGTATTGATAATAATTGGCCAAATTGCAGTAATTAAAATCACAAACAATGCCGAAACTTCACTGGTTGTAATCCCCATACCTTCAAAGGGATTAAATTGTTGAAATGCTCCCAGAGAAATAGGCAACCAAGCTAAAGGAGGAATCGTCCTCAACACCTGAAAAATCGGGTCTAAAGCGTCAAACATTAAAGAATTAGTGCCGATTAAGATTCCCAGTGATATACCGAGAATTGCTGCTAAAGTAAAGCCGATTGCTACCCGCTGCAAGCTGGCTAAAAGTTGCCAGAATAAACCTTTGTCAGTACCGCCGTTATCAAAGAAAGGGTTAATGATGAGATTCCCACTTTCTGAGATCATTTTAAGTGGCCCCGGCAAAGTGGAATTGGGGTCATGGCAAAGGATTTGCCAAATTAGCAGAATAACTGCCAGGGCCACCAGCGGTCTAATTATTTTTCTGCGGTTATTCTGAAGAAAAGAAATAATCGCATTGACTGGGTTATTGCCTTTTGAAATCCGCTCAATGTTTGTTGCCATACTTTAGTTAGTGGTTAGTTGTTAGTGGTTAGTTGTTGCTGATAGTTAACGGTTAACAGTTAACCGTTAACTGTTAACCGTTAACTATTATGCTTTCTTAATTGCCAGACCGTTCAAATATTCTTCAGGCTTTTCAGGGTCAAACTTAACACCATCGAAGAAGGTTTCTACACCGCGAGAAGTAGTAGCAGGAATCTCTGATGCGGGAACTCCCAAGGCTTTCGCTGCTTCTTTCCAAATATCTTCGCGATTCACTTTATCAACTATCGCCTTGAGGTCTGTGGTAGCAGGAATATTACCCCAGCGAATGTTTTCAGTTAAGAACCAAGTATCGTGACTTTTGTAGGGATAGGAAGCATTATCCGCCCAGAATTTCATTAATAATGGACTGTTGGCTTCTACTCGCCCAGTACCGTAGTCAATCTGACCTTTAATGCGACCTACAATATCTTGATTGGCAACTTTTAACCACTTATCTTCGGAGATGATTTTGCTCATCTCTTCTTTATTTTCTGGTTTGTCGCACCACTGCTGAGCTTCTAAAACTGCCATTGTAATTGCCTTAGCAGCTTTGGGATTTTTGTCTACCCAATCTGCTCTTAAACTCAGGGCTTTTTCGGGGTGATCTTTCCAGAGTTCACCTGTGATTAAAGCCGTATAACCTACCTTCTGACTAACTAATTGCGCGTTCCAAGGTTCCCCGACGCAAAAAGATTCCAGGTTGTTGACTTTCATATTAGCAACCATTTGCGGTGGTGGTACTGGAACTACTGAAACATCGTTATCTGGATTGATTCCACCAGCGGCTAACCAATAGCGCATCCAGAGATCGTGAGTACCGCCGGGAAAGGTGGTACCAAACTTAGAGTCCTTAGTTAAAGCTGATTTCAGTGCTTTGCTATCAGTACCTACTTTTAAATCTAGGTATTTTTTGGAAAGGGAAATCGCCTGACCGTTAGTATTTAACCGCGCCAGAATGTACATCGGGATTGGCACATTTCCTTTAGTGATTGTCCCTAAAGACATCATGTAAGGCATGGGCGATAAGATATGTGCTCCATCAATGCCACCGCCGCTAGAACCTAGTTCTAAATTATCGCGAGTTACGGGCCAAGATGCTTGTTTTGCAATTTGCACATCTTTCATGCCGTACTTTTCAAATAAACCTTTTTCTTTGGCAATAATTAGCGGTGCGGAATCTGTTAGGGCAATAAATCCTAATTTTGCTGTTGTAACTTCTGGGGCATCTGCGGGGTTGATGTTAGCTGCCGGTATTGCTGAAGGAGAGGTACTTGCAGCGGGGCTAGATGCACTTGTAGAACTATTAGAACCAGAGGTGCAGCCGTGAACGAGTAGAGTAGCTGCGGCAGTTGTTCCAGCGGTGACGATGAATTTGCGGCGGGAAATTTTGCTCATTATTTTTGTTAGTTGTTAGTTGTTAGTTGTTAGTTGTTGGTTGTTAACTGTTAACTGTTAACTGTTAACTGTTAACTGTTAGCACAGCATTGGGCTGGGCGTTGAAGTGTTCGATTAATAGTTGGCGCAAAACTGGTTTTAGGTCTTCGCAAGGAATACCTTTTTGCACGCAACTACCGAGATGGGCATCTTTGCCAACTGTGCCTCCCATATAAAGGTCAACACCTTCTAATGTTTTGCCGTTTTTGCGGACTTTTGTACCGAGTAAACCAATGTCTGCAACTTGCGGTTGACCACAGGAATTAGGGCAACCTGTCCAGTGAATTCTCACTGGTTTGGGGAATGATAACTCGGCTTCTAATTCTTTAATCATTGCTAAGGCGCGATTTTTGGTTTCAATTAATGCGAAGTTGCAAAATTGTGCGCCGGTGCAAGAAACTAATGCTCTAGTTAAAGGGTCAGGATTGACGGAAAAACGCTGGAGTAATGGTTCTTGAAGGAAGGTTTCTAATCGGGAGTCGGGTACGTTGGGAACGATCGCATTTTGCTCAACGGTAAGTCTGATTTCGCCGCTACCGTAAACATCGGCCATCCTGGCTAAGTCAAACATATCTGCGGCGTACAGCCGCCCGACGGGGATGTGGAGGCCGACGTAATTTAATCCGGGCTGTTTTTGCGCGTACACGCCGATGTGATCGCGCTTATCCCAGAGGATTTCATCTTTGGCTGCGGCTGTTTGCAGGGTGCGATCGAGTTGGGTTTCAACTTCGGCGCGGAATCCATCGACTCCTAATTCGTCGATTAGCCACATCAGACGGGACTTTTGGCGGTTGGCTCTCAGTCCGCGATCGCGATATACGATTAATATGGCCGTGCAAAGATCGACGACATCGCTGGGTTCAACCCAAGCATTGAGGGGAATGGCCGCGTCGCAGCGTTTGGCGGAGAAAAAGCCGCCGACTAAGACGTTGAAGCCGAAAGTGCCATCTTTAAAAGCAGGGATGAAAGCGATATCGTTGATTTCCGCGTGTACGGAGTTGTCGCGACAACCTGCGATCGCAATGTTAAACTTTCTCGGCAAATTGGTAAAAGCTGGATTGCCTTCGCCACCGTTGGTGATCGTGTCTTGAACTTGGCGGCACAACTCCCGCGTATCATAGAGTTCGTCGCTGTCTAATCCCGCTACTGGGGAACCGGTGATGTTGCGAACGTTATCCATCCCTGACTGGATGCTAGTCATCCCAGCTTCTTTGAGGCGGCGGAAGATGTCTGGTACATCTTCGATGCGAATCCCTCGCAGTTGGATGTTTTGCCGGGTGGTGATGTCTGCGTTGCCATCATCGCCGTACCGCTGCACGATTTCACCTAAAACTCGCATTTGATTGCTAGTAATGATGCCGTTTGGCAACCGCAATCGCATCATAAATTTGCCAGGAGTTACTGGCCGAAAGAATATGCCTAACCATTTGAGGCGGTGTTCGCGATCGGTTTCATTCATTGCTTCCCAGCCGATCTCAGCGAAGTGAGCGAGTTCGGCTTTGAGCGCTAGACCATCTTTCTCAGCTTTTAATTTTTCAAATTTGTTAACACCTGCTTGCGGTTCTGCTATCTGTGTCACTGGTGTACCCTCGTTGGTTACTTGGTGGAGGAGCTATGGGTTTCGGGGATTAAAGGCTGGTTTTTGTGCTAACCTTAGTGGTTATACTTAACTAAAACCGTATATTTAATTACTCAATTCCAATTTCTTTGAAGTTGGCAAATCCTTAGCGTACATGGGCTTGGTCAAGATTACAGAGAAATATTTAGTCAGCAAAGAGTATTAATTACTACCTTTGTCTCTCCGTGTTAACTCTTGTTAAGGAACACTGTAGGGCGTGGATCGAGAGTTGTTCGTAGCTAATGTTACAGAATATGGAGTTTTATGAAGTTTTCGGATAAGCACGATGCAGTTTCTACATCGCGGGGCAAAGTAGAAGCAGTGGGCGCGATCGCAGCCTGAACCCACAATCACAGGGGGAATTGGTAATTGGTAATTAGTAATAGCTAATGGCTAATTGCTATGGCTAATGGCTAATTGCTAATGGCTAATTGCTAATTGCTAATTGCTAATGGCTAATTGCTAATTGCTATTACCCATCTCCCCCGCTCCCCTGCTCCCCATCTCCCCCTCTCTTCCTCTTTCCCTAGTCCCTAGTCCCTAGCCCCTAGTCCCTTCTTTGGTAAACTGTTGAACAGATTGAGAATGCTACCCCTACAATTTTAGATTTTACAGGAGTACAATGAGCACAAAATCAAACACCTATTTTTTATCCTCTATCTTCTCGCTGTTTTTATTATTCAGCACCACAGCCTGCACATCTATTTCCCAAAAACAGATTGTCATTTGCTCAAAAGATTTTACAGAACAAGTCATCCTCGTAGAAATTTTATCCCGCCACATCGAGGCGAAGACAGATATACAAGTAAAACGCGAACTGAATTTAGGTGGCACTCTTTGCCATCAATCCCTAGTAGCTGGTAAAGTTGACTTATATGTAGAATATACTGGCACTGCTTTTGCCAACATTCTCAAACAAAAACCGATTTCCGATCCCAAAAAAGTTTACAGTTATATCAAGCAAGAATATGCAAAACAGTATCAATTAGAGTGGACAGAACCTCTAGGATTTAATAATAGTTTCGCAATTATTGTCCGGGGCGATGATGCCAAAAAACTTAATCTGCAAACCCTTTCTCAACTTAGCAAAGCTGCACCCAAATTGCGAGCAGGTTTCGGCCCAGAGTTTAAAGAAAGGGAAGATGGCTTTCCCGGATTAGCTAAAACTTACGGGATAAAGTTTGCAGAAGAACCGAAAGAAATGCTATTAGGATTACTTTACCAAGCACTTAAAGAAAAACAAGTAGATGTTATTGCTGGCAACTCGACTGACGGCTTAATAGAAAGTCTAGGTTTAGTGGTTCTTAAAGATGATAAGCAATATTTTCCCCCCTATGAAGCGGCCCCAGTTGTGCGTTCTGCAATTTTGGAAAAATACCCGGAGTTGCGTCAAGTTCTGAATGAATTAGCAGGGAAAATCTCGGAGGAAGATATGCGAAAACTCAACTATAAAGTTGACGGGAAGCAACTAGATGCTGGACAAGTTGCACAGGAGTTTTTGCAGCAGAAGTTAGGGAGTTTAAATCCTGAATCTAGCAAGAAATAAGGCGATCAGCTAATATCTAAAAGGTAGTTAGGAAATTAAAATTTCCTGAAACCTTTGATTATGATTATATAGCAGTTGCCAAGGCAGTTAACACATTCTGAATTCTAAACCCTTCTTCCGTCTTCCCTAGCCCCTAGCCCCTAGTCCCTAGCCCCTCTTAAACCGCCTTGGCGGTTGCTATATTTCCTTCTTTCCCTAACCCCTAACTATAGGCTAACTTTCCCGCTAAATTTGCAAGCTTTGCACTATCTCCAACGACAAACCTGTAAGCCGAACAACTTGCTCAATTGATATATTTTCCCGCAACAAATTCCGAGCCAACTCTTCCTTCGCTAATTGCATTCCTTCCTGTCTACCTTCCTGTCTACCTTCCTGTCTACCTTCCTGCAAAATATCCTGATAAATCACTGACTCACGCATAATATCCCCTCGCAAAAGTCTTGTAATTACATCTTTCTCCAATACTAACCCAGCCAAAATCCCTGCTGATGCCATTAAATTACTCTGAACCCGCCTGTCGGGAATCTCTGCAATGGCAGATGCCACTTGAGTTAAAACGCCTACAGGGTTTTCTGTCCGACTCAAAACCGCAAAAGGCAACAGTCCGAGGGAACTCAAAAATATTTCAGACGGCTGTTCCCAGAGGCGAATCACATCAAATTCATGGCGAGTTCTGGTCAAAATAAAAGCATTTTGCCGAACTAAATCCGAACCAGTCTCCCTTAAATATATCACGACTTGGCGCATTTCCTTAGCAGGAAAGCGGCGGTAAACTCGCAAGCGATAATCCGCCATCCGAAACGGAATTCCTGCATCCGCTTCTGTCTGAAATTCGGCGTGGAGTACCAAATCTTCAGCTTGCCGCAAAATCAAAGCATCAGCCCGAATTGGTTCCAAAGAAAGTTCAGTCGGACTCAGTTCCGTTAGCCTTACCGGAGCACCCAGCAGCCAGCTTGCAAAATCATCCGCAAAGTTTTCGGCGATAAACTTGCAAATATTATCGTACATCGCAATAATTTAGTATCTTTGTAGAGCTTACTCAACTTAATTTTAACCCAAAAGTTGCTCTGAGTAATCTCCACGATCGCCTTAGCCGCAGAAACAACTAATCGGGAAAATGTAATTCCCTGCAATAGTTTCAGCAATTAAAAACGTCCTAATTTCCCTCGCTAACTCGCCGTAAATTCAAGACATCACTCATTTTTTTAATTTGCATAGAAGTCCGTTCAAGCTGTTCTTTGTCCTGGATATCAACACACAAATCAATCAATGCCGGTAAACCCGGATAAGTCTTCACACTCGCACTGCGAACGTTTACATGATTGTCTTTCAAGTGAGATAAAACATCATTAAGAACGCCCACGCGATCGAGCACTTCAATTTGAATATTCACCGGGTAAGTATTCGGACGACCACCGTTCGGATTTGTCGGATTCCAACTCACAGGTACTAACCGATCCCCAGGAACATTGTCGGTATTAGAACAGCCTTGGCGATGAATTGAAATGCCGCGATTTTTAGTGACAATTCCAATAATTACCTCCCCTGGTATGGGATTGCAACAACCTGCCAAATGATACAATAACCCCTCAACTCCTGCAATTGGTGACTTGCTCGGAGATGAACTCGGCATCGACCGTGCAGGTGCTACTATTGGCACATTTAAAATCTCAGGAACTACCTCAACTTTTTGCTGTACTAAATCTCGCAGCCGATTTACTACTAGATTTAGCGTCACCTCGCCGTAGCCCAAACCTGCTAACAAATCTTCGACGCTGTGGTAATTGAAGCGTAGCGCTACAGAGTGCATTGGCTCAGATTTTAATAAGGATTCAAAGCCATTTTTGCCCAGTTCCTTTTCCAATAATTCCCGACCGCGAGCTACATTTTCATCGCGGTGCGATCGCTTATACCACTGACGAATCCGGTTTTTTGCGCCGCTGGTCTTGACAAAATTTAGCCAGTCTAAACTGGGATGACCATTTTTCTGAGTCAAGATTTCGACAATATCGCCATTCTTTAAAAGCGAGTCCAGCGTCACCATCCGCCCATTCACCCGCGCACCTGTGCAGTGATTCCCAACTTCCGTGTGGATGCGGTAAGCAAAATCCACAGGCGTTGCATCTTTTGTCAGCGCTACTACATCGCCTTGGGGCGTAAATACGTAGATGTCTTCATCAAATAAATTATCTTTAACGCTCTCTAAATATTCCTCAGCATCCTTAAGGTCGCTTTGCCATTCCAGCAGTTGCCGCAACCAAGTAAACTTTTCGTCATCTCCTGTCACTTTGAGATTGCTAGAACCGCCGCTTTCTTTATATTTCCAGTGGGCGGCGATCCCGTAATCTGCAATGTGGTGCATTTCCACTGTACGGATTTGGACTTCAATGGGGCGGCCGCTATTGCCGATCACGCCCGTATGCAAAGATTGGTAGCGGTTCGGCTTCGGCAAACCGATATAGTCCTTGAAGCGACCGGGGATCGGACAGAAAGCATCGTGTGCGATCGCCAACGCCCGATAACACTCATCCTTACTTTCGACAATAATCCGCACCGCCGCAATATCATAAACCTGGTTAAACCCCTTCTGTCGGCGCTGCATCTTCTGGTAAATACCATACAGGTGTTTCGGGCGGCCGCTGACTTCATAGCACTTAATCCCCACACTATCCAGCCGATCCCGCAGAATGTCCGTCACCTCCGCCAGTTGCGCCTCCCGGTCAGTCCGCTTCTGATCTACCAAATCCTTAATTTCGCAATAAGCTTCCGGTTCCAGGTATTTAAACGCCAGATCCTCCAATTCCCACTTAAAGCGACCAATACCCAACCGATTCGCCAAAGGCGCAAAGATTTCCCGCGTTTCCAAAGCGATACTACGGCGTTTCTCGTCTGAGAGATGTTCCAGCGTCCGCATATTATGCAGCCTGTCCGCCAACTTCACCACGATCACCCGGATATCCTTAGCCATTGCCAGAAACATCCGCCGGAAATTCTCAGCTTGGCGTTCCGTCTTGCTGGAAAAATTAAACTTAGAAAGCTTCGTCACCCCCTCCACCAACTGCCGCACTTCCGCGCCGAACCGCAGTTCGATATCCTCAAGGGTGACATCAGTATCCTCAACGATATCGTGGAGGAAGCCTGCCGCAACCATCGCACTATTGCCGCCCAAATACCGCAGCATTCCGGCTACGGCCACAGGATGGCAGATGTAGGGCTCCCCAGATTTGCGATACTGACCCTCATGGAGCTCGTTGGCAAATTTAAAAGCCCGACAAATTAAAGCATTATCAGTCGAACAGCTAGCGATCGCTCCCGACGACTGACCATTAGCATCCCCATTGAGACATTCTTGTAACCAATCAGGAATGTTACAGTCATTTGAGATTGATGGAATCAGAGTGTTGGCATTCATAGGAGTCAGGATTTAAAAGTTACAAATAGATAGTGCAACAGAAGTTGCTTTCCGGTTGAACAGCAGACTTTCTGTATCTAGGTATACTAAGCTAAAATTGACACCTACAGTCAATCTGAAAAAGATTCCTGTATTGTCTGTCAACTATAGCTATCTAAATTGAGAAGAACCACCCTCGTAGGGAGGAAAAAATCTGATTTTAGGCAAATGCTCTGGTCAGTTGCCCTTGCCTTGTAAAATTAAGAACGTTTTGGGAGTAAAAGTACAGAGATCGCTACTTAGCCTTAAGCAGACCAAGCTTAGCTAAAAGCCGTCACAGACCGTCAATCCTAAATCAGCGTTTAACTCGCCTTGAAAAATATTCTCTAAGATTTAGGCTGCTGCGACTACAATGTACAACTTGCCTTAATCTTTGGAATCTTTAAAACATCTATCTTAATTATAGATATAAATTTCTTTACATTTGTTATGCTGTCCAAAAATATCTACCAGCACTACCAGCAATTTAAGCAACTTCTCCAAGAGCTCCAAACCGTTGCCACACAGGGTAATCTAGATCGGACAGCACTCTTGGCAACTTTTGGGGAAGCACAGCAATTTTTCGCAGGGCAAATCATGGGTTCAGACAGTGACGGGCTAGATCCGCCAGAAACACCGTTAGAGCAATCATACCTGACAGAAATACACAAGCAATTGCGTCTGTTGGGAATGGATATAAAATTTTTGCAAGCGTCGCGGGTTCTAGCCACAGCCCAAACCAGGCAAACAGCAGCAAGCGATCGAATTAACACCCTGATCCGCTACTGCGATGCCTTGTTGCAAAAAGGCACAGAATAAATAGGCTGTCTTAATTACAGCCAAAGCATAAACCAGTCATAGGAATATCGAGCCAAGGAGAAAAAAGCCGTGCAATGTCCAAAATGTAAGCATCCGCAGTTAGAAGAAGGAATGTTAAACAGCCACCTAGCCGTGAAGTGGTGCCCTAACTGCTACGGCATCTGGATACCCCCCAAAGAATATCAAGCTTGGCAAGAATATCAACGTCAATGGCCGAGCAAATCCCAGCCAAAAGGGAATGTCAGCCCCGACTTTGCCCCCTCACCCTATGACTCTAAAGCTGCAATGTGTCCAGACGATGGTCAATATCTCTCACGAGCCCGAATTCCCTTCACCAAAACCCCCGTCTATGTAGAGCGTTGTAGCGTTTGCGGTGGCATTTGGTGCGACAGCGGTGAATGGGAAACCCTCGAAAGTATGGGACTCCACGCCCAAATTGAGCAGATGTTTTCAGCCTCCTGGCAAGCCAAGGCCCGCCAGCAAGAACTCGCCGAAAGAGAACGCCAAGGTATAGTTGATAAACTAGGGGAAGAATTATCTCAGTATGTCTTTGCACTAGCAGAAGTTTTAGAAGATCATCCGAATGGAGATTTTGCAGCTTCTTACATTTTGCGAAGATTTGAAAGTAAGCGAAAAGGTCTGCCAGCTAAATAGATAATTGTTAACGGTTAACGGTTAACGGTTAACGGTTAACAAAGATTTCATGTCGAGACTGTGTAAGTCGTAATTGATAATTTAGGAGTTACGCATCGGGGCCTAGAAACCGGGTTTTTGAGAGAATCTGTGGGTACGGGCGAAGTATTTTCGTAAAAAAACCCGGTTTCTTTGGTTGGGTGCGTAAGTCCTGTAATTGTTAATAGCTATTCCTCCCCCATCTTCTCCATCTCCCCCATCTCCCCCATCTCCCCCATCTCCCATCTTCACTTATGACTAATTCCCTGTTTTGTGTCGAAAATCTGCGGGTAGCTTACCCAGAAAGAAATCAACAATCTAGCTGGGCAATTAATGACGTATCTATTACGTTAGAACCTGGGGAAAAATTGGGATTAGTTGGGGAGTCCGGGTGCGGTAAGTCAACTTTAGGACGTGCGACAATGCGGCTTTTGCCCAAGTCTACGCAAATTCAGGGGCGAGTTACCTTTTCCGGCGAATCTGTGTTTGAAATGAACCCGGAACAGCTTAGACGGTTTCGCGGCGAAGCGGTATCATTAGTGTTTCAAGATCCGATGACTCGCCTCGATCCTTTAATGACAATTGGGGAACATTGTATTGAAACTCTCAAAGCTCACGAACCGAAATTATCGCGATCGCAAGCCAAAGATCGAGCCATAGAAACTCTGGATGCTGTTAAAATTCCAGCTTCTCGCTGGTCGCAATATCCCCATGAGTTTAGCGGCGGAATGCGACAACGGGTAGCGATCGCTTTAGCTGTACTCCTCAATCCTAAACTAATTGTCGCTGATGAACCGACTACCAGTTTGGACGTAACAGTAGCCGCTCAAATTTTAAAAGAACTAACGCGGCTTTGCGAAGAGCGGGGGACATCGATCTTGTTAATTTCCCACGATTTAGCGATGGTTGGGGAGTATTGCGATCGCATTGCTGTGATGTACAACGGCAAAATAGTAGAAACTGGCCCCGTTGAGTCTGTGTTCCAAAATCCACAACACGAATATACGCGATCGCTCTTGAAAGCAGCTTTACACATTCAAAAGGATCGAGAGAGCGGGGGAGATGGGGAGCAGGGGAGCGGGGGAGCGGGGGAGCGGGGGAGCGGGGGAGATGGGGAGATGGGGGGTAATTTATCTTCTTCCTTGACTGCTAGCCAATTACCAATTCCCAATTACCAATTCCCAATTACCAATTCCCAATTACCAATTTTGCGGGTACAAGATTTACAGCAACATTATACTTTAGAACGCAATTTTTTAGACCAAATATTTTCGAGAACGGGACAGGTAATTAAAGCAGTAGACGGCATTAATTTAGAACTATATCCAGGGGAAATTTTAGGATTAGTTGGAGAATCTGGTTGCGGCAAAAGTACACTTTCTCGCACAATTTTACAGCTAATTCGTCCCACCGGAGGCAAAGTTGAATTTTTGGGAACCGATTTAACTGCACTCTCCCGCGATGCTGTGCGATCGCACCGCCGCGACATTCAAATGGTATTCCAAGATCCCCACGCTTGCCTTAACCCCATGATGACTGTGGGACAAAGTATTGCCGATCCTTTGTTCATCCACAAATTGGCGACTCCAGACGCAGCTAAAAAACAAGTATTGGCTATGCTAGAACGGGTGGGTTTGACACCATCTGAAGAGTATTATCAACGCTATGCAGGCGAGTTATCGGGGGGACAACAGCAGCGAGTGGCGATCGCGCGCGCTCTTATTACCCGCCCTAAATTGTTAATTTGCGACGAACCCGTGAGTATGTTGGATGCTAGCGTGCAGACGCAGGTATTAGAGCTGATGTTGGAGTTAAAAGCAGAATTTAACCTTACTTATTTGTTTATTACCCATGACCTTTGGGTAGCCAGATTTTTTTGCGATCGCATTGCCGTTATGAACTCTGGTAAAATTGTGGAAATCGGCGCGACAAAAGAGATTTTTACCAATCCTCAACACCCTTATACTCAACAACTTTTACAAGCTGCGCCTTTACTTGCTCGAACGTAATGCCACCGGTTGATCTCATAATTGGTAGGAACTCAGCAATGCTTTGCTCCTACCAATACTGCATTCATTATTAACTCTTCAAAAATGTATCAGGATCGATCCCAGATTCCCGAAGTTTCTGAATCAAAGATTCTAATTGAGCTTCTGCTTGTTCGGCGCGTTGCCGCTCAAATTCAGCGCGCTCGCGCTCAAATTCAGCTTCAGTCAAAACCCAATTTCCTTCAGCATCATACCAGCGCAACCACAATCGCTCAACTCCCTGATACTCTCCTTGCCACAAACCCAAACCTAAATCAATATCGGAAATCCACACCCGCGAATCTTGCAACTGTAGTTCTTGATAATGCGATCCTACGAGTTTAAACACTCGTACCTGATTGGTATAACGGCTAAAAACCACATAGTAAGGAATGCGTAAAATCCGCTCGTAAACCTCCCATTTTCCAGGCTTTTTCTGCTCAGTTTGACCTCGTATTGTTTGCCCATTTCCTGGCACTTGAAGAGCCTCTGGCGGCGTTTCGAGTTCAATTTGTCCTAAATCTTCCTTCTCCGTGCCAGGGGAAAGGAGTTCAATAACAACAAAGGGATTAACGGCCTCTTGCCAGACAACGTAACTCAGGCGCATATCGACTTGATCGTAAAGTCGGGGTACGCCGACAACGCCAAACCAATCCGGCCGCTTGTACCAATTAGGATGGCGCGAGTCGTAGTAAAGGTTGATGTCGCTGCCGCAAAAAACCTCAGATTGGGAATACTGAGAAGGCTGAAATGTCTGGGTCAGCAGTTGGGGTTGTAAATCGTGAAATTCGTCCGGCAAACCAGGCTCCTCTGGATCTTCACTTGGTAGATCGTACATCGTGGGTAAAGTTTCTCTGGGCGATCGCGGCGGATCTGTTTGAGGAACAGGATATTTAAAGGGAAACATAAAATTTAGGCAGAATCACTGGCTTTATGTTAACATCGGCCTCAATCTAACTACTTGGCAAATTTTTTTAGTGTCGAGCGTACTTTTAAAATAGTGCCGTTTTGTGCTAATAACTACTATCTGTCCCAACATCGGGATAGCAGTGTCACCCTGGAGGGTATTTCATGTCAGGTAGCGAATTAAAAGCAGATTTCTGGATGAGCGAGTACATCACGCCTTGGGATATTTACGTTCACGGCGTTACTAGCGTCCTTGCTTACAAAAAAACTGCTTTTCAGGAGATGTACGTCGTTGAAACCGGTACTTATGGTAAAGGGTTGGTTTTAGATGGTAAATGGCAGTCCTGTACTGGCGACGAGTTCCTGTACCACGAACCGCTAGTTCACCCGGCGATGATTTTGCACGGTTCGCCACGCAAAGTGCTCGTGCTCGGAGGCGGGGAAGGCGCTACAATTCGGGAAGTGCTGCGCTGGAAAACCGTTGAAAAAGTTGTGATGATCGACATTGACGGCGAAGTAGTCGAAGCTTGTAAAGAATACTTGCCAGAAATGCACCAAAATGCTTTTGATGACCCTCGTTGTGAGGTGGTAATTGGTGATGCTTTGGAATTCTTAGATACTACTGGTAATGATTGGGATGTAGTGATTTCTGACTTGTCAGATCCGATTGAAGAAGGGCCTTCTTTCCAGTTGTTTACTAAGGACTATTTTGAGAAAGTTCGCCGCGTGATGTCACCATCTGGCTATTTTGTGGTGCAAGCGGGGCCTGTTTCTCCGGCAGAGTTGAAAATGCACGCTCGGATTGTCAATACTCTCAAGTCTGTTTTTCCGAATGTTCAGTCTTTGACGAGCTATATTTCTACTTACGGTGCGCCTTGGGGTTTTGCGATCGCTTCGACGCAGGCGATCGATACCAGGCCAGAACCGGCAGATACCGATAAAGTGTTGGCGGAGAAAACTACTGGTGGTTTCCGTATGTTGGATGGGATTACTTTGTTAGGATTGATGCAATTGCCTGGTCATGTGCGTCAGGCGATCGCATCTGAAACTGAAGTTTACACTATGGCAGAACCACCGAAGTTTTTCGGTAAGGGCTCTGTCGGACAATAAAGTTTACAGGACTTACGCAAACCCGGTTTCTGGGACGACCTGCGTAAGTCCTATACAAGCAACAAATTGTCTCAGGTGGAAGATGGGGGTGTGTCGCCACAAATTCACCTGATGGAGAACCGCTTTGAGGCGTTGCGATCGGCCTTAGCGATCGTTCAAGCTAAGATTATTTAATGTAGAGTTTTTTATCAGTATTAAAATCTGAGTTTGTATCTAATCTAACTGCAACCATTTCCTCGCTCTTCCTAATAATTGGTTTAAGTTTTCTATCGGCCATAATCTAACTACACCGTCATCATAACCGGCCGCTAAATACTTACCATCTGGGGTAAAACAAACACTAAATACTGGACTTTCTATTTCAATAAATTGCACCCCATCCTTATAGCCAATGAAATCTGCAATTAAATTACCTGATAAATCCCACAATTTAACCGTGTTGTCGAATGAACCCGTAGCCAGATACTTGCCATCTGCACTTAAACTGACACTCCTGACCGAGTGAGTATGACCGGTGAAGGTTTGGAGTGCTTCTTTGGTTTCTATTGACCACAATTTGGCCGTTTTGTCCTCTGAACCCGTAGCCAGATACTTGCCATCTGCACTTAAACTGACACTCCATACCCAATTAGTATGGCCGATGAAGGTGTGGATTTCTGCTTTGGTTGCTGTTGACCAAAGTTTCGCTGTCTTGTCCCATGAACCCGTAGCCAGATACTTGCCATCTGCACTCAGACTAACACTCATTACACTCATTACTAAGTCAGTCTGACAGGTGAAGGTGTGGAGTTCTTTTTTGGTTTCTGTTAACCACACTTTGGCTGTATTGTCAGATGAACCAGTAGCCAAATAATTGCCATCGCTACTTAAACTGACACTCCATATCGAGTTAGTATGACCGATGAAGGTGTGGATTCCTGCTTTGGTTGCTGTTGACCAGAGTTTTGCTGTCTTGTCCCATGAACCCGTAGCCAGATATTTGCCATCTACACTCAAACTGACACTTCTTACCGATTGAGTATGACCAATGAAGGTATGGAGTGCTTCTTTGGTTTCTATTGACCATAGTTTAGCAGTATTATCGTCTGAACCCGTAGCCAGATATTTGCCATCTGCACTCAAACTGACACTCGTTACCGATTGACTATGACCTATGAAGGTGTGGAGTTCTGCTTTAGTTTCTATTGACCACAGTTTCGCCGTATTGTCGTATGAACCCGTAGCTAGAAATTTGCCATCGCTACTGAAACTGACACTCGTTACCCAGTTAGTATGGCCGGTGAAGGTGTAAAGTTCTGTTTTAGTTTCTGTTGACCACAGTTTCGCCGTATTGTCCCCTGAACCCGTAGCCAGAAATTTGCCGTCAGGACTGAAACTGACACTCCATACCGAGTTAGTATGGCCAGTAAAGGTGTGGCGTTCTCGAATTTTACTCAGGATTGTTTGCAAAGCTAAAAGAGGACTGGCGGCGGGAGAATCGGCGGCTAGTTCGTAGTTATCTTTGACTAAATTTTCCCACTTTTCCAGTAACTTTTGTAAATCTTCGCCTGCTTTTTTGGCATCGTGGAGTGCTTGAAATTGTCCTGTTTTTGTATTAAAGCGCCGCAATGCTTGCACGCCTGCTCTTTCTATTTTAGTGCCTTCTTGGGCGGCTTTAATTATCTCTTTAGCTTTGGCTTCCGCTTGTCTGAGTGTTTCTATTTGGTAGCGTTGACTCGCATCGAAGAAAGCCGTATCATCATCACTTAATCTTTTGCCTTCTTTCCAGTTTAATGCCTCAGTTAATGATTCACCACGTAGTAGTCGGGAGTCATCTTTTTTGTCAGATTCTATCCAGGCCTGGAAGTTTTCTTGATAGGGTCGGAGGTTGGCGAGTTGCTGTTGTACCCAGTTGAGGTTGAATACTGCTTTGTAAATTGGGTTGTAAACTTTCAGGTGTCCGTTTTCTTTGACTACTAGGCCTGAGAGTTGTAATTCCATTTGGTCGGGGGAGTTGTCGGCGGGGATTTGGCCATTGGTGAGGATTTGTTGGTAGATACTAAGGAGGCGACCGCTGCGATTTTGGACTTGTTCAGAGATGAGGCGATTGCGGATTGTCCTTAAGAGTTCGGGATTATCTTGAGCCTCCCAATTATCAATAATATAAGTTTTGGCGATTTCATCAATATTTGGGTTGTCGATTTCAGCATATTCGAGCACTCGCTGACAGAGTTTTTGAGTGAGGAATGGTTGACCGCCTGTTAATTTGATGATTTGTTCTAATATTGCAGTGGAATTGTTAGGGAATTTTCCCTCTAAACCTTTGGTTAAGACGGGTGCGGCTTCTTTTAGGGTAAAGCCTTTGAGTTCAATGGCCTGACCGATATTATAAGGTGTTCGAGTTGTATCTTTGATTAAATCTGAAGGAGTAGCGACTCCCAACAAACAAAAAGTAAGACGTTGATAAGCGAGATTATCGGCTCTTAGATTATAGCAAGAGCGAATATAGGCAAAAAAGTCATCTCTAATAGAATCTAAACTGAGTAGTCTATCAATTTCATCAATGAAAATGATAATTTGATTCGGTAGATTCTTTAACAACAATACTCCGGACAGTTTTGGAGTAGAGACGCGATCGCCCGTCCACAAAAAAGTAAGTAAAATTTGAATCTCAAAGGCAGAAAAAAAGACACTCTTTAGGTTAAGCTTAAAAAAACTGAGCTTAACAGACTGCCTTATGAACATTATTGAATCCATCTTACAACAAATGTCCGGGGTGAGTCAAGCCCAAAAAAAGTTTATAATGACTTTACTTTCCACAATCGTGCTGGTTTATGGCAAAGTGAACTTCACCAATCTGGGCCGCTATAGTCCTGCCACTGAAAAAACTTATCGGCGGCATTTTTTAAAAAAGTTTGACTGGGAGCAATTCTCTAAATATTTTATTAAAAAAGCCTTGAATCCTGAACGCACAATTATTGCCGTTATTGATTGTTCTTTTTTGAGAAAAAGTGGTAAACATACTGAGGGAAAAGGTTATTTTTATAATGGTATTGCGGGAAAAGCTGAACAAGGATTAGAAATTTCTGTGATTTCTGTTGTCGAAATTGAAACTCATATTTCCTATAGTTTAAGCGTGCAACAAACTCTTTCGCGTCCGACCACAGAACCACCGAAAAACTCCCTAATTTTTACTCGGAAAAGAAACTTAAAAAAACGGAGTAAAAAACAGGTATCTGAAACCTTAACACCTGATATAACAAGAGTTGACGACTATGCAAAGCATTTAAAAAATACTCGTTCTTTGTTGCCAGAATCTGTACGTTATTTGGTGGCTGATGGCTATTATTACCGCGCTAAATTTTGGGATGCTGTTCGGGAGTCAGATCTCAATTTGATTAGTAGATTAAGGGTTGATGCCAACCTGAATTACCTCTATACCGGAGCAAGGAATAAATTCGGCGCTCCTCGTAAATATGATGGTAAAGTTGACTGCAATAATTTGAAAAATCTAACTTTCGTCAAAGAAATTAAGCCAGGAGTTAAGCTTTATTCATTATTAGTATGGAGTTGTTGCTTAAAATGCAAAATCCGTTTGGCTTGTATATCTGAGCTTCAAGCTAACGGTAAAACCAAAAATGTTTTATTGTTTAGTACCGATATCAATCTCAAGGCTGAGCAAATACTTGAGTATTATCAAGCTCGTTTTCAAATTGAATTCATTTTTCGGGATGCCAAACAATTTACTGGTTTGTCCGATTGTCAATCTGTGAATAGCCAACGGCTTGATTTTCATTTTAATGCCAGCCTAGCGGCCTTAAATTTAGCCAAATATGAAGCCTCTAATCGCCACTTGTCTGCCCATCCATTCGTGTTTTCAATGGCCTCCTATAAACGCCTGGAATTCAATCGGCATCTACTTTATACATTTATTAGCAAGTTAGATTTAGACAAGGACTTGATTTTAAATCATCCTAACCTCCCCTCAGTCTTGTCTTATGGTACTCTGGCTGCTTAAAAACTGTCCGGACTATTGTAACAATACACTTTTAACAAACTCACTCAATCGGTCTATCGGCAATAGCCAGTCATATTCATTATTCCATTGTTTCAAATTAACACGGCTTGATAATTCTTCATTGAGTTTAAGTAAAATGCCATTATACCACTTATCGGGAGTACCTGACTGACTCCCACTGGGAGAAACATCAATGAAAATACAGTGAATTTGCTCTGCTTTTAACCGATTCATTACTTGCACTCGCAAACTCGATTTTCCAGTTTTACGAGAGTTAAAAACATGACAATATTTTCCCTCTTTCAAAGCAGCATAGATTTGGGAGTCTGCATCTCGCGTGACATAGGTTTCTGTATCTGGTAGTAAAGTTGCTTCGTAGATGTATTTGTAACTCATAGGAATTACCTTAATTACTTTCATTCATTAGATTTCAGCCAAACTGAGAAGTATTGACGGTACAAGCCACACCTCGGTAAACAATCATTCCCTTGTACTTGTACTAATCCCATACTTTCCAGTTTAAAGGTATAATTTTTTTCTGATCTCACGGGGTGCGGGTTAATAACAACTTCGTGGTAAGCTGCTGCTAGTTCAGAATTTTTATTAAGAGCAGCTAAGTATTCTCGCAAGTGATTTTTAAAAGGACTATTTTGATCTTCAGTTGGGGCAATTTCTAAAAGTTTTTCTAGGGAAACTTGATTATTTCTTAGATGGATTAGAGCCTTTTGCACTAAATAAGGATGTCCGCCAAACATAGCCATAAATTTCTCAATTTGTGGCTTTTGTAAAGTTAGTTGATAATGCTGTGCTAATTTTAGCACTTGATCGGGGGTAAAATCTGGTAATTTAACAGTTAAGCCTACACCCTCAAGAGGAGAGAAGTCAATATTTGAATTTGAAGAGCCGTAAATATCAGTCGAGTGAACAATGACTAATCGAAATTGCCGCCAAATTTCAGCCGCTTCATTACCTCCTGTATAAAGTTGGCTCCAGTACCGAAGCAACCCACAAAAATCCGTTCTAAAATCATCTATTTCAAAAACTAAATCGACATTTTTTAACGCAATCACTAGAGGTTTAGTGCGTTCTGCCAGCAAATATTTTTCAAAATAAATTGTGATGTTGTCGTGAGCTTCGTATAAATCATCATCCCAAAAATCAGCTAGTTTATTATCTAAGTTTAACTCTCTGCTAACATTGCTACATAGCCATTTTAAAAATCTGGAATATTCAGAAACTACGGCACTGTTCGCTAGTTTAAAATCTAAGATTACAGTTTGACAGTCATTTTCTCTGGCGTGTTCAAGAATGCGATTTAGCAGCCAACTTTTACCCGTGTACTGTGGTGCTGTGATGCGAATAACAGCACCAGTTTCCCGAATTTTATCATAACAATCAGATTCAATGGGGGGACGATCTAAATACAATTGTCCATCACCAAATAAATGAAGTTTATTTCTCTTCTTCCATTCCCTCTCAATAACACCGCGAACTTTTGTCTTACTAATATCTCCTTTATCTACTCCTAAAGCCTCTGACAGTTTTTTCCATAATTGGCTGGCAACTCCTTTGATGTAATCAATACTCCACATTGTGTTGACAATGGTATCATACCTCTCATTTGCGTAAGCTGTATAAAGCACCTTCTCTTCAAGAGGAGTCAGATAATCGCCCGTTTTTGCAAAGAGAACTGTATTAGCTAATTCTTTCGCCTCATTCCAGGTGATGTCTGTACTGGGATTCATAGCATTACCAGATATATAGATTACTCTGTGAGTTTAACTCCTAACCTTTACTCTGACAAGGGTAAGAGCATTTTCGCTACTTTTTCTTACTTTTTTGCTTTTAGCCAAAAAATCATTCTACTTTTTATTACATTTATAGATTTATGTGCCAAATTTCATCAATTAACAAAATACATTTTGACACCTATTAAAAATGGAAATCTTGGATGATGTGAACATACCAGGCTGCCAGTTTCTTCTATTTAGGTGGCTTTCCCGATACCCAAAAAATCGTACTTTCCGACCCCAAACTCTAACTAAATTAACCAGAGAGGTAAGCAATTACATCTCTACTACCCAAGGATAAAAAATCATGCAATCCCTACAACAAATCATAACAGAAATGGCTCAAACCAACTCCACCATCAAAACGGCCCTTCAACAATCACAACCAACACCCATGACTACCCTACTACAAACCCTTCCCCAACCCATTAAAGCAATAGTCGCAAACTACCCCGCCAAAATTAAAGTGGCAGATTACTATATCGCCACCTATTGGCCAGATTCCCACTTCGCCCAAGGCAAATCCTTAATGAGTGAAAAATCTCGCTTATTCGGCGGCGCAACCGCTGCCAATGGATTATTAAGAATGTGGGAAAATCCCGCTAATCAATTAGTAGAAGAAGACATTTTCTTAATTAAATCCTTCACCGACGCGCAAGGACTTAGCCAGAATTTAAGCAAATTTTTAGATCGCGTCCGCTACTGGGGAAATATCTGCAATGAACAAGTAATTGCCGTAGAAATTGGTAACTGGATGGGTAGCTTAATGTTACTAATTCCCACTCGTTCATTCCCTCTTTAAGTATAGGCGGGGCGGGTTTATGAA
This sequence comes from Kamptonema formosum PCC 6407, assembly GCF_000332155.1. GTDB lineage: Bacteria > Cyanobacteriota > Cyanobacteriia > Cyanobacteriales > Microcoleaceae > Kamptonema > Kamptonema formosum. The sequence continues at coordinate 2,266,905 of NZ_KB235904.1, read as the reverse complement.
ATCCCGGCGTGGAAATCAAAGATTTTGGCGAACCCGCCCCTACAAATTTGATTATTTAACAGGAAACACAACAATGAAATGCGATGAAACATTCTGTAACTGGGTGAGAAATTCACAAGATGCCGACCACTACATCTGCTTAAAATGCGATAAAGAAAAGTACATCAATCGTTCGGAACCGATGCTAAACTTCATCATCATATTTGTCATCGCACTCACCATTGTCCTAATCCTCAATTAAAAACGGACACAAATCAAAAACCCCCTTAAAAGGGGGTTGATACTCTTTCCTAATTCCTCACTAAATCACCCTGAAATCTTCCGCACCCAAAGTATTAGCCCCAACTCCATTAACAGTAGCCAACACTTGACCCGTGCTAGCAAAACTGATTGTAGTCACACTACTACCCGAAGAAATATTAAGCTGTTCAAAAGTCAAACCTCCCGCTAATCCTATAGTATCTTGACCTTTTTGAAAGTCAGTAATTACATCATTGCCCTGATCCGGTGAGAAAATAAAAACATCATTCCCACTCCCACCAATCAGAGTATCATTGCCCAAATCGCCGCTAAGGGTATCATTACCAGTGCAACCGTAGACGCTATCATTTCCCTTACCGCCATAGACAGTATCATCACCAGCAGAACCATCGACAGCATCATCATTATTGTTGCCAAAAAGTAGATCGCTACCCTCTCCGCCGCAAAGAGTGTCATTGTCTTTGCCTGCATAAACGGTATCGTTGTCACTGCCACCAAAGATTAAATCTGCACCTTCATTAGCAAACACTAAATCATTGCCATTGCCGCCATCTATGGTGTCATCTCCTAAGTTGCCATAGATCAGATCGTCGTCATCTTCTCCCAATAAAATGTCATTATCTTTGCCTCCAAAAATCGTTTGAGTACCTGCACCGCCGAAAACTGTGTCATTGCCTAAATCTCCCCGCAGGAAATCGTTACCTCCACCGCCGATCGCAACGTCATTGTCTTTACCTGCATAAACGGTGTCGTTACCTATCCCAGCGTCTAAGTAGTCAGTACCCTCATTTCCAAATAATACGTCGTTACCGTTACTCCCAGATAAGTTGTCATTGCTACTAAAACCGTAAACAACATCATTGCCACTACCAGCATTGATGGCATCGTTGGCAGTGGTTCCCGTCAAGGTTTCGTCGCCGACAGTACCCTCAATAGTGTTTTGAACTGGGTTGGGAACAAAGCTGCTAGTGCTGAGTGCGGGACTGCTGAAGCGATCGCAAAGGCAAGTCTCTGTGCCTGGATTTGGTGTAGGTGTAGGTGTGGGTGTACCTGTTGGCGTTGGCGTGGGTGTACCCGTTGGCGTTGGCGTGGGTGTACCCGTTGGTGTAGGTGTGGGTGTGCCCGTTGGTGTAGGCGTGGGTGTACCCGTTGGTGTAGGCGTGGGTGTACCCGTTGGTGTAGGTGTGGGTGTGCCCGTTGGTGTAGGCGTGGGTGTACCCGTTGGTGTAGGCGTTGGCGTGCCCGTTGGTGTGGGTGTGGGTGTCCCCGTTGGTGTAGGCGTAGGGGTTGGTGTAGGTGTTGGTGTAGGTGTTGGTGTAGGCGTTGGTGTAGGCGTTGGTGTAGGCGCTGGCGTTGGCGTTGGTGTAGGCGTTGGTGTTGCAGCAACAACAGTACCCGCGATCGCAAAATTAAACGGATTTTCGTTGCTATCGTTGTTAGTAAACGAAATCTCACCCGTAGGAGTGCCTGCAACGCCAGCATCAAGGCGAATTTGCAAAGTTGCCGAACCCAACGCCGCTACGCTAGTCGGGGGGGTTCCGACTACAGAAAAACCCGCAGGTAATTGGATCGTACCTAAATTGAGAGCAGCATTGCCCAGATTCTTGATAGTAAAAGATTTCGCGATCGGAGTACCCACAGGAGTGCTGCCAAAACTCAGGGGTACGGTTGTGTTGTCAACAATATCCGTTGAACTATCTAGTACCTGAATTTCCGGGATTGCACCAGGAAATTCATAAGCGCCGATATCTGCGATCGCACTCCCATTACTATCACCATCTTGGGGTCGAATGCCGCCAGTTTGGTCAGTCGTGGGTGCTCCGGCATTAATTCCGGCATCAATTGCCGCACTTCCTGTTAGTAATGCCACCGTTAGCAAACCACCACCATTATCTTGCAAAGGGCCAAGTTTGGGGTCAGCTTGTATGACACTAGCTGTAATATTGGCATTATTGAAATTATTGGTAATCGCAGGCCACTGTAAATTACCACCGCCATCAGTAAAGTAAGGTGCTGGATTCGCCACAAATCCTTGTCCATCTGCGGCATTTTGCTTATTGCCAAAGGCATTATTAGCCGTATTATTGGCAACAATCGTATTAGCAAGCGTGACATTAGTGCCACCTACAATCCCGCCGCCTTCACTTCCCGCTTGGTTAGCCGCAATCGTTGTATTTACAATCTTCTGAGCGCTGGTAGTAACGAATATTAATCCGCCGCCTGAACCACTAGCAGTATTGCCTGGATCTACCGCTTTATTGCCCACAAAGGTACTATTAGTAATCGTACCTGGAGATGTTTCGCCCACCCACAAACCGCCACCCTGAGACTCTGCAACATTATTAGCAAAGGTAGTATTGTTGATAGTGTAGGCAGTATTTCCAATTCGGATGCCGCCACCTAAAGCATCTCCAGTGGAGCCTTTTGTCACCTGATTATTTACGATTGTGCTGCCTTCGATCGCTAAATTATCAGGAGGATAGGCAAACAAAAACATTGCCCCGCCTTGTCCTTTTCCTTTATTGCCATCAAACCGGCTATTACGAATAGCAATAGTACCGCCGACAGATCCAGGAGTAAAACCAGGCCCAGAAGCATTAGCTCCATCGGTGTAAATTGCACCGCCATAACCATTTGTATTGCCACCAGTACCAGCGGTTGTATCGTTATTAGTGAAGGTTGAGTTATCTACGGTCAAACTACCCAAAAGAGTGTTGATTGCTCCACCGTTAGTACCTTTATTGTTAGTAAAAGTGGAGCCTTGTACTGTCAAAGAACCTGCACTTTTAGTTGCAATCGCACCACCACCACGCTCAGTATTAGCCGCTAAAGAGCCGTTATTGCCGGTGAAGCGAGAGTTAATTACAGTAGTAGTACCTTGAAAGCCTGCATAGATACCACCACCGAAACCAGCGACGTTATTGTTAACTTGGCAATTATCTAAAATTAAAGTGCTACTATTGCCAGTTAAGATGCCGCCGCCCGCGCTAGTTGCCTCATTGTTAGGGTCAGTGCCAGGAGTTTTACCATTAGCAATTATTAGGTTGCGGAGAGTAAGACTTGTGGTAGCTCCCGTTTGGATTACCCGCGAAGCGTTATTACCACTGATGGTTAAATTGGCAGCAGCAGCACCGTCTATAATCAGGGTTTTGTTGATGGCAAGTTCGCCCGTTGTGAGGGTAATCGTTTGATTAGCTAGAGTGGCAGCAAACTGAATTGTATCTCCCGCAGTAGCCGAGGCGATCGCAGCTCTTAAAGAACCAAGCCCGCTATCATTACTATTGGTAACGGTAATGGTTGCTAAAACATCTTTGTAAGCTGCCATTACTTGCGGTGTAAGGGCTAGAGAGGCTTCAATATCTCCCTTAATAAACTCTAAATTCCAGTCGCCATCTAAAGCTGCACTACCTGTTTTATCAGTAGATGCCGCAATATCAGCCCCAGTTAATTGACTGAATTGCTCAACAAAATTAGCGCCTTCTGCTGCGGCAACATCGCAACCGTAAAGCATGATATCTGCTCGATCGCTCAGTGCATATTTCCACTGTTTTAATTGCTCTTGATACTGTGATAAAGTGTTGGAGTTAAGAACAGCAGAACCTAGTTGCAGACTGCCGGGACTTCCGTGAGAAAAAATGTGAATTTGACCAATAGATTCTCCCGTAGTAGCAAATTTTTCCAATGCGGAAGTAATTTGTTCAATGCCGTTGCGATTCCGATCTAAAAAGATGACTTCTGCACCTGGAATTGCGCCAGCAGCGAGAGTTGAATAGTCATCTATACCAGAGTCAATGAAGACAAGAGATTTCGAGGGATTTTGTTGAAAGGCAGACAGTGAAGTTGCCGGAGTCAAAGTTGCAGTCATTTCGCATACTCCTGAAGGGTTTGTACTGGTAGATACGCCCCCGGAGTCGCTGTATTGTTAACTGTTAACGGTTAACTGTTAAGTAGCTGGACAAAAATAAACATTGCCATTGCGAGTAAACATTGTCATTGCAAGTAAACATTGTCATTGCAAGTAAACATTGTCATTGCAAGTAAATATTGTCATTGCGAGCGAAGCGAAGCAATCTCAACGCCTTGCGATTGCTTCGCTTCGCTTCGCTCGCAATGACATAGCTATGCTTGTTGATTTTCGACTACTTAGCAATTAGCCATTAGCAATTAGCAATTAGCCATTAGCAAACTGAAAACCGCTATATTCCTAATACTATAACAAATCAGGAAAAACTATCGCCTCAGTGAAATCCTCAGATTTGAGTGAACTTGATGATACACGCTGAAGAGTAGCTAATAATTGACCAGTGCTAGCAAGGCTAATTAAAGTTTCGCTGTTGCTAGCGGTGATGCTAAGCTGAGCAAAAGTAAGTCCGCCTGCTAACCCTATCAAATCTTGACCTTTTTCAAAATCAACAATTGTGTCATTTCCCTGACCAGATGCTAACACAAATGTATTCCTGCCAGTGCTGCCAATTAAAGTATCATCTCCCATATCTCCGCTCAGAAAATCATTACCGCCGCCGCCAGTCAAAAGATCGTTTCCTGCGCCGCCGTAGAGAGTATCATTATCCGTGCATCCATCCATAACATCATCGCCATCTCCGCCGTATAAAATGTCACTGCCACCGCCACCGCAGAGAGTGTCATCACCGCTATCGCCAGAGACGAAATCATTGCCATCTTCACCCTTGATAATGTCATTATCGTTGCCCCCAAAAATGGCATCATCCCCAAAACCTGCGTCTATAAAATCTGCGCCGTCATTGCCAGTCGCGCTATCGTTGCCAAACCCACCAATGAGCGTGTCATCTCCGCTATCACCTAATAGTTTGTCGTTGCCATTTTCACCTAAGATAATGTCATTATCTTTGCCTCCAAAAATTAAATCGTCGCCGTTGCCGCCTTCAATAAAATCATCGCCGAAATTTGCAGTTATCCAATCATTGCCGTCGCCGCCAAGGAGGGTATCTGTTCCCAAATCCCCCAAGAGAGTATCATTGCCGTTGCCGCCTAAAACAGCATCATTGTCTTTGCCTGCAAAAATGAGATCGTCGTTGTCGCCGCCGTCGATGAAGTCAGCACCCTCATTACCTAACAAGAAGTCGTTACCATTTTCGCCATAAATGTTGTCGTTATTACTCATGCCAATTAGGGTGTCGCTGCCACCAAATCCTGCGATCGCGTCGCTGTCAGATCCACCAACTAGAAAGTCATCAAAGTCAGTGCCGCTGAGGGTTTTGTCGGCGATTTTGGGGATAATATCGCCACTACTAAAATCAGGAGTGGGGAAGCGATCGCACAGGCAAGCGGTGTCTTCTTTTGGACTCGGCGCAGGCGCAGGTGCAAATACAGGTGTAGGTGCAGGTGTAGGCGTTGGCGTTGGTGTTGTTGTTGGTGTGGGTGTAGGCGTGGGTGTAGGCGTTGCTGTGGGTGTAGGTGTAGGTGTAGGCGTTGGCGTTGGCGTTGGCGTGGGTGTAGGCGTAGGAGTAGGCGTGGGGACTGGCGTAAGCGAAAACTCGTAAGCGCCGATATCTGCGATCGCACTCCCATTACTATCACCATCTTGAGGCCGAGTTGCACCACGCTGATCCGTTGCAGGCGCATCTGCATTTTTACCCGCATCAATTGCCACACTTCCTGTTAGCAATGCCACCGTCTGCAAACCGCCACCATTCTCTTGCAACGGGCCCAGTTTTGGGTCAGCTTGCAAGACATTAGCTGTAATATTGGCATTATTGAAATTGTTGGTAATTGCCGGCCACTGTAAATTCCCGCCACCATCAGTAAAATAAGGCGATGGATTCTCGGAGAACCCTTTTCCATCCGAGGCATTTTGCTTATTCTTAAACTCATTATTCGCCGTATTATTGGCAACTATTGTATTAGTCAGCGTGATATTCGTGCTGCCAACAATCCCTCCGCCTTCGCCGCCAGCTTTATTCCCAGCAATCGTTGTATTTACAATCTTCTGATTGCTAGTAGTCGCGAAAAATAATCCGCCACCTAAACCACTGGTATTACTAGATGAAGCTACGGCTTGATTTCCAAAAAAGGTACTATTAGTAATCGTACCTGGAGATTCTTCGCCTACCCATAAACCACCACCCTGAGCCTCAGCTATATTGTTAGCAAATGTAGTATTAGCGATCGTATAAGCACCATTGCCAATCCGTACTCCGCCACCAAAAGCATCGTTTCCAGAACCTTTGATCGCCTCGTTGTTGATAATTATGCTGCCTGCAATCGCCACCTTATCGGGGGGATAGGCAAACAGAAACATCGCCCCCCCTTGTCCTTTTCCTTTATTTCCTTCAAACCGACTGTTGCTAATAGTAATTGTCCCACCCACAGGCCCATGCTGAAAATCTGGCCCAGAAGCATTGGCTCCATCAGTGTAAATTGCACCGCCATAACCATTAGTATTTACACCACTGCCAGCGGTTGTATCGTTATTGATGAAAGTTGAGTTTTCTACTGTTAAAGTGCCTAAAAGACTATTAATTGCACCGCCATTACTACCTTTATTTTTAGTAAAAGTAGAGCCTTGTACTGTCAGAGAACCTGCACTTTTAGTTGCGATCGCACCTCCACCTCGTTCTTGTTTTCCTAGCGATCCATCATTGCCATCAAATTTACTGTTGATGATAGTAGTTGTACTGCGAAAACCAGTATAAATTCCACCACCGCCATACCCAGCAATGTTGTTATTAATTTGAGAATTTTCTACTCTTAAAGTGCTATTGCTTCCAGTTTGAATTCCCCCACCGGAACCAGTAGCTTCGTCATTAGAATTACTGCTGACATTCCCATTAGCAATAATTAGATTTTTGATGGTGACATTTGTGCTGCTTGCTGTTTGTATTACCCGCGAGGCATTATTACCACTGATGGTTAAATTGGCAGCAGCAGCACCATCAAGAATTAAGTTTTTATCAACTATAAGTTGACCTGTACTCAGGGTAATCGTTTGGTTGGCAAGGCTGGGATCGAAAGTAATCGTATCACCTGCGACAGCCGAGGCGATCGCAGCTCTTAAAGAACCAATCCCGCTATCATTGTTATTGCTAACCTCATTAGCTGCCAAAACGCCTTTATAACTGGCTGTTATCTCAGGATTTAAGCTTAAATTAGCTTCAATTTGACCTTGGGAAAACTCTAAGTTCCAGTTGCTCCCTTCCCCGGTTTTATCGGTGGATGCCGCAATATCAGCTCCAGTTAATTTGCTCAATTGCTCAATAAAATTAGCCCCTTCGCCTGCGGCAACATCGCAGCCGTAAAGCATAATATCTGCTTTTTCAGATAGTATGCTTTGCCATTTTTGCAATTGGTTTTTATACTGCTCTAAAGTATCTGAACTAAGAGAAGTATTTCCTAGTTGTAAACTACCGGAACTACCATGAGAAATAATATGAACTGCATCAATACTTCCATGAATAGCAGCATATTTTTGTAGTTCTGTGGTAATTTGTTCAATGCCATCTTTGTTGCTATCGATAATAATGTACTCAATCCCATTAGGAACTGCTGCTGCTAGAGATTCCCAGTTATCTAAGCTGGAATCAATGAAGATAATCGATTGAGATTGGAGATTTTGACTTGGAGATTGCGAATTGATTGATACAGATGAAATGGACATCCTGTTAACCCAGAAAAGTGTTTACTTGTAGATACACATCTGGAATAATATAGAAGAAGAAAAACGAAGAATTAAGAAGAATTTAGGTATCTTGGAGAGAATGTAGATGCAATAAAAGTAATGACTTCAACAATTATGACAACCGCTTTCAGCGGTTAGGGGCTAGGGACTAGGGAAAGAAGGGGAAGAAGGGATAGAGAATCAATTGTTTTATGAATTCAGAACGTCCTAACTGCCAAGAAGGTTGCTATATAGCAACCGCAAGATAATTAGGATAGGACTTACGCACCCAAGCAAAGAAACCGGGTTTTTTACGAAAATACTTCGTTATGACTCACAGATGCTCTCAAAAAACCCGGTTTCTGGGACTCCCTGCGTAAGTTCTAAAAACAATAAATTGTCAAGAGTTACCATAGCAGTTGCTATAATAACCTCCTAAATACTTTGGCGGTTGCTATAAAATCAGGTCGATAGCAGAGCACATTAACCATGACGGAAAATATAGTCTCTGAGTTCCGCATTTTGAGAAATTGTCCTTGAACTTACGATCGTCAGTTCGATTAAATTATGACAGTCTTAAAATCTCCAATGGTCAACGCACCCGCCGCCACTCCGTTGAGAGTAGCTAAAATTTGACCGCTACTGGCAATAGCGATCGAAGTCACATTATTGTTAGAGGCGATCGCGAGTTCTCCAAATGTTAACCCCCCAGATAACCCGATTGAATCTTGACCTTGTTGAAAATCTAAAATTGTGTCGCTTCCCTGACCTACTACTAACAGAAATACATCGTTACCAGAACCACCAATGAGAGTGTCATTACCTAGATCTCCACTGAGAAAGTCGTTGCCACTACCACCAGTCAAGCTGTCATTTTCCTTGCCGCCATAGATCGTATCATCTCCAATACAACCATCAACTAGATCGTCGTTATTATTACCCAATAATAGGTCGTTACCGTCACCGCCGCAGAGGGTATCATTCTCTTTTCCTCCATAGATTGTATCGTTGTCAATGTCGCCAAGGATTAAATCTGCATCTTCATTACCAAAGATTAAATCGTTGCCATCTCCGCCGAGAATGCTATCAGTTCCTAAGTTGCCGTAGATGGTATCGTTTCCATTTTCACCTAATAATAGATCGTTGTCTTTACCGCCGAAAATGCTATCGCTATCGCTGCCACCAAAAATAGTATCGTTGTCACTATCTCCCCGCAGCAAATCATTGCCATTGCCGCCAATGATAGCATCGCCATCTTTGCCTCCATAAATGGTATCCTGCTCTGTACCGCCGTCTATGTAATCATTTCCTGTGTTGCCAAATAGTTCGTCGCTGCCGCTGCTGCCACTGAGGTTGTCATCATTTTCCATGCCGTAAATTGTGTCGTTCCCACCCAGTCCATCGATCGCATCGTTAGCTGTACTACCCATCAGTAAATCATTAGAGTTAGTGGCACTAACGGCGTTATCGGGGGTGTTGGGAGTAACGATGCTGCTGGTACGGGGTAGAGGGAAGCGATCGCAAAGGCAACTGTCACTAACTGGTGTAGGCGTTGGCGTAGGTGTAGGTGTTGTTGTGGGTGTGGGTGTAGGTGTAGGCGTTGGCGTTGCTGTAGGCGTGGGTGTAGGTGTAGGTGTAGGCGTTGGTGTAGGTGTAGGCGTTGGCGTTGGCGTGGGGACTGGGGTGAGGGAAAACTCGTAAGCGCCGATATCTGCGATCGCACTCCCATTACTATCACCATCTTGAGGCCGAGTTGCACCACGCTGATCCGTAGCAGGCGCATCTGCATTTTTACCTGCATCAATTGCCGCACTTCCTGTTAGCAATGCCACCGTCTGCAAACCGCCACCATTTTCTTGCAATGGGCCCAGTTTTGGGTCAGCTTGCAAGACATTAGCTGTAATATTGCCATTATTGAAATTATTGGTAATTGCCGGCCACTGTAAGTTACCACCACCATCAGTAAAGTAAGGTGCTGGATTCTGAGAAAACCCTTTTCCATCCGAGGCATTTTGCTTGTTATTAAACTCATTATTTCCCGTATTGTTGGCAACTATTGTATTAGTTAACGTGACATTAGTGCTGCCAACAATTCCCCCGCCTTCGCTGCCCGCTTTGTTCCCAGCAATCGTTGTATTTATAATCTTCTGATTGCTAGTAGTCGCGAAAAATAACCCGCCGCCTAAACCACTAGCACTATTTCCTGCATCTACTGCTTGATTCCCAAAAAATGTAGTATTAGTAATCGTACCGGGAGATTCTTCTCCTACCCATAAACCACCGCCCTGAGCCTCAGCTACATTGTTAGCAAAAGTAGTTTTGCTGATAGTATAAGCACCGTTACCAATCCGTACTCCCCCACCCAAAGCATCATTTCCAGAGCCTTTTTGTACCTGATTATTTACAATAATACTGCCTTCAATTGCCACCTTATCGGGGGGATAGGCAAACAGAAACATTGCCCCCCCTTGCCCTTTTCCTTTATTCCCTTCAAAGCGACTGTTGCGAATAGTAATCGTGCCGCCCATAGAGTCATCGGTAATTTCACTCGCCCCATCGGTGTAAATTGCACCACCATAACCATTGGTATTTGTACCACTGCCAGCCGTCGTATCGTTATTGAGAAAAGTTGAGTTTTCTACTGTTAGATTACTTAAAAGATTATTGATTGCTCCGCCGTTAATTCCTTTATTGTTACTAAAAGTAGAGCCTTGTACTGTGAGAGAACTGCCGCTTTTAGTTGCGATCGCGCCTGCACCTTGTTCTTTATTAGCCGATGTGCCGTCGTTGCCCTCAAAAATACTGTTGGTCACAGTATTGGTACTTTTGAATCCAGTATAAATTCCTCCAGCAAAGCCCGCAATATTATTTTTAAATTGGCAATTATCTACTGTTAAATTGCTGCTGTTGCCGCCACGAATCCCTGCACCTGCACCTGTAGTTTCGTCACTACCCGTAAGCTTACCATTGGCAATAATTAGATTTTTAACAGTAAAAGTAACGCCGCCTACATCCATAACACGAGAGGCGTTATTGCCACTAATTGTTAAATTCGTAGCAGCAGCACCGTCAATAGTCAAGTTTTTGTCAATAACCAGTTGACCGCTGGTAAGCACAATTGTCTGATTAGCTAAACTGGGGGCAAATACAATCGTATCTCCAGAGGTAGCCGATGCAATTGCCGCCCTCAAGGAACCCGCACCGCTATCATTATTATTGCTAACAGTAAGAGTGGCTAAAGCACCTTTATAACCTGCCAATACCTCTGGTTTCACAGCTAAAGACGATTCAATTTCACCTTTAACAAACTCTAAATTCCAGTCGCCATTGCTACCTGTTGTATTAGTAGATGCGGCAACATCAGCACCAGTTAATTGACTTAATTTCTGTACGAAGTCAATGCCTTCACCTGCGGCAACATCGCAGCCATAAAGCATAACATCTGCTTGAGCGGATAGGGCGCTGTGCCACTTTTGGAATTGGCTAGTATATTGTTCTAAATTGTCACTAGCTAGAACAGTAGAACCTAGCTGCAACTTGCCAGGACTACCGTGAGAAATAATGTGAACTGCGTCAATACTTCCGCCAACAGAAGCATATTTTTGCAATTCTGAAGTGATTTGTTCAATACCATTTTTGTGGGGATCGATGCTGATACACTCTACACCGTCAGGTACGCCTGCGGCTAAAGTTTGCCAGTCATCTAAGCTGGAGTCAATGAAGACAATCGATCCCGATGGAGATTGTGAAATCGAGTATTGCAAATTGGTTGATGCAGAAGTAGACATCCTGTTAATTCCCAAAAAGTGGTTAGCTTTGTAGCTGGTCTAGGGCGTGTTTTTAAACCCCTTGTATCTTAACAATAGGTGAGCGTAAGTAGCGATCGCTAATGAACTCTTGGAGGCAGGAGAGAGGAGGCAGGAGGCAGGAGGCAGGAGGTAGGAGGCAGGAGGCAGGAGGCAGGAGGCATGAGGCAGAAGGCAGAAGGCAGGAGGCAGAAGGCAGATTTAGAACTTACGCATCCAACCAAAGAAACCGGGTTTTTTGACGAAAATACTTCGTTTTGACCCACAGGTCGTCTCAAAAACCCGGTTTCTGGGACGACCTGTGTAAATCCTAATAATATTGCTACCTGAGGGGAAAAGCTTGCAGCAAATTATACAGCCACGATCGCGATCGCCTGCATTCTCTTGATGGTTGTTTGAAAACACGCCCTAGCTTCTCTAAGCGATCGGACATAATTAAACGTAGGGTGGGCGATCGCTGCCAATCGCCTGTAACTCATAGCTAAATCCAATTAAAAATTAAAAGTTAAAAATCAAAAACGAAATTAATTAAATTTTTAATTTTTAATTTTACATTTTTAATTTTTGAGAGAGGCGATCGCCCACCTGACAATTGAACTAAGTTTATTCTTTTTTGGGAGGAGTTTTATGCAGAGAAAAAACTCGATAGCTATCTAGATCTACAACTTCTGGATTAGTTCGATCGTTTGCTGACATCTTAACTAAGTTATACTGAACGTTTTCCGCATAAATAGTTAGGGCGATTTTGCAGATTTCTAAGAACTTAATAAACCCCTGACATTTATCGGGTGCCTTCTTTTGATAATGACCAATTAACAGGGCAATACAAACTTCTAAATGTGTCCTAGAATTAGGGGAGATCAAAACCAGCTTGAGCAGCATAACTGCCAAAGTTAAAGGATTATTTTGAGATACTAACAATGTAAATACTGGGGAAGGGCTACCTACTTTTTCCAGCGTTAAAATCTTGATGACTTTGTTGCAAGTCATCAAAATTAGAGAGTTGTTAATTGTTTCAGCATCATAAGTTTCATAAAGATTATCTACTTTCTTAAGTATCAAAGTTTTCAGCGTTTTAACTAAGGGAGTCTCTTTTTCAGTGGAATGAAACAAATATATTAATAAACTTTTTTTGAACTCCTTATAGTTAATGTTTTTGATTTGGGCGAGAAAAGTTTTGGCTAAGCTGGCATAGCTCAACAAGCCCCGCCTAGCTACAATATTTTTAATTAAAAGTAGAACTTCATCTCCTAAAACTGTAGGATTTTCAAAAGCAGAATCTTTAAAATCACCAGCTTGAGCGTGGGCGGTATAAAGTGCCAGTTCAAACTTAAATTTCTCTTTGAGTTGCTTGGAGAATTTTTGAGCTGCTTGGCGCTGTTCTATGGGGTTTTTTTCATCTACATACTGAGGAGCGAGCAAAAAAGATGTGTAGCGCTCAGTCCAGTTAGTTTGAACGCAATTCTCGTCATATCTAGAAACAAATAGCTTGATTTCTTGGTAGTCTTGACTGTTGACAAAACTTGCCAGCCAAGCTCTCATTTGTTGGAAGTGATTGTCTGAGGGAAGGTGGTGGTTTTGCCAATTTGAAACCAGTTGAATTAAGTCTTGAGTTATTTGGTAATTGCGCCGTCCTACCCAGTTATTGAGGATAATATAGCAACAACGCTTGAATAAATTTTTGAACTCGGCCTCATTTTGCGATTCGATCACGATCTTGAGCGCCCAAATTGCCTCGGTATTAGCTGAGGGGACAGGCTCAATAAATAAATGCTTAAATTCTGCCAGCACCACATCTGGAGAACTGTCTCGAACCAGATCGATAAAAAACTGGTAGATGATTTCCTGCGCTTCTGAAACAGTAGGCTGCAAACTGTTTAATTTTATTCTGAATTCACTTTTAGTAGCCTCCGAAAAATCACTTGTGAACCTGGAAGTTGGCATCACTTTAGATTTTTTAGTTTTGCCTGAAGATAAAAAGCCGCGAGTTACCATAGCGTCTTAGCTCATTTTAATTTGATTGATCTAATAGTAGCTCTGTAGGGGTTAGCTGTGGCAGACTGCAAACAGCTTGCTTGAGGCTTCTCCTGGCAAGGCTCCTATTTTGTTATAACTTACTATTCCCTCATAGCAATAATTTTAAGTGAGTATAGACAGAAAAAGTTCAGTCTTACGAGCGAACATAGTCAAACTCAGCGGTTCAGAGCATTTCCCACAGCACCAGGCTGGATTTTTGCCTGGCGATCGCGTAGGCTGTAGATAGGAAAGCTCTTGTTCTTCAACTAAATTGAAACCATGAACGTAGCGGCGGTGAGCGAATCTTTCACCCATAGGCAGAAGACGTTAGCGCTCAACGATATCCCGATCGCGATCGAGGCGATGCACGAGGACGGTTATGTACCGATCCCCAACGTACTCAACGCTGAGGAAGTAACGGCAGCCCGCGCAGCGATCGATCGCCTCCAACCCTTCGGTTTAGATGGCAGTAGTTGGAGCGAACTTAACGATCGTTTCAAGTGCGTTTTCAATCGCGATCGCCTCTGGCTTTCCTACCTCGATCGACCCGGAATCGTAGACTTAGCAGAGGCATTGATGGGCGATCGATGTCACGCGATCGGCATGACTGCCTGGAAAAGTTTTCCCGGCTATGATGGTTGGCGCGTCCACACAGATCAGCTCTTAGTCCCAGTTCCCGAAACTGTGTTTTTCGATCCCAATTTTCAACTACCAGTGTGGATTTGTACCGCCCATTTCTACCTGAGCGACATCACAGTTAAATCAAGGAGAACTAAGAGGATTTAAAGCCTTTAGCACCTTTCTTTTTATCCCCTGACTTAGACTTGGACTTATTAACTTCAGCCATAGCCTCTTGAAATAAATTATGCAAGTGCAGGGGAACGCTGGCAATTTCTGGCAGTTCCGGCTCTAACGGTTTATTGTATGTTTGTAAAAGTTGCTCTAAATCGCGCTCCAAATTAAAATCTGGCCGCTCTAATACTGTTTGCAAAACTTTTTCTAGTTGAGTTGGGTAAGTTTGGGCTAAACGCTGCCAGATGAAAGCATTAATCGTCGCATCTTCCAAGTAATAGCGAACTAACTTATTAGCATTAGGTAAGCTTTGCCAGTCTTCGGTTTTTAACAGAGCTGTGACTTGAGTGTAGGTAGGTAAAAACATCTGACCCCAACGAGGATGAGAAATAGCCGTTACCTGTTCGGCTTTTTTAAGAGTATCAGGCAAGTCAATTTTGGGCATCACCATTTTCGAGTCTGGCTTGCCTAACATTCGATCGACTGTATCGGCATCAGCACCCATTTCTGTGGCTGCGGCCCTGAGTTCTGTAGCATCAACTCCCGATTCTGTTGCTATTTCGTCCAGAGATTTGGAATTGTCAATGCCAGCTTCAGCTAGGCGTTTTTTGGTAATTACTTCTTGAAATTCAGCAATCTTTTTATTGAGGTGATATCCCGAAAGATTGACTTCATCGCTACCAAAAAAATCCGTAAAATCTTGGTGATACTGTTCGACTGACTGCCACGCCTGTTCTAACAATTCTGGAGCATCGCTATAAAGAGCATTTTTATGATTCTGCTTGAAGTTACCAATAGCGACAGCTAGTTTAGGTTTACCCAATTTTCCCATTAAAATATGAGGGCCAGAAAACATCCAGTAACTATCGCTCACGGGGGCAATCCGAACCAGCAAAATTTCCCCTACTTTTAGTTTTGCCGTATCTTTGAGCGTTTCAGAACTATTGACTTTAACGGTGTAGTGTTTTGCCGTTAGCCAGTTAATTAACTCGAAGCCATCGGGTAAAATTTGGCTAATTTCAAATAAGCCGATAAAGCTGCGCCGCCAGTTGTCTAATAATTGGCGATCGCTCTCTTCTAACTCTGCCTGAGCGATAAATAGATCCAGAGGAGTTTGCTCTCCGACTCTACCTTCGACGAGAAAACTGTCCACTAACTGATTTTGCTGGGCGATGTCATAGCGATCGCGCGCCGAACCCGCCGCTATATAGGCTTCTAAAGCTACCGCTAACTCTCCCTCTGCGTCTAGCACAAAGTCTATTAAATTTTGCTTGAGTTCCCAAGCTCTTTCCAGAATAGCTTCCACAATTTACTCTCTTAATTTGAGCTGGATCTTAATACTAATTAGCTTAATTTTAGATCGATCCAAAGGAAGATATTTAGTCAGGACTTACGCAAGTTTTACCTAAAAAAGGTGAAAAACTTAAAGCCCCTCCCTTTTCTTCCCCTCTCTATGCGGTTGAGGGGTTGGGGGAGAGGTCAAACAATTTTTCGGGGGAGAATGAAACCGCCCTGTTTTTAAGGGGAATTGGGGAACTCAGCGCGATCGCATTTAGCGTCCGTCTCTGTCAATATCGCCTGGAACTTTGCGCTCTACCTTATTCCACGCATCGCGGGCTGCGTATTTCGCCTTTTCCCAGCCCAAATTTGACTTACCGCGATTTTTTTCGTAATCTCTCTGTAAATCCCCCTCCATCTCATCAAAGCTCTTGCCCGTACTCCTGTAGCGGCTGTATCCCTCATATCCCGTGCGATAAGCCGGTCTATAGTATTCATAGTCCGTGTCTACCTCTGCATAAGGCCGGGTGTTGTAATTCTGTTCCCAGTAAGCCTCTTCTTCCGTTGGATTAACCGATTCAGCCGCACCCTTACCGACCAAACCCCCAGCAACTGCGCCCACAGTAGCACCCACTACTGCTCCCACAGGCCCGCCGATCGCGCCACCGATCGCAGCACCAGCCGCTCCTGCACCCGCCGCACCAATACCCGTCCCCACTGGATGAGCTCCTGGCTCTCCAGAAATGGGATCTAAGTTTGCATCAGATTCATTAGTATTCTGTTTGATATCTGCCATGATATTTTTTCCTTTTTTCTCAGTAGAATTACTTTGTCTCTAATCTACTTTTTGAAAGGCGAGCGCATCATCTTCCTCAAGGATGAATTAGCTCTACGCTCTTAGGAATATAAATCAAAAACCAACCTTAAATTTTACTAATTTAAGGTTGGTTTAAGCTAGCGATTTAAACTCGATACTGCGACCGAAAGATATTTAATTTATTGCTTCTCTATCAGTTTATCAAACATTAAATTCTTCGGCTTTTTCTAGTAAGCTCGTGAAATTACCAGAAGCAGCAATCCTTACTAGCGCGGCTCAGCAGTCAGTTTATCAATTGCTTCTTCCGCTTTTTCTAGTATGTTTTCTGGAGGATTTTCTTCTTGGTAAGCGTGTAAATCCTGTTCGTAAACCTTCTCTATCCCTACTTTAGGTTTTTCGGTTGCTTTCACTGCTTCTTCGTAAGCTTGATCTCGATTTACAACCGCCTTATTATCTTTAGAAAAACCCTCGATTGTAGAACCTGTTTTCGTCTGGTTACTACTTATGTCTACTATGGCATAAGCAGGCTGACCCGGCAATATGATTATACCTGTTAAACTGATTAAACTCATCAAGCAAACCGCCAAAATGCTTTTGCCGAATACCTGTCCCAGTGTTGATAAAATTCTCTTCATGTAAATTCCTCCTCCTAGTTTTTTACCATTTGTATTAGTTAACATTTCCCTGTACCCAAGCACAGAAATCTAAGTTAAGAGCGCCCTATTTGAGCTAATACCATCCTCCCATCGGAGGGAAGCACTAGATTTATAGGACTATAAGTAGTCTATATGTAAATCCACCTTCACTGCTTCTATCTTTAGGTAGATTAAAGACTTTGAAAAACCGCACAAAAGAGTATTTCCAATTAGCCATTAGCCATTACCTAATTATGAACACGGATTTTACCGATTACATGGATTACACGGATTAGTTAGAGTCATGATTATTTAGTCTGTGAAATCAGAGGAATCTGTAAAATCTGTGTATCCCAATTACCAATTACCAATTACTCCTATGTAGGATATTGAAAATAAAATGACCTCACAGCAATTCTTGCTCAATTTTAAGACCCCGACTTTCCATAGATTGTTCAAACAAATCAGTCGGAAGGGCCTGTTCTACAGGCCAAACTCCTGGATAAGTCAGTTTGCCATCTAATATCAATTGGGCAATTGTACCCGTACCTATACCAGTAGCATCTGCGGCATTTTCATGTACTACCGTCGAGCAAACTTTAGCTTCCTTACCATTTTTAATGCCAGTTACTTCGGAACGCACTGCTACCCCAATACCGCTAAACTGATTGCTAAAACTGGTCATACCGTAGCTAACGTAGGACAAAAATTCGATGACCTTATGATTCTTCAGCCAGCTATCCGGCCAATAGTTAGCGACAAACCAGGTAAGATAATTGTAAAGATCAGGATTAGTACCAAATTTGGTAATTACAGTTTTAACTGGGAAAGATTCAGGTAAAGTAATAGATTCGGGCATATCAAACCAGTAAACACCTGTTTTGCTGTAGGGTTGGGGAAATTCAACTGTTTCGCGATCGCTATAGGGTTTAACAGTTTGCCACTTGCCATCTAACCACACCTCAAAAGGCGTTTGCAACCCTAAAAATGTAGTTCGCATTACTGTCACCCCAGCCCCGCCCGAACCTCCGACAACATAACTCAAGTGAATGCGTTCTGCCTTATCCAACTGTTCTACATCTCGGCGTACCATGCTATTAGAAACTCCGGGAAAAATCCCCGTATTAATAATAGCTGTAATCCCAGCATTTTTAGCAGCATCGCGGCATTCTAAAGCCCTGCGAGTGAAGCTGCGACTGTCGCTGACATCGAGATAGTTAACGCCTTCATCAATACAAGTTTTGAGTACCGAAGCATCGCGGTGGTGAAAAGGCCCCGCCGTGTGGATGACGAGGTTGGAAGCAGCAACAGCTTTTCGTAAAGCTTGCTTATCCGCTAAATTTAATGGCAAATACTCCGCCTGCTTCGGCGTGGATGTATTAGCAGCTATTCCCCCTGTATCGCGTCCAGTCAGGGTAATTTGCGCCTGAGTATGGGCGACTAAATCTTTAGCCACGCTGGTGCCAATTCGCCCCCGGCCTCCAATAATCAAAACCCGGTCTGTCATTGCTCAAAAATGGGTAACGGCAAGCTTAAGTTTCTCAAATTTTGGTCAGCTTTTTCATCCCTACAAAGACTGAGTATTTTAATATGGTAGAGGTTAAAAGATGAAAATCAAAAAAGGGATCTCCCCTAACCTCTAGACTGCAAGGAGAGGGGAGCAGGATTGTTACTATTAAATCTCTGTGAGTTTAATAGTATTAATTACTCCCCCGAACTATAGCAAATTTATTCCTTTTCCCTCTCCTCTCAGGAGAGGGTTAGGGAGAGGTAGTTCGGGGGCTAGGGGTGAGGTCTTTTACAAATCGGAGGCTCCCCCAAATACAGACTTTGCCGTAGATTTCAGGGAGTTAGCTGCATCTGCCAAAGTCTGCGCGATTGGTTGCTGCGCGTGCATAAAAATACGAGCGCAATTGCGTCCCGGCATCCCCGAAATCGAGCCGCCTGGATGCGTACCAGCACCCGTTAAATACAAACCTTCAATCGGTGTTTTGTAATTCGCTAACTCCGGTAAAGGGCGGAAAAAGATCATTTGATCCAGAGTCATATCTACATGGTAATAATTACCCTTCAATGCCCCCAAACGTTCTCCCAATTCTGCCGGACTTTCCACGCGGCGACCGATAATTGCATTCTTGATATTGGGCGCATATTCTGCTAATTTATCAATGCAGCGATCGGCTACTTTGTGTTTTAATTCATCCGTCCAACCAGTTCCGTGCAAACCAGTGCCTTCAGCATTTTCGATCTGATAAGGAGCAAAAAACTCAATCCAGACAGTATGTTTACCGGGGGGAGCCATCGACGGGTCTAGCATGGTCGGCACTACCACATACATAGAGGGGTCAGAGTCAGGAATTCTGCCAATACTAGGCTCGCTGTGAGCAATTTCGACGTGCTTCACGGAATCAGCAATTAATACTGAACCGATCATATATTCATCTTGATGGTTGTACTTTTCAAACCGGGGCGCTTCGCTGAGAGCTAAATCTATCTTAAGAATAGTCTCATTGTTGTTAACAATTTTGCGCTCTAGGCGTTCCCGCAAGTTGCGATCGGCACTATCAACATCCCTGTCATCTATTAAGTGCAAAAACAAGCGTTTAGCATCTATATTAGAAATAACACCTTTTGTAGCTCGATATTCTACGCCTCCGGCAACTCGAACTCCTACAGCGCGGCCATCATCAACCAAGATTTTTTCAACGTGCTGGTCAGTGAGGATTTTACCTGCATAACTGTGTACTAAATTAACCAATGCTTTTACTAATGAACCCGTGCCTCCTCGCGGTCTGGCCATACCAGGATTGTGCCGCATTGCCATCATAATTGCACCGACAGCAATGGTTTTTTGAGAGGGAGGTGCACCGAGTTCTGAGGCGAGTCTTGCTAGGGGCGCTTTGAGGAATTCCGAATCAAACCACTCGTTGAGAATGTCCTCAGCGCTGTTGAGCATGGTACGGATAAAATCAAAGGTTTTGTCTGGGGAACCGATGACTGAAAACAAGTCTTTAAGTTTTTTAATGTTGTAGTTCCCGGCGATATCAATGATGGATTTGGGTGGTGCATTGAACATCGGAATCATTGCACCGAGGGCCCGCTGCCAAAAGTCGGTATATTCGGCGTATTTCTGAGCATCGCGAGGGCTATAGCGAGCTATTTCTGCACAGGTTCTTTCAACTGATTTATGGGCTAAGAAGTATTTTCCGTCTGGGTTTGGGCAAAAGACAACTGGATCGCAAAATAGATATTCTAATCCATATTTCCCCAGTTCTAATTCTTCGATAACAGGCCCTAAATGGATAAATTCATGGTCGATTGCACAGAGGTTAAATTTAAAATCTGGCAGTTCTGGAATTGCGGCCTCGGTGGTGGCGGCCCCTCCAGGGACAGAGCGTTTTTCGAGTAGGAGGACGCTATATCCTGCTTTGAGGAGGTAAGCTGCACAGGTTAGCCCGTTGTGACCTGCTCCGATGATAATGACATCATACGTTTCCATAGTTGACGCTCTGAGGGTAGGAAATTAAGTTGATTTTACAAAATTTAATAACTTTATAAACTCTACCACGCGACAGAGATCGATTTTGGTGAATATTACCTGAGAAGGAGAAGGACGTTCCCAAAGAGCGATCGCACATTTTCAAGTAAAGTTTAGATCGAGCGCGATCGTCCATTTGTCCGCAATGCCGAATTAAAGAAACTGGGTTTTTCCCCATCTATAAGCCTCGGAGAAGTATATCGTAAAAACCCGGTTTCTAGCCACCCGCCGAATCAAAGAAACCGGGTTTTTCCCATCTTTTGGCCTCTAGGGAAATTATTGCCATTACAATTAGTTGCTGGCTGGAATGCGATCGCCTACTTCGGGCAACTGCGAACATAACTCAGCCTTAAACAAGCGATCGCCTAAAACTCCAGACTAACATCCGGCATCCGCTAAAATTAGACGGACACAAACGAGCGATCGTCCCCGTCAACGCCACAGACGGACTGCAAGTGCGATTTTACTCAAAAAATCCCCTTACCAAACACAAAAACTGAAGCTGTAACAGAGTCCAAAGGCGAAATTTGCCTCAAGCCCGTTACAATCATTCTGGGCTATAGAACAACAACAAAATTCCCAACGGATTTAAAGGATGAGTTATCGGTTTCTTTGCAGCCCTCACCCCCCCATGCCACAAGCCCGATATTGAGTTGTGATAAAGATCGTGAAACCAGTTTACTCAGATAAAAAACTAAAATCCCTGGCAACAGCCAAACAAGAAAAAATGACCCCTATTAGCGATCGCGCTCGATTGCGGCTATTATCTCAACGTTCCCTACTCTTAGGCATCGGTTGTATTGCTAGTCTAGGAATGCTCAGTAAAGGTATGGTTTGGGCCCAAACCGAGGCTCCGCAAGTAGAAATAGCTGCCCCAGAAGCCTCCGAAGCCCCTCCTAGCCTCCCGGAACCAGCCGCAGTTGAACCAGAAACTTACGCACCAGAACCCTCTGCGGCCGCCCCCGAATACGCCCCAGAACCAGAGTACATTCCAGAAACCCCCGAATACGCCCCAGAACCAGAGTACATTCCAGAAGCCCCCGCAGCGGCCGCCCCAGAGCCGTATTTGCCAGAACCAGAAATTGCTCCGCCAACCGTAGAAGCGCCGAGCACTCCAGAATATAATGCTGAGGCCCCAGCCAGCCCCAATAATGCCTACATCGATCCCACTGACTACAGTGTGGGTGCGACTAACACCTACGAAGCACCGACAGCAGTTCAATTTTCCGAACGCTCAACTGGTTGCGACGCTGTTGTAGGAACGGGACAAGAAATTGCGGGAGCCTTGTGCGCTCCCCCTGCGCCACAGCAGCAGACGGCAGATGCGAACGCGGGGAACCCCTACGCTGAAAATATCGCCGCCCCTACAGGTCGTAAAGCCTGGGAAAATGGCCAGCAACAGGCAGGAACATCTTACGCCCAGGGAGGTTCCTCTGGGGCTGGATATGCCCCCAGGTCGGAATATGCCTCTGAGTCGGGATACTCCTCAAACGGAGGGGCGACAGTTGCCAGCATTGGGTCTATCCAAGTCGGCCCGATTACTGTCAGCAGTATGAGCGATTCTGGTTTTGCTTATTACAATCAGACACCTCGGCCGCCTGCATTGCCTGGAAATGGCAATCTGCGGATGATGTTTCCCCTGTCTATCCCCGCTGAAATTACCTCGATTTTTGGCTGGAGGACTCATCCAGTCCTCGGTTCAGGCAGGTTTCACACGGGTACAGACTTGGGTGCGCCGATGGGAACCCCAGTTTTGGCGGCTTATGCGGGTCAAGTTGCGATCGCAGATTGGTTAGGAGGTTACGGCCTGGCCGTCGTTCTCGACCATAATAAACAGTCCCAAGAAACTCTCTACGCTCACCTTTCCGAACTATTTGTTAAACCGGGTGAATGGGTGCAGCAAGGAGAAGTAATTGGTCGAGTTGGCAGTACGGGGATGTCTACAGGCCCTCACTTACACTTTGAACTACGGGCGATGACAAATCAAGGTTGGGTAGCGATCGATCCAGGCCAGCAATTAGAGTTTGCTTTGGCTCAAATGGTGAAAACTTTGGAAACAGCAGAAAAAGTGCCGGCAATGCCTAAAATTCTCACATCTCGCTTAGCAAGTGGAACAGGGGATTTAGAAATTAGTACGCCAAAACTTCCACCACTACCTTTAGGTTTAGACATTGAAATTGTCAATCTCCAACCCCCAGTAGAGTTGTTAGAAAAGCCAATTTCTAAGCCTAAGAATTGATTGATAGAACTGCCAATTCGATTAGGATTGTAGATACTGTCTTGACAAGTCAATACAGTATCTACAGATTGATATTTATTGAAGGCGATCGCGTTTTATGAGATAATAGAAAAACAGAGCCAAAAAAATCTATGGCAACAGAACGCTGGGATGATGACAGACTAGATAGACTCGCTAATCAGGTAGAGGAAACAGCGAATATAGCCAATAGCAATGCTCGCGTGATTCAAGCATTAGCAAATACGGCAGCAGAGGCCAGAGAAGAACGGCAGCAAATATTACAACTGATCGCTCAACAGCAAGTGACGATCGCTCAACAGCAAGAAAGGATGATTCAAATAGAGGAAAGAATAGACCGACAACAAACTAATATTGATGGTTTGAGAAGGGAGACAATGCGGATGCTCGATATCCTGTTAAATCAAAGGAATCAGCAAGATAATTCTGGTGAATAAAATTTGCAGAAGTGGGGAAAGTGGTAGATTTAAGTAGGTAGACGCAAATAAACCTTGCTGCATAACAAAATGTAAAGTTATCATCACCCCTGCGATTGCTTCGTTTCACTCCCAATGACATACATAGATATTTTCTTACTCATCTAATGAGCTTTCGGGATTTTGAAATCCCAAAAGCCTTTTAACCCTAATTATGCGATCGCCACCCCTTACAATTCAAGACATTATCTACCTGAGATATCCTCGCTTAAGAACACTTCAAAGTAGTTAGAACTAGAGCAACTTGTTGAGCTGCCAAGTGAAGCGTCATCAGTTCGTCAGGGCGAAGGGTGCTGGGTTGCTTCCACTGGAGGGACATTAAAGCGATCGTTTCCCCGCGATAGGCGATGGGAACAGCGAGATGTGCTTGAATTCCTGATGCCTGGTAGTGGGCAATATCAGTCATTGTTGCATCCGCTGAGACATTAAGCGAACATTGAATCGTCTGAGTAGCGATCGCTTCCTTCACCAAAGGGTCACTTGCCAGCCAATTGTCCACCTTTCCGCCTGCGCTGTGAGTGCCGACTGCCCCTGTTAAAGTATTTCCCTCCACGAGTTGTAAAATGCAGGCATCGGCTAAAAAATTATCGCTGAAGGCCGCAGCAATTGGCTCTAAACTGGCTTCCAAACTAGGAGAGTCCTGAGCAGTCTGCATGACAGTTGCCAGTAATTGCGTTTGGATTTGGGCCCGGCGCAGTTCTTCCGTCCGTTGCTTCAGCAATTCATAAGTCTCTGCGGCCCGCTGCACTACAACTTTGAGTTCGTTCGGGTCCCAGGGCTTAGTAATATATTTATATACCTGTCCAGAGTTAATTGCGTCTACCAGGTCTTCAATATCCGTAAAACCAGTGAGGATAATCCGTACTGTGTTTGGGAACTGAGGTACAGTTTTGCTCAAAAACTCCGTTCCCTTCATCTCCGGCATACGTTGATCGGAGATGATGACGGCTACTTCACCTTCATCGCCAAGGACTTCCAAGGCGCGAATTCCGCTCTCAGCTTTTAGTACGTTAAAATCTCGCCGGAAAGTTCGGTAGAGGAGATCGAGATTATCTGGTTCATCGTCTACCACCAGCATCTTAGGCTTTTTGGGTCGATTTAGGCTCATGAGCTGGCGTTTAATGCTATCTAGCTCTGGAAGGGCATTATCCATAAGAATACAATCAACTCGCCTCAGCGGATTTGGGTGAGCATTTATTTTGCAACAATAGTGACATGGTATCAAACCTAAGCTCTACTGCAACTGAGAAGTCAGCTTTCAGCTTTTGTCCTCTGAGCGTCCCTAACAGAATTTGGGTATAAACTTGATTGTCTGGTTGACGCGATCGCCTGCCAACTAAAGCAGGGAGTGCAACTTCTGAATTGTTGTTTCCCAGTCATTAAGGGAGGCTTTCTCAGATTGTACGTTTGCACAATAACAACTACTTATCGCTGAATTTGTAATTCGATTATGACTCAAACACCTCAAGACTTACCGAATTCGGGCCCTCAATCTTCTAGCAATGCTGTGGATGTGGAAAATTTAGTGCGATCGCTCCGCCGCAAGGAGGGCAGTTGGGTAGAATGGGGACAGGCTTGCGCGACATTGCTCAAAGCGGGCTACAGTTCTAATCAGATTTTTGAACAGACGGGTTTTGAGCCGGTGCAGCAAAATCAGGTCAGCGTTGCCGCTCAAGTTTATACCAGTTTAGTAAATGCAGATGCCACTGAGGAAGTGCGATCGCACTTTTGGCGCAAGGGTAGCGATGTTTTGTACGAGTTTCGGATTCTCACCCAAAACGAACGAGTTGCTGCTGCTACCTTGGTACTATCTCACAACCTGGATGCTGACGACGCGCACGAAATCGCCAAAGCTGTCAAGGAATTTTCGCGCATTCGGCAGCCAGCGGGATTTACCCATGCTGCGGGAGACGCAGTTGCTTACCAGTGTTGGAAATTGGCGAGGGAGAAGAGCGATCTGCAAGAGCGATCGCGCCTGATCGCACGCGGTTTAAAATTAGCAGCAAGTCCCACTGCGCGTCAACAAATCGAACAACTACTCACTGATTTTACCGTAGTTCCGAAGCGTACCGCCCCCCGATTGCCAGTGTATCGCGTCGAAGAAGAGGAAGATTTACCTCGGATCGTACCTGTTGCAGGTCAAATGCCGATCGCCACTACAGACTGGCAAGCAGTTCCCCTAACGGAGGAAACAGGGCCCTTTCAACTGATCAAATTTTCCGGTACTGGCGCTTGGATAACCGTCCCTGGTTGGCAAGTGATTAGGAAAGCAGAAGATCCCGTCGCTCTTTTGGCAAATAGCGATCGCTTTCCCACACCCTTACAAGGCCAACCTGAAGAAGTATTAATTATCGCCGACCGCGCTCAAAGGCAGTGGGATGCTGATAGTTATTTTCTCACAGATAGCAACGGCAATTTAGAATTACAGTGGTTTGAAGAATCTCCCGATATCAAGCTTTTAGCAAAAGTTATTCTAGTGATGCGTCCGAAAAGAATTATTGAGGAAGATTCCGTTAAGGATGGATGGTCTATTGATGAATAAATTGTTAATTGTTAACTGTTAACTGTTAACTGTTAACTGCTCATGGCTCCAGAAACCGGGTTTTTGAGATCGTCTGTGGTATAAATGAAGTATCTTCGTCAAAAACCCCGGTTTCTTTGGTTGGGTGTGTAATACCAAATCCGGCTTTACTACCCCCTTTATTGTCATTGCGAGCGAAGCGAAGCAATGACGGATTATTGGTAATAAAGGGGATGACTAACCCGGATTTGGTATAAGTCCTGAATTAGCCATTAGCAATTAGCCATTAGCCATTAGCAATTAGCCATTAGCCATTAGCAATTAGCCATTAGCCATTAGCAATTAGCCATTAGCCATTAGCAAAATGACCGACAAAAATACGCTTGATAAAATTAAAAAACTATTGTCTCTCGCAACTTCTTCTAACGAGAACGAAGCGACAGCCGCAGCAGAAAAAGCCTCTCTACTATTAGCACAATACAATCTCAGCTTAGCTGACTTAGGTACTTCAGAGCAAGAAAAAATCATTCAAAACTCTGTCGAAACAACGCCTCGTTATGTCACTTGGAAAATGACATTACTCTCCGGGATTGCTGAAGCCAATAGCTGCGAAGCAATGCGAAATAGTTATACCGGCTATATGTTTTTAGTAGGAACACCTACTAATATCGCAGCGTGTCAATACCTTTATGAATACTTAGCTCAAGCCATTGAACGGCGTGCTAAATATCGCAAAGGAAATGGTCGGGGATTGGCTTATCTAAATGCTTTTCGAGTGGGGTGTGCGACGCGGTTAAGCCAAAGACTATTAATCCAAAAAGAAGAAATAGAAAATTCAGGAATTCCTGGTTCAGGAGATGCACCAGCGACTCCAGCTATTGTAGTCAGATCGATGTTTGAGAAAAATCAGCAAGATATTACCAACTATTTAGAACAACAGGGTGTAAAAGTTAAAGTTCGTTCTGGTTCTCAAATTAGCAGCGAATCTGGCTTTTATTCAGGCTATCAAGTCGGCGACCAAATTAGTTTGCACAAACAAGTTAAGTCTGAAGGTTCTTTTAAGCAATTAAATGAAGGATAAAAATCCAGAAAGAAGGAAAAACAATCATAAAGAATTAGTAAGTTACCCCTTCCTTCTTCCTTCTTCCTTCTTCCTTCTACTTAAAACCAGCCATTTCTACCAACTCAACGCAAACTTCGTTAAGAAATTCTTTATCCACATTTTCTGGTAGAGAAGATTTGATGGTTTTGATTTCTTCAAAAAGTGAGCTAGCGATTTCTTTCACTTCTTCATAAGTAACATCTCCATTTCTGATAGAAAGCAAATATCCGCTATCTCCTACTTTTTTGCGATTAACATTCAGTTCGCCATCTCTCAGGATTTCTATCCCCATCCGCAACAAACGAATGCAATGAGAGGTATGTTTTGAATCATAACCACATTTACTCTCTAAAGCTTTTCTATCTACATTTCTTTCCACATTCCACTTTTTATAAGCTTCCCATTCACCGAGAGCCTGACGATAAGCTTGAGAGATGTGCAGTAACCTAATAAAATCATTTGTAGCTCTCGTATATTGTTGAACTTGTGGCAGTAATTCCTCTGGAATTGGTCGCTGTTTGAGGATACCTTTATAGTCAATTTTTTCAAGCAGCAAATTTCTCAATTCTTCTGACGGTTCTAGAAATTCGATGCAGTCGCGAACTAGCATATACAGAAATTCCAGAAAAGCGTTAATTTCTGTCTTATTTAATGGCTTATAATTCTCGTCATCTAGTCCAAAATCTTGAGGGACAGGTTTTCTCGGCGGAGGATTTAGCAACCATTTTCGATGATTTTCCACCCGTTTGATTTGAGCGTAAGCGTAGCCAGCAAAAGATGTTCTAACTTTTTGAGACAAGAAAGCGGAGCGATAAGAAATTAACTTTTCACCCGCCGGAGACAGATAGGCGTAAAATTCTCTATCCATCCAAATGGTTTCTAAAATGTTAGGATTGTTGTTACCAACTAAGGATAAAAACTTTCTGAGTTCGTAGATTGTACAGTCTTTGACGGTATCGAGCATGGGATACAAACCCGTTCCTGGTTCTACATCCCAGCCTGTATCTTTCTGCTCGAAAGTTTTAAATCCCAGGTAGTATTCTTTGGGAGCGATAAATACGCCTTTGTAGTCAAAATCAGACTGTGGTGTAGAAGTCCCATAGGCTTGACTTCCTACTAAAGCTAGTAATATTAATCTGGATTCTACGGTAATTCTATCCATTGGTTGCTCTGTGCGATCGCGCTAAGTAGGTTTATCTGTTAAGTTCGCTTATAAACAGACGCAGGTGTTCTGCTATACTACGATTGTAGTATATGATGGTGCGATCGCGTGGCGAGTTATTTGACAATTTCCTAATATTGCTAGCACCGTAAGTACGGAAGAGCCAGATTTTTTAGAGAGAACAGAATTCGTCCTGTCATAGATAGATATTTAACTACGCTCTCAACTACAAACATGAGCTTAAAAATTACAAATTAGCAGCTTTAATGTCTGGGGGAAAAAATTTTTGATTTGTAGAAAGTTGAGCAACCATTTGAGCACGAGACGAAACTTCAAGCTTACGAAACATCCGCTTTAAAGCTTGCTTCACGGAATTTTCGGTAATCCAAAGTCGTTCGCCAATTTCTGCATTCGTTAACCCTTGGGCAACCAGTTCAGCAATTTGTAGTTCACGAGATGTTAGGCGATTTGTGTGCAAGAGTTGGTGTGGCGATCGCACCCTTGCCACCCAAGTTGAAAGGTGGAGACAAAGCGCACTCAAATCCATCAAATTTTGCGTATCGAATGAACCCATACTGCGATCGCGAGTAAAGCCAACCGCACCCACTAATTGTCCTTGGTTCACGATTGGGCCCGTCATAACGTGCCAGTGATCGGCGCGTGGGCAAATCAATTGCCATGCTTTAGGGGATACCACCAAAGCTTCGTGAACGGGGGTGTGTCGCTCCACCAAGTAGCGCAAAACGGGATTGTGCTCGGTCGATAACGCCAATTCCATCAGGTTTTGAAGATTGCGATCGCGAATTCTCCTCTTTGGCGCGTCGAAGAAAAATAATCCCGAACGTTTAGCAGTAAAATACTCGCTCACTTCTGCACAAATGCGCGATCGTAATTCCTGTTCGTCTTTCGCTTGAGTGAGAATTTGAAATAAAGATTGCAAGTCAGCCATAAAAGAGCAAAGTGTACCCGATCGAGGTCTAGGCACAGTTATATCGCACATTCTATCTTAACTTTAGTCGAGACAAATTCTCTACTAATTCACTTTAAAGGATACTTTTGGCATGATTATAAACTCTAGCTCTGATAGCCTACAAGCATCTCAACGCCAGAATCAAATATTTTTTTACATCTTCGCAGTATTATTCAACATCTGCTTGATTGCTCAAGTGCTGACGGTTGGACTGGCATATTTTTATAACTCTGAGTGGTGGAATATCCATGTTTGGCTGGTACGAGGGTACAGTGGGCTGTCACTAATTCTGTTGGTAGGGGCATACTGGATTCCATTTCCTCCTAAAGTTCGCAGCCTCGCGGTAAGTCTGCCAGTGTTACTAGGGTTGCAATTTCTCACAATTCACCTGAAATTTACCCTGCCTTTAGGAATACTTCACCCCCTAATTGGATTCGCATTGTTTTCTGCTTCTACGAGTTTAGTTCATCGCGTGTGGCAAATCATAAAACCCAGCGTTGACGAAGAATAAGCACACTTTGAATATAACTCGATCGGATCGCGTTTTGTTAGATGTTCGTACCTCTCAAGAGTACAGTGGCGAATGGTTCTTCAATCAACCACCCAAAGAAACCGAACGTGCTGGACATATTCCAAGTGCGGTGCATATCGAACATATCCTCACTCTAAATCGGGATGGAACTTTCAAATCGTTTAACGAGTTGCAGGCTCTTTACAGCAGCAAGGGAATCGAGTCTGAGAAAGAAGTGTTTCCCTATTGTGCGATCGGCGGGCGTTCGGGGTATACATGGTTTGTTTTGAAGTATTTATTAGGCTATCCGAAGGTTCGGAATTACGACGGATCTTGGAATGAGTGGAGTCGTCTTCCTAATACAAATGACTAAAAAGCTACTTTATAAGTCTTGTTCCTTTTCGTTCTTCCTTCGGCTATAGGAATTGTCAGCAATGACATTACCTTCTCAGCAATTCTCATTTTAAAACACTTGTACCGTTGGGGATATATCAAAGGTCAAAGTAAGAGCGATCGTCTGCGTTCCCAGCCGCAACTGGGAACTAGGACAAAAGCTACTGACACAAAACCCAAGTATCCTTACTCCCACCACCCTGAGAAGAGTTTACCACAAGCGATCCGCGCTTCAAAGCCACACGAGTTAAGCCACCTGGATGCACATAAATATCTTGACCATAGAGAATATAAGGCCGCAAATCTACGTGACACCCTTCAAAATCCTCGCCAATAATAGTAGGAACTCGCGATAAACAAAGAGTCGGTTGTGCAATATAATTGCGGGGATTTTCCCGAATCCTATGAGCAAAATCTTCCCTTTGTTCAGCAGTAGAATGCGTCCCTACTAACATCCCATAGCCGCCAGATTCATTTGCTGCTTTCACTACAAGCTTATCGAGATTAGCCACCACATATTCTAATTGCTCCTCTTCCCAACAAACATAAGTTGGGACATTTGACAACATTTGTTCCTCTCCCAAGTAATACTTAATTATTTGCGGAACATAAGCATAGATCACCTTATCATCTGCAACTCCCGTACCCAAAGCATTAGCAAGAGCAACGCGGCCGTTACGATAAACTTCCATTAATCCCGGCACTCCCAACCTCGAATCTGAACGAAAAGTTAGAGGGTCAATAAAGTCATCATCAATGCGGCGATAAATCACATCTACTCGCTGCAAACCTTTAGTAGTTCGCATTTGCACGTAACCGTCAGCTACTACTAAATCTCGACCTTCAACTAACTCAACTCCCATCTGTTGCGCTAGAAATGAATGCTCAAAATAAGCAGAGTTGTAAATGCCGGGAGTTAGCACTACAACTGTAGGATTTTGCAGATTTGACGGTGCTAAATTTAGGAGAGTTTCTAACAAATGACTGGGATAATCATCAACAGGTTGAATGCCCAATCTGGCGAACACTTGGGGAAAAGTGCTTTTCATGACGCGGCGGTTTTCCAAAACGTAGGAAATGCCGGAAGGACAGCGCATATTATCTTCAAGGACGTACCATTTCCCATCTTTATCGCGCACTAAATCTGTGCCTGTAATATGACACCAAATTCCGCCTGGTGGCTTTAATCCGATGCAAGGTTTGAGATAACCTGTAGCCGACTCGATTAAATCGGCGGGAATGATGCCATCTTTGATAATTTTCTGTTCGCCGTAAATATCTGTTAGAAATAGATTTAGGGCGTGAATTCTCTGCTTAAGTCCTTGTTCTATCGAACTCCATTCGGAGGCTGAAACAATGCGGGGAATTACATCAAACGGGAAAATTTGCTCTGTCCCTTTATTGTTACCATAAACATTGAAAGTTGCTCCCAACTTCACTAAGGCATTTTGTGCGGCCTGCTGTCGCCGTTGGAGTTCCCCTTCAGTTAGAGAGTGAATTCTTTCTATTAAAAGAGTAGCTTCCGGGCGGGGTTGTCCAATAGCTGCAAAGAGTTCATCATAGAAGTCACCCGGATCGTAAGAATCAAAGCGCATGGTATTTATCCTAATTACTTTTCTGTTGTACTAGCGATCCCACTTTTGGGGTTTTGCAGGTTTTTGTAGCATAAACTACTGATATCTGCAAACCCTAATTTGAAGTAATTAATCGCTTTTCTCTAAATTGATAATATACATAAATGGGCTTCGCAGGTAATGCGCGATCGCCTACAATATTAATTAAACAATCAGACCTTAAAATCATGGCTTATTTATGCGACCTGGGTAGAGGTCAAAAGCTTTACATTGAAAATCCGGGAATGCAGACTGTCATTACCTTATCGAGTAGCGGCCCCAGCCAACAGCAACAAGCAAGCAGTAGTTTTCAGACTGGTAGGTGGGTGATACCGCCAACGGCATTTAGCACTGCATCGGGGATAGTTTTGCGGCTAGAATCGCAGTCAGGGCCGCAATTTGTGATGGTACAAGGTAATGGGATGAGTGTTTTAAGTGCGATGCCAGAGTTGAGTGAGGCGGAAGCGATCGCACTTGTGCAGGTGACTATGGAAGCGGGGCCTAATGATAATACTATGCGGCCGATGACACCGATGAAACCAATGGAACCCATGAAGCCGATGACACCGATGAAGATGAACCCCATGCAGATGCAGATGGGTAATATGTCAATGCAGATGGGGACGCAGGGAGTTTCTGGGAAGCGTTTTTGTCCGCAATGCGGCGCGGGTGTGGGAGAAAGCGATCGCTTTTGTTCGAGTTGCGGTCATAATTTGTGATTATTAGATTTTAAATTGGAGTTATTTATATGCCATCACCTTTACAGATTCCCACGAATCAAAACTCCGGCAAAACATCAATTGAAGTGCCACCTTTAGAAAATGGCGATCGCTTGACTCGGCCTGAATTTGAGCGGCGTTATCATGCTATGCCAGAACTAAAAAAAGCTGAATTAATTGAGGGAGTAGTTTACATGAGTTCGCCAGTTCGTTTTGAGCCACACGCAGAACCACACAGCAATATAATCGGCTGGCTATGGGTTTATCGTAGTGCTACTCCCGGAGTGAGGCTAGGTGATAATGCCACTACTCGCCTAGATTTGGAGAATGAACCACAGCCAGATGCACTATTACGAATAGCATCAGGTGGCAATTCATCTATTAGTGAGGATGGCTATGTAGAGGGTGCTCCTGAATTAGTTGTGGAAATATCGGCTAGCACTGCATCTTATGATTCCCATGATAAGTTAAGAATGTATCGCCGTAATGGAGTACAGGAGTATTTGGTCTGGAAGATTTATAATAATAGAATTGATTGGTTTCAACTAAATGAAGGTGAGTATATACTTTTAGAACCGGATGCCACCGGAATAATTAGGAGTCAGGTTTTTCCTGGTTTGTGGTTAGCAGTATCAGCAATGTTAGAGGGGAATTTAGCTGAGGTTTTGGCTGTATTGCAGCAGGGTTTAGCGAGTACAGAACATGGAGATTTTGTTGAGCAATTAAGAGGTGGTTAATATTTTCAGGACTTACGCGCGTTGAGGTCAGAAACCGGGTTTCTTCATAGATATCTAGTCGAATCTTTGATTTTTCAGAGAAACCCGGTTTCTTTGCATAAGTCCTAATTTTTTTACCGCAAATGTACGCAAATCAATCTAAGGTTAATTATGAAAGAATCAGAAAAAAAGTCTGTTAGTGCTTGGGACTATAAGCCTTGGTGGTGTCAGCCTTGGTCAATTTTGTTAACAGGTATTACTCTAATTTCTGGGAGTTGGTTTGTGTTCAAAACCGTCTGGATAACAGTTATTGTCTCTATACCTCTATTAATATGGATGGGATTTTTCCTATTAATTTGGCCAAGACTCATGCTATCCAGCGGTCTTTTAGATTCTCATCAGGAATAGTTAGTTGTTCGTTGTTAGTGGTTAGTTGTTGTACCAAATCCTGGTTTACTACCACCTTGATTAATTGGCATTAATTGGCGGTTGAAACCGCTACTACACAAACGAAGTCCGCCTGCGCGGACTAAGAAATCAAGAGATATTTAAGCCAGATTTGGTATTAGTTGTTCGTTAGACTTTTTACAAAAATCTGTCAACCTAATTAGTCCGCGTAGGCGGACTTTGTTTGTGTAGCCGCGATTTCAATCGCCGGGATATTTTGGCTAACAACGAACAAACAACAACTAACAACTAACAACTAACCACGAACCACTAACAACTTAAAACGAATAATCCTGAATTGCTTTCACATCTAGCGAGTGAGACTTCAGCGAACGAATGGCGGCCGCAGTCGCTTTTGCACCAGCAATTGTGGTAATGATCGGGATTTTATAAGCCAAAGCAGTACGGCGAATGAAAATCCCATCGGCCCGCGATTCTTCACCGGAAGGAGTAGTAATAATTAGTTGGATTTTCTCATTTTTAATTGAATCCAACAAATTTGGCCGGCCTTCGTGAAGTTTCAACTCTAAACCTACCTTTACACCCTGTTCTCGCAAAACTTTGCGGGTTCCTTCCGTTGCTACTACATTGAAACCCAATTCTAAGAACTCTTTGACAACTGGAACCACTGCAATTTTATCGCGATCGCGCATCGATACAAATACTGTTCCCGATAGTGGCAAAACCTGTCCTGCGCCTAATTGAGCTTTTGCAAAGGCTTTGCCAAAATCTGTGTCAATACCCATTACTTCGCCTGTAGAGCGCATTTCGGGCCCTAACAGAGTATCAGTTCCGGGGAACTTAGCAAAGGGTAAAACCGCCTCTTTTACTGCAACGTGAACTGGGATAATTTCTTTAGTAAATCCTAAATCTACCAAAGTTTTACCAGACATCACTCGCGAGGCAATTTTGGCTAGCGGTACTCCAATTGCTTTCGATACAAAGGGTACTGTCCGAGAAGCGCGGGGATTAGCTTCGATGATGTAAACTTGTTCGCCTTGAACAGCAAATTGGATATTCATTAATCCGATCACTTTCAGAGCTTTTGCGAGTTCAACAGTCCAACCGCGAATTGTTGCTAAAGCTGCTAGTGAAAGTGTTTGCGTAGGAATCGAACAAGCGGAGTCCCCTGAGTGAATACCCGCTTCTTCAATATGTTCCATAATCCCGCCAATGACGACATTACCAGAAGTATCTGCGATCGCGTCTACATCTACCTCGATCGCATTCTCTAAAAACTTGTCAATCAAAATCGGGTGATCTGGTTCGACATGGACGGCAAACATCATATACCGTTCTAATTCTACATCAGAATAGACGATTTCCATTGCCCGTCCGCCTAATACATAACTCGGTCGCACTACCACCGGATAGCCAATGCGTTGAGCTACTATTAAAGCATCCTCAAAACTGCGGGCCATACCGTTAGCCGCCTGTTGAATGTTCAACTCCCGCAGAATTTTCTCAAATCGTTCTCTGTCTTCCGCAGTGTCGATAGAATCAGGGGAAGTCCCCCAAATTTTTGTCTTGACTGAAGGATGGTTAGTGAGAGCTTTTTGCAGAGGAACTGCTAGTTTTAGCGGTGTTTGTCCGCCAAACTGAATAATAACTCCCTCTGGATCTTCGGCTTCGATGATGTTGAGAACATCTTCTTTAGTCAAAGGTTCAAAATAAAGGCGATCGCTAGTATCGTAGTCCGTCGAAACTGTCTCTGGGTTGGAGTTAACCATGATGGTTTCAAACCCATCATCACCCAAAGAAAAGGAAGCATGACAACAACAATAGTCAAACTCAATCCCCTGTCCGATCCGGTTTGGCCCGCCGCCTAAAATCATCACCTTTCGCTTCTCAGAAGGCAAAACTTCTGACTCTGGAGTTAAACTTTGAGCAGCAGCAGAAATTTGCTTTTGTTCGTCGCCTAATTCCCAGATTGCCGCGCCTAATTCGTAGGTAGAATAGTAATAAGGAGTGAAGGCTTCAAACTCAGCCGCGCAGGTATCAACTGTTTTGTAAATCGGAATTACGCCTAACTTTTTGCGGTAAGTTCGGACTTCATCTTCTGTGGTTTTTTGGGCGTAGGCAATTTGGCGATCGCTAAATCCTAATTGCTTGATTTCAAACATTAAGTCTTTAGTCAACTGCTGTAGTGGCGTGCGTTTCAGGAACTTCTCTGTTTCGAGTAACTGCACAAATTTATCCAGAAACCAATGGTCAATTCCTGTAAGTTCGTAGATTTCTTCTACTGTCATCCCCATCATCATTGCGTGGCGGACGGTAAAGATTCTTTCTGGGTTTGGTGTCCGCAATCCGGCGCGAATTTGTTCTAGGGAAGGTAACTTTTCTTGTTTGTCGCAACCCCAACCAGCGCGACCAGTTTCTAATCCCCGTAATGCCTTTTGGAAAGATTCGCAAAACGTCCGCCCAATTGCCATTACTTCCCCGACTGACTTCATTTGTGTAGTCAATGTTGGTTCAGAACCGGGGAACTTTTCAAAGGCAAAGCGGGGGATTTTTGTCACCACATAATCAATTGTCGGTTCAAAGGATGCGGGTGTTTTCTTGGTGATGTCGTTCGGGATTTCATCTAGACTGTAACCTACTGCTAATTTAGCGGCCATTTTAGCAATAGGAAAGCCCGTTGCTTTTGAGGCTAAAGCAGAGGAACGGCTAACGCGGGGGTTCATTTCAATCACAATAAATTCGCCGTTAACGGGATTAACAGCAAATTGAATGTTAGACCCGCCAGTTTCTACGCCAATTTCGCGGATAATTTTAATTGAGGCATCGCGAAGGCGTTGATATTCTTTGTCCGTGAGGGTTTGGGCCGGGGCGACGGTAATCGAATCTCCGGTGTGAATGCCCATCGGATCGAGGTTTTCGATGGAACAGATAATGACTACATTATCTGCTAAATCTCGCATTACTTCTAGTTCGTATTCCTTCCAGCCAATTAAAGATTGTTCGATCAAAATTTGCGAAACGGGGCTAGCATCGATGCCGCCTTGGGCCATTTCTTCAAATTCTTCTTGATTATAAGAAATGCCGCCACCTGTGCCGCCCATTGTGAAAGCCGGACGGATAATTAAGGGGAAACTGCCGATTTCGTGACCGATCGCCCTGGCTTCATCGAGATTACAAGCAATTCCCGAAGGACAAACGGGAACGCCAATTCGCGCCATTGCTTCTTTAAATAGCAACCGATCTTCTGCCATTTCAATTGCTGGCAATTTCGCACCAATTAATTCAACGCCGTATTTTTCCAAAACGCCATTTTTAGCAACGGCAACTGCTAAATTGAGTGCTGTTTGACCGCCCATTGTTGGTAAAATGGCTTGAGGTCGTTCTTTAGCGATGATTTTCTCAAGGATTTCTGGGGTTAAGGGTTCGATGTAGGTGCGTTCGGCGGTTTCTGGATCGGTCATAATGGTCGCAGGATTGGAGTTCACTAGCACCACTTGAAACCCTTCTTCTCGCAAGGCTTTGCAAGCTTGCGTGCCCGAATAGTCGAACTCGCACGCTTGGCCTATGACGATAGGGCCAGAACCAATCAGCAGTATTTTTTTTAAGTCTTGGCGGCGGGGCATAGGTTAGTATCGTTAGTTGGACAGGATTCACGCTAAGTCCAAACTATTTTAAGCCCTAGTGTCAAAACCGTGTTATGTAATACAAACTTGCACCATTGTGGAAGAAGGGGCTAGGGGCTAGGGGCTAGGGACTAGGGGGGAAGAAGGGGCTAGGGGCTAGGGGCTAGGGACTAGGGGAAGAAGGGAAGAAGGGAAGGGGACAGGGCGAATAGAATTCGCCCCGCCTATTCGCTTTATTTTTGTCGGACTACTTATGTTATCTTTTGCTGCTGAAACAGATAAGGATGTACCTGCGATTCGCGCTTTGCTGATAGCGGCTTTCGGCGGGATCGGTGAGGCGGAGCTCGTCGAGGTCATCCGCAAGTACCCCAATTTTATCCCCGAATTGTCGCTGGTGGCGCGGGAGGATGGGGAAGCGATCGCGCATATTCTGTTTACCAGTCTCGCTATTGAAGGGCGCGATCGCACGTTTGGGGCCCTCGCCCTCGCCCCCCTAGCAGTCGCCCCACAACGCCAAAGACAAGGCATTGGTAGCCAGTTAGTAGAATTTGGTTTATCAAAATGTCGCGAGTTGGGTCACGGTATTGTTGTGGTTGTAGGTGAACCCGAATATTATCAGCCTTTTGGGTTTCAGAGGGCGAGTCAATTTGGTTTGACTCCTTCCTTGGAATTACCCGATGAGGTGTTTATGGTGGCGGAACTTTATCCCGGCGCTTTGACAGATGTTAGCGGCTTAGTAAGCTATCCAGCATATTTTGATGGAGTTTGAGGGTTAAGATGTAAAATCATTCTAAATTCTAAATCTAAAATCTGTATGCCCAGAACTCCTAATGAATTTGTCGTACACCTGATGCTAGAAGGCGGCCACCAGCAAGAGGTGCGTTTCGGTACGCTGCAAGATTTTCAGAAGTGGTACAGCGGGGTGATTGTACCCAAATTTGACTCTAAAGAATTTGTTAATGTCCCGATGAAAAATCGGGAAAATGAGTATATGGTGGTTCGCCCCGGTAGCGTGATGGCTATTCGTGTGGAACCTGTTTATAGTTCTAGGCCTGATTTTTCAGACGTAGACGAATAAGGCAAAACCTCTCTAACTTAGGTCGAATACTACAGCAACCGCTTTCGTCGGTTAATACATTCTGAGTTCCTGAAACTCGCTTATTCTATTCCCTTCTTTCCCTTCTTTCCCTAGCCCTGAGCATCGTAGCCCCTAGCCCCTAACCGCTGAAAGCGGTTGCTATACTTATGCCTTATTCTATATTCTCTCTGGGCCGCCTGTTCGCTTGTGGCTGTCTGTTTCCTATTGCTTTATCTTTGGCGGTTGTTGCTAATGTCCCGCCGCTACAACGGATGACTCCCGATCGCTTGGATGTTGTTAGCGGGTCGGATATTTTAGGTTTAGATGGTCAAATTTGGGGCGAGGCGGGTAAACCGGGAGATAAGCGATCGCTTCTAACTGCGATTGATTACAGTTTAGCCTATTTGCAATCGCCCAAGGCTGCTGCTGCTTATCAGAAGTATGCGATCGCAGGTATTACGCGCGATCGCGTTCGCCTTTCTTTGCAACGTTTTCGCCAATTAGTTGTTAGTTCTAATTCTCCAGCACAATTGCAAGCATCTGTCAAGCGAGAATTTGTATTTTATCAAGCTGTCGGCAAAGATGGTAAGGGAACTGTAGGTTTTACGGGCTATTTTGAGCCAATTTACCGCGCTTCGCGGGAACCGACGGCGGAATATCGCTATCCCCTTTATCGCTTACCTCCTAATTTAGCCTCTTGGCCGAAACCGCACCCGACGCGGTTGCAGTTAGAAGGGGCGGATGGTTTGGGCGCAACGCAATTGCGGGGGTTAGAATTAGTTTGGTTGCGCGATCGCTTTCAAGCTTTTTTAGTTCACGTTCAAGGTTCTGCCAGGTTGCAATTAACTGATGGTAATGTGATGACTGTTGGTTATGCTAGCAAAACCGATCGCCCTTATACTGGCGTGGGCAGAGAATTAGTTAAAGATGGAAAATTTACTTTAGAAGAGTTGACTTTAATTAGGCTTACTCAATATTTTCAACAATTTCCTGCGGATATGAATAAGTATTTGCCCCGAAATGAAAGTTTTGTATTTTTTAGGGAAACAAACGGTGCGCCGGCGACGGGTAGTTTAGGCGTGCCAGTGACTCCTGAACGTTCGATTGCTACGGATAAATCTTTGATGCCTCATGGTGCTTTAGCCTTGATTAATACTCGGATTCCCTATCAAAATCAAGAGGGTAAATTAGAACAAGTTGATGTTAGTAGATATGTGTTAGATCAGGATACTGGAGGAGCGATTAAAGGGCCTGGGAGAGTGGATGTTTTTATGGGGACTGGAGATTTAGCGGGGGATAGGGCGGGGTTAATTAATGCTACTGGGGAGTTATATTATTTGATTTTGAAGTAGTATTAAGAGTATAAGGATCTGAGCTGATGCAAAGAAACCGGGTTTCTCAGAAAAATCTTCATTTGGAAACTAGAAATCTACAAAGAAACCCGGTTTCTGGCGAGACGTGCGTAGTTATGAAATATAATGGGAAGAGTGGAAATTAGGAAAAAAGAAATAAACTGTCATTAGCAGATATACCTCTACCTTTCTCCATTTTCTGTTAAGAGTCTTACTGCCTGTTGCAGTCCTACTTCATCTATTGTTAGCATGGATATTTCCAGTAACAGCCGAGTAAATTCCGCCACAGGTATAGTAGATACTGGAGAGAGAAGTGCTGCTATTTCCGGGGGCAATTCTCCAAATCTTTCTCGCAGAAAATTTGCTAAAATTAAGCGTTGTTGTTCTTGTCTACCTTGTTCGATCCCTTGTTCGATACCTTGTTCAATACCTTGTTCGATACCTTGCTGTTTGGCAAGTTGCAATTGTTCTTGAAAAAGTGGTGCGATCGCCATAATTAACTCCCGATCTTCTGTGTCTAATTGCTGTTCGCTATCGGTTACTAAGTTCGATTGTAACCGATATAATAATTCTAGCGCATTAATTCGCATCGGGTCATCCAATGCGAGGCTGCTCAACTGTGCGATCGCTCGCTGTTGTACTCCATCTCTACCCAAAATTCTCAACCATAGCGTCTGGGGAGTTTCTGGCAAGGCGTGGATCGCGACTATGGCGGTTCGCAAATATTCCCCTAAAAAATAAATTCCCTGCATCCAATTCTCGTTGTCGGGTGTGGCATTAAACCCATCTAACAATACTTTTGATGCTGTGGGGGTGAGTATCCACAGTTTGGGCATTTCTGCTTCTTCGCAGCGGGTATTTTGTCTTCTAGCTTGTCTTTCTAATTCTCCTCGGACATCCCATAATTTGCTGAGGCAACTGTTAACTTCGCTGACACTTACTGGGTTGCGAAATGGCTCAAAAATTGCCGTTGCTGTTGCCATTTTTCCCAAGATTCCCAATGTTTCTACATATTCTGGTGTGACAGTGGTGGGAGTAAAGTAAACATCTATTTCTCGGACTTCGGAAGTGACATCACGACCAATATTAACAGTGCCTATTGGTGACAGCATTTCTGCCAAGTATTCTTTGGCAAAGCGATCGTGAATAAATCGCGTCATGGCATCAATATCTTTGATTGTTACTCTCGGAGTTTACCATATTCTTTGATGCAATCTTAAGGTACGTAGTCGATGCTCTAACCCTCCCCTAAGCGCTGAAGCGCAACTATGTACCTAAAATAGGGATGGTTTTGATCTAATATTATAGTATAATCAAAGTTATTACACGGTCAGAGTGCGACAAATGCTAAACAAAATTTGGCAATATATCAAGCGATTATTTCAACAACTACTGATTATTTTTCCCTTATTTCCCCAGGATAATAGCAGCCGTCGCACTCCTGTAGCGCCACCGCGTCTCACCCGGACTGATGCCGAATATGAGGCGATTTTTATGCAACTATTAGAAGAGGTAGATCGAGGCACTAGCAGCGGGAATGTGGCCGGGTTTTTGATGGTGAAAGGTGTTAAGGAGACGGAGTTAGCGGCTTGGTTGCGGCAGTTTGGTGAGAGGTTATTAGCAATTGATAACCCATCTATTACATCGCATCAGGAATTAGCGCGGCGGTTGGTATTGTTGAGTGAAATTCGCGGTGGGGAATTGGGAGGAGTTGCGGGGGAATTTGGTAAGAGGATTTTAGCTAAGTTTCCGCTGCCAATTGTTGAGGAAGATTGGCGGGGGAAGGTGATTGAGGCGGTGTTTGTTGGGGATGGTTTGGGAAGAGAAATTAACGGCAAAGGTGCAGAGGACGCAGAGGGAAATTAAGATGGTTAATCAAAAGGCTGAGGAGTGGTTTAGTCGGGGATATTTGCAATATGAAAAAGGGGATTTTGAAGGTGCGATCGCCTTTTACAAGAAAGCCATTGGCATCCAACCTGACTTCTACAAAGTTTGGTATAATTGGGGTGAGGCGCTGTATGAATTAGGGCAATATAAGGAAGCGATCGCTGCTTACGACAAAGGGATTGAATTTAAGCCTGACTTGTACCAAGCTTGGTATAGCCGAGGTAATGTGCTGTATCGCTTACGGCGATTGGGAGAAGCGATCGCTTCTTTTGACAAATCTTTAGCCATTCAACCAGACTACCATGAAGCTTGGTATAACCGGGGCGTTGCACTGGGAAAATTCGGAGATTTTGAAGACGCGATCGCATCTTTTGACAAAGCTTTAGCGATTCAACCAGACTACCACGAAGCTTGGTATAACCGGGGCGTGGCACTGGGAAAATTAGGGCGATTTGAAGGCGCGATCGCTTCTTACGACAAAGCTTTAGTTATTAAACCAGACTACCACGAAGCTTGGTATAACCGGGGCATGGCACTGGGAAAATTAGGGCAATTTGAAGGCGCGATCGCTGCTTACGACAAAGCTATTGAATTGAAAATCGACAAGCACGAAGCTTGGAATAATCGGGGGATTGCGCTGAAAAACTTAGGGCGATTTGAAGACGCGATCGCCTCTTACGATCGAGCGATTGAATTGAAAATCGACAAGCACGAAGCTTGGATAAATAGGGGGATTGCGTTGAATAGCTTAGAGCGATTTGAGGACGCGATCGCCTCTTTTGACAAGGCTTTAGCTATTAAACCAGACTACCACGAAGCTTGGAATAACCGGGGCGTTGCCCTGAGACAGTTAGGAGACTTAGAAGGTGCGATCGCGTCTTTTGACAAAGCCTTAGTTATTAAACCGGATTACCAAGAAGCTTGGCATAACCGGAGTATGGCAATTAGTGAATTATCCGATCGATAAAACACTTATTTTCCGAGTAAAATCTCGGAGGTTGGATGAACAAACTCAGTCTTTATGAAAAATGGGATTATAGTATAATCAAATTCATTAGACTGCCAGAGTGCGACAAATACTAAACAAAATAGACGGCGCAAAGGGAAAAGGAGATGATTAATGAAGATGCTGATGCGTGGTTTAATCGGGGATATTTGCAATATGAGAGAGGGGATTTAGAAGGTGCGATCGCCTCTTACAACAAAGCGATTGAATTCAAACCTGACGACGACGTAGCTTGGTATAACCGGGGTGGGGCGCTGAAAAAATTAGGGCGAAATGAAGAAGCGATCGCCTGTTTTGACCAAGCTATTAAATTCCAACCTGGCTGCCACCAAGCTTGGAATAACCGAGGTTTGGTGCTGTATGAATTAGGGCGAATTGAAGAAGCGATTGCATCTTATAAGCAAGCCATTAAATTCAAACCTAACTTCCACGAAGCTTGGAATAACCGAGGTTTTGCGCTGTTCAAATTAGAGCGATTTGAAGAAGCGATCGCCTGTTTTGACGAAGCGTTAGTTATTAAACGTGACGACCACAAAGTTTGGAATAACCGAGGTATTGCACTGGCACACTTCGGAAACTTGGAAGCTGCGCTCGCCTCTTTTGACCAAGCTTTAGCCATTAAATCTGACTTCTACCAAGCTTGGAATAACCGGGGTATTCTACTTTGCGATCAATTAGGGCAATATGAAGAAGCGCTCGCCTCTTTTGACCAAGCTATTAAATTTAAACCCGACTACCACGATGCGTGGTATAACCGAGGTATTGCACTAGGACATTTAGAAGATTTTGAAGGTGCGATCAACTCTTTTGACAAAGCTTTAGCCATTAAGCCAGACTACTACAGCTCCCTAAGTTTAGAGAAAACTGCAACAGTGAAACAATTACAACGAGATCATACAGATTCATTTCGTCGCTTTATTGCTAAAACCCAAAAGCCAATTCAGAAAAAAATACTTCAATATCAATTAGAAAAATTTCAACAGTTAACAGTAGATATACTCCTTCAATCT
This sequence comes from Kamptonema formosum PCC 6407, assembly GCF_000332155.1. GTDB lineage: Bacteria > Cyanobacteriota > Cyanobacteriia > Cyanobacteriales > Microcoleaceae > Kamptonema > Kamptonema formosum. Next base: position 2,223,322 of record NZ_KB235904.1, on the reverse strand, counting down.
GGGGAATTAATAAAAGCTATAAACACCGCAGAAGAGGGGAAAAATGCTTTCTTATCTTGGCTATTCAGCGATGAGTATTCACCCAAATATACCGAAATTCAGCAACTTTTAAACCCTGCAATAGCCTCCGTTTACTGGCATCTCAGCCCTTACGCCCTCCACACCTTTATCATTAAATCTGGGGAATCTACACCTATCGTTATCGAGTCAGAAATAGATTCTTTAACTCGCCTAGATGAATTTGAAAAATGGGTGAAAAAGTGGAATCAAGAATATGCCAAAGGCAAAGGAGAGAAACAGGAAGGCGGGGCGCAAACTTGGCGCGATAACTTGGAAGAAACCCTCAAAGAGTTGGGCAATATTCTCAATATTGCGACCATAGAAGAGGCAGTAAAGGGGATTAAGAACTTAATTTTAATTCCCCATCGGGACTTACTTCGGTTTCCCATTCATGCTTTATTTGGTGATGAGTTCATCATCAGCTATTTGCCTAGTGCGAAACTTGGTTTAGGGTTAGCTGAAAAGCAAAAAGATGGGCTGGCTAATAAAGTTAAGTTACTGAGTATTGAACACCCAAAAAGCGAAAGCGAATATGAAGAGAAAAACTTACTAGATTTGCCATTTGCGAATGTTGAGTCCGAGTACATTTGCCGATTCTTCCCCAACAATCAACGCCTCGCCAGAGGAGCCGTAACCCTAGCGGAAGTCGAAAAACACCTATTAGACAACTACTCAATTATTCACTTTACTGGGCACGCTTCTTACAACTTCCACACCCCCAGCAAATCGGCTTTCTGCCTCACCGGGAAACAACGGCTGAGAGTTGAGAATATCCTCGAAATGGATCTCAGCCAATGCGAATTAGTCAGCCTTTCCGCCTGCGAAACCGCCATCACTGGCAACCAAACTATTACCACTGAATATGTCGGTTTAGTCAGCGCCTTTTTGAGTCGTGGAGTCTCCCGCGTCGCCAGTACCCTGTGGACAGTACAATCAGATGCAGCAGGCTTAGTAATGATGAAATTCTATCAACTACGGCAAGACAAATCAGACGTAGAAGCCTTGAATGAAGCTGCTCGCTGGCTGCGCGACTTAACCGCTGGTAAATTAGTAGAATGGTATCAAGCTATAATGGAAGAGTTGCCCAAAGATTCCTCTATCCGCCCCGATATTCGGGCTGCACTCTTTAGAGCGAGAAAGCAAACACCCGATCTGAAACTTTATGCACACCCTTACTACTGGGCACCGTTTATAATAACAGGTATCACCCGATAAATCTTGCCAAATATGGAAGCCTTACAGATTACACAAATAGCCTTGATAACTGCTCTCAGCCAATTAAAAGAGCCGCTATCTGACGAGCAGCAAACTGACCTCGCTAGTATTAATCTCAATCAGATTAATGAACTAGATCAATTTGCCGAAAAGTATCCCGCCTTTGATCAAATTTACCAAGATGCTCGTGCTATCTTAGAAGTGCCAGCCGTTGAGCGAAGCAAATCAGATTTTCCAATTATAGATAATGAAAGCGAAGGGATGACAACAGAAATTAGCAATATTGTCGAGCAATTAGAAAAAAAAGATAGTGGAGATTTCAGTAAAATGCTCGATACAATCTTAAAGGCTGGCGATCCCAGAAAAACAGCTCAAGAGGAACTACAATCAAGAAATATTTTAATTTCCCATGACGGGACAGTAGCATGACCGAGTTAATTTATCCCACTGTCAATCTATTCCTCTATGACTTGCGCGATGGTTTAGGGCAAAATCAAGAAATTGCCCTAAACTGCCGCCAGTTTTGGCGGAAAATTGACCCCGAAATAGATCGGCAGATTCAGGAGTTAGTTGCTGTAAATCCCGATCGAGAAAAAGTTCAATTAGTTAAATATGAAATCGCCTATTCTCTCGATAAAAAACTAAAAGAATTAGGGGAAAAAGAAAACTCGGAAGCCGAATTTGTGCAACTTTATGCCAAGAGATTTGATGAAGACGAACCAGGTTTAGATGGCTATTACTTTGCAACTCAGTTAGGTGATACTTATGCTCTGCAAGTCGATAGCTCTGGAACTTACGCCGATTATAATAGTAAACGAAAAAATAATATTGAGCAGCCTATAGCTCAATTGCAAGAGAATAAAAAAATCATCATTTCTCATCTCAATCATCACCCAAATAGTACCGAACTCGATAGCGATAAGCGCGGAACTATGGGGCAAACTTGGCTAGTATGGGGGCAATTAGCAAATAATCATGATGCTCTCAGCGTCGCTCAAGAATGCTATCAAAAACTAAGTCCTAATTCTAGCTGGAAGCTACCCGAATTTAAAGATCCTGGGCAACTTCTAGGAGCAAATATATATGAATATTGGCACGTTCCTACTAATTGGGGGCAAAAGTGGGAGGAGTTCAGCCAAGAGAATTATCATCTAATTATTTGCTTATTTCCTGCTAGTCAAACTCCTGACGAAATTGTTAAAAATAGAGCTGAAATTCAAAAGATTTATTTTGACTTGACACGCCTGTTGTCTTATCGGCATAAGGTCGTATGGGCTTACTGTCAAAGTCGCTACCTGAAAGCACACCTTAAGCAAAAATCTGCTGAAGTTAAGTTGATGATCGATTCCGTAAAGCAACTGCCAAATCAAATTAAATCTCAAGGCTTGGATTTGCAAGAATTAGAAGAAAATTTGACAAAAGCCTTACCATTGTTGTCAGAATATGCTATTCAATTAAAGAGCCTAGAAATTCAATTGCGGACAATCAAAAGCAATCTAGGAAATTATAAAAAGCGGCTAAAAAAGTTAGAGGAAAAACCCAATACTAAGCTAGATTTGTTGGAAAAATTTGCAGCCTTTGCAGAGGAGAAGTACCAGGAACAAATAGAGAGCGATTTGGCAAGTCTTAATCCAGATTTAACCTTAATTGAAAATTTAATTAGCACCTTGAGAGGTATTATTGATATTGAGCAAACAAAGAGCGATCGCGCTTTAAATACTACAATCTTTATTGCCAGTACAGGCCTCGCCGCCAGTGGGATAACTGCTACCTTAGTTTCAACTCAGGTATATTCTCCCCAAAACAAAGATAATACTATGACCCTATCTAGTGCTATTTGGTGGTCTATTGGGATAACCTTCTGGGTCATAGTATCCGCCATCATATTTTTTAGCATTCCCCGCTTCTTCCGTCCCCGTTCGTAATAATTTTGCCACCTCATACTTAACCCGCCGGGGGTTAAAACCCCCGTCTAATAGCGAAAGTCGGTTAAAACCGACTGAAGATCAGAAAGTTTTTAGTCCTCTTCAGAGGACTTTCTCTATGAGACAGGGGTTTCAACCCCTGGCCGTCATTGCGAAGCGAAGCAATTCTCTTGCGCCTTGCAATTGCATCGCTTCCCAATGACATGATTACATTTATTTCAGGACTTACGCACCCAACCAAAGAAACCGGGTTTTTTTACGAAAATACTTCGTTATGACCCACAGATTCTCTCAAAAACCCGGTTTCTGGGACTCCCTGCGTAAGTCTTATATTTATATCCGACTACTGAGCAGTCTGTAAGTGGAGAGTAGGATAATCAGTGTAACCCTTCTCATCACCCCCATAGAAAGTAGAGCGATCGTAAGGATTTAAAGGCACATTCAAAGCAAACCGTTCCGCTAAATCAGGATTAGAAATATACCATCTGCCAAAAGCAATCAAATCCGCATCTCCCCTCGCGATCGCAGCATCAGCCAATTCCCGATTATAGCCCCCCGCCGAAACGATCGTTCCCTGGAAAATAGAACGGAAATAGGCCGTGTTTAAGTTCGCCTTCTCCTCAGCCACACCCTCATAAGCTCTCGGTTCCACCAAGTGCAAATAAGCCAGCCCAAAACGGTTCAAAGCGTTAACAACGTAAGTAAACAAAGCTTTAGGATTAGAATCGTTCATACCGTTAAAAGTACCGCCAGGTGACAAGCGCACACCCACTCGATCGGCACCCCAAACACTCGTCACTGCTTCCACTACTTCCAACAGTAAACGGCTACGATTCTCGATCGAGCCGCCGTAAGCATCTTGACGATGGTTAGCATTATCTTGAAGGAACTGATCGAGCAAATAGCCATTAGCGCTGTGGATTTCTACCCCATCAAAACCCGCCGCGATCGCATTTTGGGCAGCACTGCGATATAGCTCCACAATCCCAGGAATTTCATCAATTTCCAAAGCGCGAGGCGTAACATAAGGCTTAGGCCCAGAATAAGTAGATGCTTCACCTTCAGGCGCGATCGCGCTTGGCGCTACCGGCAAAGCTCCCTCCGGCTGTAGATCGGGATGCGAAATCCGCCCAACGTGCCACAATTGTATGAAAATGCGACCCCCGTGACTATGCACAGCCTCCGTCACCAGTCGCCAACCTTCCACCTGCTCAGACGAATAAATCCCCGGTGTTTGAGGATAACCCAAGCCTTCAGGAGCAATTTGCGAAGCTTCCGTAATTATTAATCCCGCACCCGCCCGCTGAGTATAATAAGTTACATTCATCTTACCGGGTACATTACCCGCTTCAGCCCGGTTGCGAGTTAAGGGAGCCATAACCAGTCGGTTAGGCAAAGAATAAGGGCCAACTTGAACAGGCGAAAGAACGTTTTTCTCAGTAGCAGCCATAGTATCCTCTGTGAAAGAGCAATATCGATCGAGTAATTACAGACAGACAGGCAATCTCAAATCCGGCTTTACTACCCCCTTTATTGTCATTGCGAGCAAAGCGAAGCAATCGCAGAGACTAGACTAGGCGATTGCTTCGCTTCGCTCGCAATGACGGATTGTTGCTAATAAAGGGGGTGACTAACCTAGATTTGGTATTACCCATTGATTCTTTGAGTCCGCGCAGGCGGACTTCGTTTGTGTAGTAGCGGTTTCAACCGCCGACTGCTGCAATGAAGTAGTCAAACAACCATTTAACTAAAAAGTTTAATCACTTTGCCACCAATAGTCAAGTAGTTATTTAACTATTTCATAAAAGCCTCTAGCAGCGTAAGATAGAGATAACCACCAACTTAAATTCCCCACACCAACTCCTGATGACGGATAGTTGCGACGACTTCCAAGCGATACCTCTCCCAGTGCCCGCCAAAAGTGACGCTGAGCTCCGAGTGAGGATTTTTGCTGCACTTTCCGACCCCACACGCTTGCGAATTGTTGAGCTTCTAGCCAAGCAGGGGGAAATGAGCAGTTCAGAAATTGCTGCTGCTGTCGGAATTAGCCTCGCCTTATTTTGCCATCACTCTAAAACTTTGGCCGGGGCCGGTCTAATCCAAATTCGCAAAGAAGGTCAGACTAAGTACAATTCCTTAAATCGCGAATTGCTGATCTGTTGTTTTGGTAGCTTCTTTCAATAATTGAGTTTCACCTCTCCCCTACAAGGAGTTAGGTCTTTATCAAAAATAGGATAATCTCTAAATTGCTTACTGTCAATCACAGAAATTTAATGTGACCAGTATCACAAAAAAACCAAAGATCGATCGCTCGATCGCGCCGACTTCGCTCACAAATTCCATTGAGAAGTATCACCTATCTTTAAGTAGTTGAATCACTAGAGTGCTTGGGAAAATGCGACATATTAGAATTGTCGAGTTCCAATCAACACTATGCAAGCTCAAGCTCTCCAAGCTGACCGCGCGATCGCCGAACTGTTCTACCACGTCTGTCAATCCGGGAAACTGACTCGCACTGACCGCTACGGTCTAATGTTTGCACTCTTAGAGTGTGGCCTCAGCGAAGAGGATCGAGCCGCGATCGATCGCCTCATTCACGCCACCCGCCGAGGTTGGGTAACAATTTTAGATTAATTTCCTAGCTAGCAAATAGAGTTAATTATTTCTTATCTCTATCATCTTCTGACCTTATCAATTGCTGTAAATAATTCACTCAATTAACTATGTGGGAAAAAATAATCTTTCAATCCGGTCATAACCCGGTTGCTCGCAGCAACCGGGTTTTTTAACGTTCATTAGAAGCCACAATCCTATCCAGTCTTAAGCAAAACTGTGTACCTTTGATATCGATCACAAACTTAGATTGATATGAATCACTAGCTCAGCCATAAATTATCACTTTGGTAGAGGCGTTCAATCACATTATTTGATATAGAAACCAGTCAAACTATAAAAAGTGAGTTACAAGAAAATCTAATGATGGCTCAAGCGCTTTTACCTCAATTTACTATTGCCGAGCTAGTTTTTCAGGTGTATCACTCTGGTCTATTGACTCGAAATCACCGGCAACAGCTCAGGACTGCACTCCTAGAACAAGCTCTCACAGAAGAAGATCAAACCGCCATTAACCGATTACTCCACGCTGTTCGCCGGGGTTGGCTGAAAGTAGTTGATTAAATTTAACCAGAAATCTAGTCCCTTCTTACCAAGATCGAACCAACAATCGGAACTGAGACACTCCTAAATTTTATTTACTCCGCATCGCGAGCGGTAAGAGGCAGACTTAAAGGTTTTTACCGGAAAGTCTGCCTCATCAGTCCATATATATGCTTAAAATATATTTCTACCTTCTCAATAACACCAGGGATGAGCGACCTTTACGTTTCTTGGTCAGAGTACCATCAGAAAATTGAGTGCCTAGCAGCAAACATTTATCAATCTCAATGGGAATTTAATCAAATTGTCTGCCTTGCTAGGGGCGGGATGCGGATTGGCGATATTCTATCGCGGATTTATAATTTACCTCTAGCAATTTTAGCTACTTCGTCTTACGGTGGATCGGGGGGTCAAGTGCGCGGTGAGATCAAATTTTCACGCGATTTAACTATGACGACCGCTAATTTAGGGACTCATGTTTTGTTGGTAGATGATTTAGTAGATTCAGGTATCAGTTTAGAGCAGAGTCTGATTTGGCTAAACACTCACTATGGTTCGGATATCAAAGAAATCCGTACTGCTGTCCTTTGGTACAAAGCTTGTTCGGTGGCAAAGCCTGACTACTATGTAGATTATTTAGCGGATAATCCCTGGATTCATCAACCTTTTGAACCCTATGAGAAAATGAATCCGGCTGATTTAGCAGTAGCCTTTGTGGGCTAATTAGCAATCTAAAGACTCGTTCGTTTCCCACTTACCGAACTTTTTTATGACTATTTCTCAAGTTGCATCCTGTTCTCTGGTTGAAATCGCCATCCAAACCCGCCAAGCTGCGCGATCGCTGGCAGTATTATCGACCGAGGCAAAAAATCAAGCCATCGAAGCGATCGCGCAAGCCTTAGAAACAGCAGCCCCAGAAATCTTAGCAGCGAATGCGGCTGATTGCCAAGCGGCAGAGGCTGACGGCATTGCCAAGCCGCTATACAATCGGCTGAAGTTAGACGCAGTGAAATTGCAAGGCGCGATCGCTGGTGTTCGAGATGTTGGCAAACTCGCCGATCCTGTTGGTGTCGTACAAATTAATCGCGAATTAGACCAAGGCTTAATTCTGAAGCGCATCACTTGTCCTTTAGGCGTTTTAGGAATCATTTTTGAAGCCCGCCCAGAGGCATTAATTCAAATAGTATCTCTCGCCATTAAATCAGGAAATGGCGTAATTCTCAAAGGTGGTAAAGAGGCGATTCGTTCTTGCGAAATCTTAGTAAAAATCATTCATAAAGCATTAGTTAAAACTGCCGTCAATCCCGAAGCAGTTCAGTTACTAACCACGCGGGAAGAAACTTTAGAAATGTTGCGTTTAGATGGTTATGTTGATTTAATTATTCCCAGAGGTTCTAACTCGTTTGTACGATTTGTCCAAGAAAATACTCGTATTCCCGTATTAGGTCATGCTGAGGGAATTTGTCATTTATATGTGGACAAAGCCGCAGACTTTAACAAAGCCGTAGTAATTACAATTGACGCTAAAACTCAATATCCAGCCGCTTGTAATGCCATTGAAACCTTATTAGTTCACAGTGCAATAGCCGCTGAGTTTTTGCCGATAGTTGCCCAGGCTTTACAAGCTGTGAAAGTAGAATTATTGGGCGATCCAAAAACCTGTGAAATTTTACTGATTGCAGCCGCAACCGAGGCAGATTGGTCAACAGAGTACAGCGATTCGATCCTATCTATTAAAATTGTCGATAGCTTAGAAGCGGCAATTAATCACATAAATACCTACGGTTCTAGGCACACAGATGCGATCGTTACTGAAGATATAGAAGCCGCTGAGACATTTTTAAATCAAGTCGATGCAGCCGGAGTTTATCACAATTGTTCGACTCGTTTTGCTGACGGTTTCCGCTATGGATTTGGTGCAGAAGTGGGGATTAGCACTCAGCAAATGCCACCTCGCGGGCCCGTTGGTTTAGAGGGGTTGGTGACATATAAATATCGAGTTGTTGGGGATGGTCAGATTGCGGCGAGTTATGTTGGTAAAGATGCGAAAGAGTTTACTCATAGGGATTTGTAAAATAATCACTTTGATGTCAGGGACTAGGGAAAGAGGGGGAGCGGGGGAGCAGGGGAGCAGGGGGAGCGGGGGGAGCGGGGGGAGATGGGGGGAGATGGAGGAGGATGGGGGAGAGTGGGGGGAGATGGGGTAATTAGCAATTAGCCATTAGCCATTAGCAATTAGCAATTATAGGACTTATGCTCAGGGCTCCAGAAACCGGGTTTTTGAGAGAATCTGCGGGTAAAAACGAAGTATTTTCGTCAAAAAACCCGGTTTCTTTAGTTGGGTGCGTAACTCCTGAATTACCAATTACCAATTACCAATTACCAATTACCAATTACCAATTAGCTCTGAAGATAAGTATACCTACTGAGGCTACGCTCATAGTTTTGCAGCAAAAGTTGGGCTTCAGCAAGAGTGATTTTATTTTGCTGCAAAGCTTGTTCTGTCTGGCGGCGGATGCTTTCAACTAGACTCTCCGAATCGTATTGTACATAGCCAAGCACTTCTTTCATTGTGTCGCCTTTAACAACGTGCTCGATTTTGAAACCAGACGGAGTTAGTTGGATATGGACAGTGTTAGCATCGCCAAATAGGTTGTGCAAATTGCCCATGATTTCCTGATAGGCTCCGCCCAGAAATAGAGCCAAATAATAAGGTTCTCCTGTCTTAATTTTGTGCAGTTCTAAAACTGGCTTGACATCTCGTAAATCGATAAACTGGTCAATTTTGCCGTCGCTATCGCAGGTTAAATCTGCGAGAATTCCCCGTTGAGTTGGTTCTTCGTCAAGGCGATGGACGGGCATAATTGGGAATAGCTGATTAATCGCCCAACTGTCTGGTGCTGACTGGAACACTGACAGGTTAATGTAGTAAATAGAAGCCATGATTTTTTCCAAGTCTTCTAAGTCATCAGGTACATAGTCTTTCTGACGTGCAATCGCTTGGATTTTCTCACAGCAAGCCCAGTAAAGCCGCTCTGTTTTTGCTCGCTCAGCAATTCCCAAATACCCCAAGTTAAATAAGCTAATTGCTTCTTCCTTAAACTGGATGGCATCGTGATAAACTTCTTGGTAGTTTTCCTCGTTAATTGACTGATAAATTTCGTAAAGATTACGAGGAATTAGATGCTCGTCTTCACCTACAGGTTCAACTATTTCTCTAGGGACATCGCTGGTTCCTAGTACGTCAAAAATTAACACTGATTGGTGAGAGGCAATGGCTCTGCCACTTTCGCTAATTAAAATTGGAACGGGCAATTTACGCTCGTCGCAAGCATCTTTAACCCCTGCTACTACGTCATTAGCGTAGTTCTGCATATTGTAATTTTTAGAGGCGTGAAAGTTCGTTTTAGAGCCATCATAGTCAACTCCCAGCCCGCCGCCGACATCAAGATACTTCATATTGGCTCCTAATTTAGCCAACTCGACGTAAATGTGGCTAGCTTCGCGGATGGCTTCTTTGATGATGCTAATTGATGAAATTTGAGAGCCAATATGAAAGTGCAATAGTTGTAAACAATCCAGCATTTCTGCCGATCGCAATTCGTCAACTGCACGCATGATTTCGGGGATAGTTAAACCAAATTTAGCGCGATCGCCTGTAGAATTTCCCCAATGACCAATGCCTTTAGTGCTGAGTTTGGCTCTAACACCTAATACTGGCTTAATTCCCAAAGCTTTACCAGCTTCGATGGCGAGTTGGACTTCCTCAATTTGCTCGAGGACAATTACCGAAGTTTGACCTAAACGCTGTGCTAGTATGGCTGTTTCTACATATTCTCGGTCTTTATAGCCGTTGCAAATTAACATTGCACCGGGCGTTTTTAGGGTGGCCAAAGCGATCATTAATTCTGGCTTAGAACCTGCTTCTAAGCCGAAATAGTGCGGCTGACCAAACCTGACTAAATCTTCTACTAAGTGGCGGTGTTGGTTGCACTTGACGGGAAATACGCCGCGATATACGTTTTTGTAGTTATAACGGGCGATCGCTTTGGCAAAACAGGAATTTAAGCGCTCGATCCGATCTTCCAGAATATCCGAAAAGCGGATCAACAAAGGCAGACCCAGACTCCGCTGTTTGAGGGATTCTACCAGATCGTACAAGTCTAGGGAACCACCGCGATCGCCCTTGGGAGACACTGTAATGTGACCCGCTGCGTTAATCGAAAAGTAGGGTTCACCCCAGCCTTGAATGCGATACAGTTTCTCGCTATCCTCAATTTTCCAAGACTTTTGTGGCGGTATGGTCGCAATCGCAGTAACCACAGGGATAGCAATATCGGAGTTAGGGGTCGTGGTGGGGGCACTCATCGGATCGGGAACCTCACAGCAATTAGTTGAATAGATAGTTTAACTTATTCGGCTTGCTGCGATCGCCCCATGACACGCAATTATATAACCGGACTTACGCACGATCGCAGTACGGCCACCATCCTGGCGGTAAGAATACCGCGCCTGGAAAGAAACTAGGCGGTTGAAACCGCATCTACACACACAAAACCCGCCTGCGCGGGTTTAAAAAGGTCTGATTTTCCTTTAGTCCGCGTAGGCGGACTTTGTTTGTGTAGCCGCGAATTCTATTCGCCAGGCCTTAAGTAATACTAAAAGAAAGAGCTACTACTAAGAGCAGTTGGATTCACATTATAAACCACTCCCAAATAATCATTACCCGATTTAATTGCCGTTGATACTACAGCATTCGCACCATCTAAAACTACATTAACTGACTCAAAGGTTAGTTCGCTGAAAGTAACACCTATTAACTGAATTTTATCATCAGAGGTGAAGTCAGCGATCGCATCAGCGCGATCGGGATTATTGGGGAGATATTCTAAGACAAAGGTATCATTACCTTCACCACCTGTAAGGACATCAAAACCAGCATCGCCATTCAGGAGATCGTTACCCGCGCCGCCAGATAAGACATCATCTTGCTTACCACCGCGCAGAGTATCATTACCATCGCCACCTAGCAACAGATCGTTTCCATTATTCCCACTTACAAAATCGTTATCAATACCACCATCTAGCGAGTCAGAACCTTTACCGCCAAATAATTGATCGTCACCACCTTTACCTACTAAATTATCTTCTCCTTGATTACCAAAATAGGTATTTGGTAATTCTGAACCTGTTAAGGAGTCGCTACCAGAAAGAGCAAAAATGGTTAAATCTAATACTGATGATGGGATGCTGGTATCTATGCCATCTGTGAGTAAGTAAACATCACCTAATAGAGTATTTTCTGGTAAACCCGATGGATTGTTAATTGATACCGATGGTTTGGGTATAGCAATCTCTATTGTTACATTTGTTGGTGTTGGTGTTGACGTTGGTGTTGTTTCTATCGGTGTTAATGCTACAGTTGTTGGTGTTGGTGTTAAACTTGTTGGCGTTGGCGTTGGTGTTGATGTTACAGTTGTTGGCGTTGGCGTTGGTATTGTTGAGGGATTAGTTGCATTAAAAATTTGTCCATCTAATGCTGTACCCGTGTTTTCTGTAACTAAATCGTCAAGTGGTTTTTGACCCGCACCAAAATCCTTAAAGTCTTGAGTTGTTGCGCCTAAAGCAACTTTTTGGACTAATGCTAATTGTTTTTGCAATTCAGTAGGATCGGTATTAGATGCGATCGCATCCACAACTCGCTGATTAGACGCTGCTATCACCTGCGCCAGTGCGGGTGCGGCCGCTGATACCTCTTGGGAGTTAAAATTAGGATCGATCGCCTTCACCCGCTCTGCTACCTTTGCTATTAACGCCGCAAATTGTTCAGGTTGGGTTAAATCTAAGGATACTCCCGTTTGGACGACATCCGCGATCGCACTCACTATTTCCCCAACAGCATCACCCACAGAAAGACTACTTGCGCCTTCAATCAATCCCGCAATTTGAGTAATCGAGTTTTGCGCTTGAATCATCGCGCTTAATACCGATGTCGCACCTGGGTAGTTAGCTTTAGTCGCAGCAATCGGATCGAATTGATTAATCGGAATATCGCTAGGAATGCCGAAAGCGCTAGTAACTTCGGTATTAGCTTCATTCACAGTTAAACCGCGATCGGCTAATTCAGCTAAGATGCTAGTTAGTAAAGTAATTACTTGTGAATCTGGTGTTGCTTTCAACGGAGTTTCTAACGGTAAACCCGTCCCGATGTCGATACCGCCAAAAGCCGCTAAATTACCTTCACTGGGATCGAGTTTCCCATTATTATTAGTGTCAAAAGTGCTATAATCTATATCAAAACCAAAAGCACCTTGACCGTCAGTTATCCCTTTGGGTTCGTTCGGATCGATGATGCCATTTTTGTTAGCATCCAAGAAAACATTAGCACCAGAAATATAATCATCAATCACAAAACCCGTGCAATTCCAGCCTACAAGCTCTAATAACTCACTAACACTCTTACCATTATTGTCAGTAGCTTTAACTTCTACCCATTGTGGTAAAGATAAATTCTTTCCTGGTACTTGACTGAGAGTGCGAGTAGTGGGGTCAAAATTTAGCGAAGCATTCGGCCCGTCAAAGATTCCGGGAATAGTAGTGACGGAAGCATTTTCTGTTTTACGCTTGTATTGGCCCCCATTTACGCCTTGCGTCCAGATATAATCTTGTCCATAATCAACAGAATTATTATCTAAGGCGGTGACTTCATAGGTAATAGTATCGCCTGGATCTGGATCGATAAATGTGTCAGCAGCAAAGGTAAAAGCGGTATTGCTAGAAAATCCACTAACAGCACTTTGAGTCCATATTGGGTTATAGACGATTGGCGCTTGGTTGTTAAAAGAGGGTGTAGGCGTTGGTGTTATTGATGGTGTTGGTGTTGGCGTTATTGTTGGTGTTGGTGTTGGCGTATTTGTTGGAGTTGGTGTTGGCGTAGATGTAGGAATTGGTGTTGGAGTTGGAGTTACTGATGGCGTAGGAATTGGTGTTGGAGTTGGCGTATTTGTTGGAGTTGGTGTTGATGTTACCGATGGAGTTGGCGTGGGAATTGGTGTCGGAATTGGTGTCGGTGTTGGCGTAGGAGTTGGAGTTGATGTAGGAATTGGAGTGGGAATTGGAGTGGGAATTGGAGTGGGAATTGGAGTGGGAATCGGCGTAGGAATTGGTGTCGGAACCGGCGCTGCAATATTAACGTTAAAACTTCCTAAACTGGTAGCAGCAGCAAGATTGCCTAGACTATCTTTAACCTGACTTCCTTGCAAATTAACAGTGTAAGTTCCATTATCAGCTTCATCCCAACTTCCGCTAGGAGGAGTAAATGAATAAGTAGCTGTCCGAGGCGTACCATTACTATTAACATCAACACTGACAAAACTAGCTGGAATATTACCGCCAGACCAATTTATCAAAACATCAGAACTATCTAAACTTGAAACATCAACAACATCATTATCGCTAAAAGTGACAGTCAAACTTTGACTGGTTCCTCCCGCTGTCGTAATATCCGAAATAGCATTCAAACTGCCAGTTGGCCCAGTCCTGTCAATGTCGTAAACTTGTCCTGTTAAATTACCATTGCCAGTACCAGTACCGCCTAATGCCACAGCCAAACTATTTGTAATGCTGTCATCATCGGTCAAATTTAACCCAATTGTACCGCTACCCGTACCTGTGTTAACTTCCAGTTGGTAAGTCTTAGCATCGACTGGGGTTAAAGTGCCAATGGATGCACCAATTACACCAGTTGGTACTAAAGTAAAGTCAGAAACATCAACGCCTGTAACATCTTGAGAAAACTTAATTTCGTAGGTAGCAGTAGCCGCAATAGTGGGAGATGCAGCTAGGCGGTTAATGGATATAACTGTGGGGATTGTCGGATCGTAGGTAACGCTATTGTCGGTGCTGGTACTAGCAGTATTGTTATTACTTGCTGAATCGGTAACGCCGTTAGCTTTAATACTAGCAATGACATTCCCGTTACCTGTCATGCCATTGACTGCGACGTTGTAAACAGAGCCACTACCTGTAATAGTTGGTGTTAATGTTCCCGTTGCGGTACTGGTAGTTAAGTCAATATCGGTGGCATCAAAACCTGTGACTGGTTCGCTAAATGTGACGGTAAAATTGATAGGTGAAGTTGATGCCGGATCGGTTTGTCCTGATGCTTGGTTAATGGTGACGGTGGGTGCGGTGGTGTCAATTACTAATGCTTTATTCGCACCTAAAGAATTTGCTGCGCCGGGAGTGGGTAAGGTTAGAGTAGCATCATTATTGGTCGCATTCTTAATAGTACCGCCGCTTAAAGATAAGGCAGTTGTGGAAGGATAGTCTAAGTCAGCGCTGTTATCACCTGCTGTAACTGCGTACTGGAATGTTAAGGTGTTGCTACCGCTGCCTGAGAGGTAATTAGCAACAGGAGTTACACCTGATAAGCTAAGTTTCGGTGTACCTGTGACGTTAACTATTTCAGAGAATTGAACGCTGATGTCAATGTTTGTGCCGATGCCGTAAGTGCCGTCTGCGGTGGTAGCGCTGACGTTGGTAATGGTGGGAGCGGGTAAGGGGTCAATAGTGATGTCGGCGGTTTCAGTAACGCTACTAAAAACGCTGGATGTGGTGTTATTAGTTCGATCTGTGGTGTAGTCGGCGGTACTGCCATTTGTGCCAGTAATTTGATCCCAGGCGGCAAAGGTTATGGCATTTGTGAGAGTGCCGTTATAAGTTGGATTGGGAACAAATCGGATTTTGGTGTTGGCATCACTCGCTAATAGTAAGGCGTTGGTGGCTGAAACTGCTGGGGCGTTATTCCAGGTTGTGCCATCGGTGGTGTATTGCCAATTGCCGTTAGCCGTATCTAATGCGGTGATGGCAATGCCTTGGGAGGCGCTAGCGTTGGGATCGGATATCTGTGCGCCGCCGAGGTTGGCGATGATGGTGGAGATTAATGTACCTGTACTGTTGCTGTCGTTTTGAGTTTGGGCGTTGAGAGTGGGTGCGCCGCTGCTATCCAGTACGGGGGAGTCGTTGACGAGGACGTTAACAGAGATCGGGCTGCTGATGCCGCTGCTGTCTTTGGCGGTGTAGGTGAAGGTGTCGATGCCGTTGAAGTTGGCGTTGGGGGTGTAGAGAATGTCTCTTTTGGGGTCGATCGCGATCGCATTGACCTGATTATTCACATTCGGATTGAAGGTGGCATCGGCCACACCAGTTGTGGGGTCTAACTTAGCGACTCTGTTGCGGGTTTGTCCGCCGATGGTGTTGAAAACGCCCCCCACTATGAGGTTGCCACTGCTGTCAAAGGCGATCTGATTGATAGCACCATTCGCATTCGGGTTAAAGGTAGCATCGGCAGTACCAGTTGTGGGGTCTAATTTGGCGATACTGTTGCGGGCTTGTCCACCGATATTGTTGAAAAAGCCGCCTACATAGGGGTTGCCACTGCTGTCAACGGCGATCTCATAAACACTATTATCTGCATTCGGGTTAAAGGTAGCATCGGCAGCACCAGTTGTAGGGTCTAATTTGGCGATACGGTTGCGGGTTTGTCCGTCGATGTTGGTGAAATGGCCGACTATATAGGGATTGCCACTGGTGTTAAAGGCGATTGCTAAGACAGTATTATTCGCATTGGGGTTGAAGGTAGCATTAGCGGCACCTGTTGTGGGGTCTAACTTGGCGATTTTGTTGCGGGGTTGTGCGCCGACGGTGGTGAATTCGCCGCCCACTATGGGGTTGCCACTGCTGTCTAGGGCGAACTTTTCGATCCTACCATCCGCGTTCGGGTTGAAGGTGGCATCGGCAGCACCAGTTGTGGGGTTTAATTTAGCGACCCTGTTGCGGCTTTGTCCGTCGATAATGCTGAAAATGCCCCCCACTATGAGGTTGCCACTGCTGTCTATGGCGATCGCTTCGACATTAGCATTCGCGTTCGGGTTGAAGGTAGCATCGGCAGCACCAGTTGTGGGGTTTAATTTGACGATTTTGTTGCGGGTTTGTCCGCCGATAGTGAAGAAAGCGCCACCCACATAGGGGTTGCCACTGCTGTCTATGGCGATCGCTTGGACATCGGAACTTGCATTCGGGTTGAAGGTGCTATCTAACGTCCCATCGCTATTCAATCGAGCTATTCTGTTGCGGGTTTGTCCACCGATGCTGGTGAAATAGCCGCCCACATAAATCCAGTCATTAATAATTGCTGTGCCATTAGTAGGGCCGCTAACAATACTTTCGACATTCAGCCTTCCGGTTCCAGTGTCATTGGCTAAAACATCGATCTGCATGGAAGTTGGAGTACCGCTGACAAGGACACCTTTGTTATCAGCCGTGCCTGTTGGCGCTAAGGTGTAACTGTAACTAGGAACCTTCAGAGATTGGGTTTCTACGTTCCCGATTTTTACTTCTAATTCCCAGTCTCCCCCTAATGCTTTATTCCCCGTTTTGTTATTCGATGCGGCAATATCTGCCCCTGTTAATTGATGCAGGTTTTGGATAAATTGTAATCCGGTTTCTGTTGCCGCTACATCGCAGCCATATAATAGAATCTCGCCATTTTCAGTTAGGGCATTTCCCCACTGTTTTAGCTGAGTGCTGAATTTTTCTATATTATTCCCATTGAGCCCCTCTGCACCGATTTGTAAACTGCCTGGGCTGCCGTGTGAAAGGATATGCAGCGCTTCAATATCTTTTTTATTAGCTAAGGCTGCTGTAATTTGCTCGATACCGCTTAAATTTTCATTTAAGATCGTAATTTCAGCGCCATTAATCTCTGAAATCAAGCTTTGATAATCTTGTACAGAAGAGTCAACAAAGATAACTTGCTTATTCACGATGAATCACCTTGTTAGTTTTTGTTAGGTCTTGTTAACACTAATCAGGTTGCAAAGGGATATAGGCAGTAAAAATGGTTATAATCAATTTCCGTTTTTGTGCGCGGGAAATCAACAATAAAATTTGATTTTATTAGTTTATCGCTACCCAATTATCGAATTATATTAGATTTTCTACAGATGAAAACCGTAAATATACAGATAAAAGCAGTACATTTACTTGAATTTTTCTATGTAAAATTACGGAGAGAGCGAAGAAAACCTGTAATAATAATTCACATATATTTAGCAACGTTTATAGTATAATTGTTTACCTTTTTTGTATGAGTCCGAGCGAAGTATTTTCGTCAAAAAACCCGGTTTCTTTGGTTGGGTACTAAAGTCCTGGGAACTTCGGCTATAAAATGAAATAGAGACGCGATCGCTCGCATCTCTATTTTTAAAAGAATGAGCAATGCTCACCCTAAAAATTAGCTATTCTGTGTCACAGGAGAAGTAGGATTTACAACAGTCTTAGGCCGCTTCTTGATCAACTGTGGTTTGTGAGAATCAGTTGATAGTGGTTCATCCTCTACAGCGTAATCTGACCCCATCCAAGCGGGACGACTTTGATCGAAAGTCATTTGTAAAGCCGCAGCCGCGATCGCATGAGGATCGTACTCCTCACACAACTGAGATACTAAAGGTAAGAAAGAAGCCATGCGCTCGCCAGCCAGCGCTTCGCGCACCTTAGCTTGCATCTTCTCTAATTGCTTACCTTCAATCTGCGATCGCGTCGGAATCGTGCGAACCGTCAGAGTTTGGCGCACGTGACGCTCGATCAACCGCAATTTCCGGCGATCCACCGCCTGAATCAACGTAATCGCCGTCCCCTCGCGGCCAGCACGACCCGTGCGACCAATCCGGTGAACATAGCTTTCCACGCTATCGGGTAAATCGTAGTTAATTACGTGAGTCAAATCATTTACGTCCAAACCCCGCGCCGCAATATCCGTCGCCACCACCCAGCGCACCTGGCTTTGGTGGAAACGAGATAAAAGCCGCTCCCGTTGTGCTTGGTTTAAATTGCCGTGATATTCATCAACGCTGTGACCGGCTGCTTGCAACTGACTGGTCAACTCCGCCGCCGCCGCTCTTGTTCGTACAAAGATTAGCGCAGATTCGGGATCTTCCATTTCCAAAATCGGCTGCAAAGCTCGTGACTTCGACCAGCCACGCGGAACCATGTATACGCACTGGCGGATACGCTTCGGTGTAGCTTTTGGTTGTTCCACCGTGACATTAATGGGCGATCGCAAATGCTTAGACACCAATTTGCGGATCGAAGCCTCCATCGTCGCCGAGAAAAATGCTGTCTGGTGATCCGCAGGTGCAGCCTCAAGGATCTTTTCCACGTCTTGGATAAAGCCCATGCTCAGCATTTCGTCAGCTTCATCCAAAACCATCCATTTCAATTGGTCTAGCTTCAGACTGCCCCGGTTGAGCATATCAATAATCCGACCAGGTGTTCCCACTACAATATGAACACCTCGGCGCAAGCGCTGCATCTGACGGTCAATTGATTGACCCCCGTACACAGTCAAAACTTGCAAAGAACGGCCTAATTTCACAGGGCCTTCGCTGAGACCGCTCAACTCGCGGATTGCCTCAGTCACTTGCAGCGCTAATTCACGAGTTGGAGTCAAAATCAGGGCTTGAACCGCAGTTACGCCAAGATCGATCCGTTCCAATATGGGCAACGAAAATGCTGCTGTTTTGCCCGTTCCTGTCTGAGCCTGACCCACCACATCGCGCCCAGCTAATAAATGAGGAATTGCTTGGGTCTGAATGGGTGTGGGTTCACTAAAGCCTAATGTCTCCAGATGGCGAATGCGCTCTTCTGAGATACCTAAGCTTTCAAACGTTAAATTCATTAATTCTCCTAGTAACGAGTTTTAGCCTTCTGAGTTGCCCAACTCGGATGCGGATTTCTGCGATAGTTGCAGGAACTCATAAGAGTTCGATATGGCGTTGCGTCTCCACGCCCGCCCGTATAATACCTTATCGAGTGCAGGGCAGCTTCGTCGAGGGGAGTAATTCACCGACTCGACAGCCGTAGCTGAATTTCTGGAATCATCACCCTCTTTTTACTGGCTGATCTAAGGATAGCGCTTTACATTCAGAAACAAAAGCTCAAAAGTATTAAATTTTTTGGATAACCCTGTGGGGGGTGGGGGGGCAGGGGGCGGGGGAGCTGGGGGGATGGGTAATTAGCAATTAGGAATTAGCAAGCTGTTGAAAGCGATCGCACTTCTAGCCAGTGAGCGATCGCTTCTACTTTATTCAATTGTTAGAAAGTAGCCCTTTTGATGGTATTAAGGCTAATTTAAGACTGTTGAAGACTTAATCTACATACACAACTGGGCTTACCCAAGTCGCCTTTGAAATCTTATCCCCTGGCAATCGTGCAGGTAAAATGGCAGACAAATTGTTGTTTTATCAACGTTATGGAGTGCAAGAATATTACATTAAAGAATTGACCGGATTTATTCGTAATGAAAATTGGTTTGAATCAATTTCCGATATGAATGGCTGGGTAAGTCCCCTGTTAGAAATCCGCTTTCAACTAACACAAAATAACTTAGAAATTTATCGCCCAGATGGCCGCAAATTTCTCACTCCTGTAGAATTAGATCGACTCAGAGAACAGGAACGTCAAAGGGCAGAACAGGAACATCAGCGGGCTGAGGAAGCGATCGCACAACTCGATCGAGAACAGCAACGCTATCAAACATTACTAGAAAAGTTACGAGAACAGGGAATCAACCCAGAACAATTGTAACTACACCAAATGATATAACTTCTGCCCCTCCCCCCTTGTCAACGATCCCTCACCATCCGACACTGGACAATGAGAGCTCACCGGCAGTCAGGAGGAAATTTTGTGAAAAAAGTCTTAGCCATTATCCTTGGCGGCGGCGTAGGTACCCGCCTTTACCCGCTTACCAAACTGCGGGCCAAACCCGCCGTCCCCCTCGCAGGCAAATACCGCCTGATCGACATCCCCGTAAGCAACTGCATCAACTCAGAAATACTCAAAATATACGTCCTCACCCAATTCAACTCCGCATCCCTCAACCGTCACATTTCCCGCGCTTACAACTTCTCCGGGTTCAGTGACGGCTTTGTGGAAGTGCTCGCGGCCCAGCAAACCAAAGAAAACCCCAACTGGTTTCAGGGCACAGCCGATGCAGTCCGCCAGTATCTCTGGCTGTTTGAAGAGTGGGATATTGACCATTACCTGATACTCTCAGGCGATCACCTCTATCGGATGGACTATCGAGAATTCGTCCAACGCCACCTCGATACCAAAGCAGATATCACCCTCTCTGTCTTACCGATGGACGACAAACGTGCATCCGACTTTGGGTTAATGAAAACCGATGAAGACGGTCGTATTGTCTCTTTCAGCGAAAAACCCAAAGGCGAAGCCCTCAAAGAAATGCAAGTCGATACCACTAAACTGGGATTGACAGCGGAACAAGCCAAAGAAAGCCCTTATATTGCCTCAATGGGGATTTACGTCTTCAACAAAGACGTTTTGATGAAATTGCTCAAAGAATCCCCAGAACAGACTGATTTTGGCAAAGAAATTATTCCCAACTCCGCCAAAGACTACAACGTTCAAGCCTACTTATTTGATGGCTACTGGGAAGATATCGGAACCATTGAGGCTTTCTATGATTCTAACTTAGCTCTCACAAAACAGCCTCATCCACCTTTCAGCTTTTACGACGAACAAGCGCCAATTTATACTCGTCAGCGTTACTTACCTCCATCTAAACTGTTAGACTGCCAAGTAACCGAGTCAATTATTGCTGAAGGTTGCATCCTCAAAGAATGCCGGATCGACCATTCAGTATTAGGAGTGCGATCGCGCATCGAAGCAGGATGTAACATCGAAGATTCCCTGATTATGGGTTCCGACTTCTACGAACCCTTCGCCGAAAGGCAGTCCGGTTCTGACAAAGGCGGTGTCCCCGTCGGTATCGGTGCACAAACTAGGATTCGTCGCGCGATCGTTGACAAAAATGCCCGCATCGGTCGCCACGTCCAAATTATCAATAAAGATAGAGTGGAAGAAGCCGAACGCGAAGACCAAGGATTCTATATTCGCAGCGGCATTGTTGTAGTCCTCAAAAATGCCATCATTTCAGATGGGACGATCATTTAAGCAGTGGTTGGTTGTTAATCGTTAGTGGTGACTTGTTAGTAGTTACTTGTTAGCAGCTAACCGTCTGCTAACCCATAGTTACCAATACACTTAAACGCTAACGATTAACCACCAATGCTAGAGTAAGTAGAAGGAAAAAGGAAGAAGGAAGAAGGAAGAAGGAAGAAAAATAAAATAAAATAAAAACAATAGTTTCAGGAATTAAGAAGATCCTAACTGTATTGGCGGTTACTCTAAATTCTGTGACGGCGGCGAAGCGATCGCTCACCTTCCGGAAGTTTGAGTTTTGAGAAATTGCTTTATTTCTGGTAATGCACCTTCCCCATCTCCCCCATCTCCCTCATCTCCCTCATCCTCCCCATCTCCCCCATCTCCTTCTGCCTTCTGAGTACGGCGATCGCGATCGCCCCTTGGAGAAACAACCGAACTTAGCTGAACTCAAACTTTTGATAATCTTGTATTTGATCTAAATCTCACCTGTGACTTCCTGTAGCGCCATAATCAATTATAGGCAAAGTTATCAATTTCCGATTATTTTTGCTAAGAACCTTAAGCTAACAACTACTTAAAAGGAGGGCGGTTAATGGCTACAACTGACTTCAAAGACTTTTACGCAATTCTGGGACTGAACAAAACCGCTAGTGCTGATGAAATTAAAAAATCCTACCGCAAACTCGCCCGGAAGTACCATCCCGACATGAATCCGGGCAACAAAGACGCAGAGGCCAGGTTTAAAGAAGTTAATGAAGCCTACGAAGTTTTATCAGACCCCGAAAAACGCAAAAAATATGACCAATTTGGTCAATACTGGAAGCAAGCCGGAACCCCTGGTGGATGGCCAGGTAGTCCGAATAATGTAGACTTCGGCGGCGTAGACTTCAGCCAATACGCCAGTTTTGACGAATTCATTAATACTTTGCTGGGTCGCGTTGGTGGGCCCGCTGCTGGTAGCCGTCGCAATGGCAACTGGAACTACACATACCGTCCCAATCAAGGCGGGCAGACAGGTTTTGGCGGATATGAAGATTTTACAGGGTTTGACAACCGCACGGCTGCAACTTCCCTCGACACCGAAGCAACTATTTCCCTCAGTCTCGGCGAAGCATTTCGGGGTGTTTCCAAGCGCGTTGGTACTGGCGATGTCTCCATTCCTGCGGGAGTGAAAGCTGGTAGCCGCATTCGGATTAGAGGGAAAGGTCAAGTAGACCCCCAAACCCAGCAAAGGGGAGATTTATACCTGAAAGTAGAAATTTTGCCTCATCCCTTCTTCCAGTTTGAAGGGGAGAATTTGGTTTGTGAAGTACCCGTAACGCCTGATGAAGCGGTGTTGGGAGCCTCCATTGAGGTACCTACGCCTGATGGAATGGTGGCGGTGAATGTTCCAGCAGGCATTCGTTCCGGTCAATCTTTGAGGTTGCGCGGTAAAGGGTGGCCCAAACCCAAGGGAGGCGATCGCACTGACCAATTAGTGAAAATTGCGATCGTCGCACCGAAAGATATTAGCGCTGTGGAGCGAGAATGCTATGAGAAAATTAAGGCAAATCGTAGTTTTAATCCCCGTAGCAATTTAAAGCAAATGCAAATGTGAAGTTTGGAGTTTTGAGCTGGAAGTTTTAAGTTAAATAATTTTTAATTCAAAACGCCAAACCCAAGCAACTGTCTTTCTCCATCACTGGCAAGGATATTATACCAATTCCGGTGGATTAACCATAATTATTATGGTTAATCCACCGGAATTAATATTAACCCTGCGCGATCGTCGCCTCGGTGCTAGCAAGTCAAACTACGAAACCTTTCCCAGGTTAACTCTCACAAATTGTTAGCTCAGTAGGCTGACAGCGCTTAATTTCAATGCTAACTCTTTGGGCTCCCTCACTTTCCAAATCTTCAATATAGCCATTAGTATTACTTGAGGCTTCTTTGTCGCTGTCAAATGGCCCAAAATAGTAGGTACAGCGTGGCGATTCAGTGACAACCTCGACCCACCATTCCCCTTCCTCTTTAGGACGGCTGGGTTGAGTTATCAAACACAGTCCGATGCAGTAGATCAAGAAAAAATAAAATCCAAGCATCTTAGTTATGTAAAAAGTAAATACTTTAATCAAATTATCAACTTAGCTTATCGGATCGTCTCTGTCCCAGTGCTGATATTGGGATTAGCTACGGTCAGAATTAGGTATACAGCATTACCCATGCTGGTTAACCGACCAAATGAAGTGAGGAAATCCGCTAAGTTATTCCTGCATTATTGATGGCAGACTAATGAATAAGACAGGTTGAAATCAAAGGATGAATATTTCCAATGGCGATTAAAGACCAGCCTCAACCCCCTCGTTCTCGTCAGATTGGCAATATTTTGTTATTGCTATCAGGTTTGTTTCTACTGGGTAACATATTTTTGCCGAGTTTACTTGGCCCCCAAATTCCGCAAGTACCTTATAGCTTGTTCGTCCATCAGGTGCAAGAACAAGAGGTACAACGGGCTTCTGTGGGTCAAAATGAAATTCGCTATCAGCTTAAAGGTGAAGCGGATCAACCAGGTCAGGTACTCGCCACTACACCCATTTTTGATTTAGAATTACCAAAACTTTTGGAAGAAAAAGGCGTTGAATTTGCAGCAACTCCTCCACCTAAAAATGGCTGGTTTACCAGTTTATTAGGTTGGGTGGTTCCGCCATTAATTTTTGTTGCTATCTGGCAATTTTTTATCAGTCGTGGTGGCGGCGGGCCCCAAGGCGCTCTTTCCATTGGTAAAAGTAAGGCTAAGGTTTATGTAGAAGGCGAATCTGCTAAAATAACTTTTGCTGATGTTGCAGGTGTGGAAGAGGCTAAAACTGAATTAGTTGAGATTGTCGATTTTCTCAAAACTCCAGACAGATTTACAGCAATTGGAGCTCGCATTCCCAAAGGCGTGCTATTAGTTGGGCCTCCTGGTACTGGTAAAACCCTATTAGCGAAAGCTGTAGCAGGAGAAGCTGGCGTTCCATTTTTCAGCATCTCTGGTTCCGAGTTTGTGGAACTATTTGTTGGTGTAGGTTCGGCAAGAGTCCGCGACTTATTTGAACAAGCCAAAAAACAGGCTCCTTGCATTATTTTCATTGACGAATTGGATGCGATCGGTAAGTCTCGTAGTAGCGGCGCTTTCTACGGTGGTAATGACGAACGCGAACAAACTCTCAATCAATTATTAACAGAAATGGACGGTTTTGCGGCAGGTAATACTACCGTAATTGTGCTAGCAGCAACTAATCGCCCTGAAAGTTTAGATCCAGCTTTGTTACGTCCGGGACGTTTTGACAGACAGGTTTTAGTCGATCGCCCCGATTTATCTGGTCGCGAAGCTATTCTTAACATTCACTCTCAGAAAGTTAAACTGGGCCCAGATATTAACTTAAAAGCAATCGCCGCTAGAACTCCCGGTTTTGCGGGTGCAGATTTGGCAAATTTAGTTAATGAAGCTGCTTTATTAGCCGCTCGTAACCGTCGTGAAACTGTCGCTCAAGCTGACTTTGCCGAAGCGATCGAACGAGTGGTTGCAGGTCTAGAAAAGAAAAGCCGCGTCATGAATGAAAAAGAGAAAAAGATTGTCGCTTATCACGAAGTTGGTCACGCTTTAGTTGGGTTTTTAACTGCTAGTGGCGGCAAAGTTGAAAAAATTTCCATCATTCCTCGTGGGATGGCAGCTTTAGGTTATACCTTGCAATTGCCAACTGAAGACAGATTTTTGATGGATGAAGTAGAACTTCGCGGTCAAATTGCGACACTTTTGGGCGGACGTTCAGCCGAAGAAATTATTTTTGGTAGTATCACTACGGGTGCTTCCAACGATCTTCAACGCGCTACTGATTTAGCAGAACGGATGGTGACAACTTACGGCATGAGCAAGATTTTAGGGCCTTTAGCTTATGAGAAGGGTCAGCAAGGTCAATTCCTCAATGATGGCATGGGTAGCCCCCGCCGTCAGGTGAGCGAACAAACAGCAGATGCAATTGATAAAGAAGTGAAGGAAATTGTCGAAACTGCTCACACTCAAGCTTTAGATATTTTGAAGAACAATCGCGATTTGCTAGAAACTATTGCGACTAAACTTTTGGAAACTGAGGTAATTGAGGGTGAGGAACTGCACAACTTACTGGGTCAAGTACGGCCTGTAAATGTTCCTGCTGCTGTTTAGTTTGGTCAGAATCTAGGTACTTCTGACGTAACGCCGCCCTTGCTTGCGGTCAAATACCGCCCAGAGAGGGGAGTTACAACGATGCGCGAACCCTAGATTAGCAATTAGTTACAAGAGGCAAAAAAACCCGGTTTCTCGGAAAAATGGAAGAAACCGGGTTTCTGGTTTTATAGCAACCGCCACAACGGTTAGGACACTCGCTCATGGCCCAAACTATTGACTTCTTCCCCTCTTCCCCATCCTCCCCATCCTCCCCATCTCCCTCATCTCCCCCCTCTTCCCCATCCTCCCCATCCTCCCCATCCTCCCCATCTCCCTCATCTCCCCCTCTTCCCCTAGCCCCTAGCCCCTAGCCCCTTCTTCCCCCGTAAAGTCCTACGCGATCGCCTCCTTATCCATCTCCGAACGCACACCACGAGAAAGTGGCAGAGAGCACAACGCTCCCGTTACAATAAAAACTGAGGCGAATCCTACTCAATTCGCCCTCAAACTTCTTGGAAGATCGTTTCACCTGGGAGTGGGTCTAGCCCACTTTTTTTGTTGGATTGCCTCACGAGACACGGCGAAACCCTTAGTAGAGAGAGAGAGCGACTCACGTCTCATAGCAAACAAGGGAAACAAGAGGGAAAGAGGGAAGAGGGAGAATATCCTTCTTCCCTCTTTCTTCTTCCCAGTTCCCGGCCCTGTAGTCCCCAATTTCCTAATATCGACATGACTCATCCCCTGATCCCACAAATCATCGACTTAGCCACCCCCCTTGCGGAAACACTGGGATTGGAAGTAGTGGGGGCAGTATTTCACACCAACCAGAACCCTCCCATTCTGCGAGTGGACATCCGCAACCCGCAGCAAGACACAGGTTTGGAAGATTGCGAACGGATGAGTAAAGCCCTCGAAGAAAAGTTAGATATGGCAGATATCCTCCCCGACGCTTATGTACTAGAGATTTCTAGTCCCGGCCTTTCGCGATCACTAGCAAGCGATCGCGAATTCATATCCTTTAAAGGATTTCCCGTAATCGTCAAAACATCTGAAGCTTACAACGGCTTAAAAGAGTGGGTAGGACAACTAATCCGCCGGGACGAGAAAGCAGTTTACATCAATCAAAAAGGGCGGCCAATCGCCATTCCCCGCTCCCTGATTACCCAAGTCCAATTAGACGAACCTAGATAGCTAATTGTTAATTGTTAACTGTTAACTGTTGGTTGTTAACTGTTGGTTGTTAGTTGTTAGTTGTTAGTTGTTGACTGCCACTAAATTACCAATTACCAATTACCAATTACCAATTACCAATTACCAATTACCAATTACCAATTACCAATTACCATTTTCCCAAAACAGGAGATTTTTATATGTCAATGGTTTCTTTGCCCGGACTCAAAGATATGGTCGATGTTATTAGCAAAGAGCGAAACTTACCGAAACACGCCGTTCAAGCAGCCTTGCGCGAAGCCCTCGTCAAAGGTTACGAGCGTTACCGTCGCACGCAGCGCCTCGATCATTTTAGTGAAGAATACTTCGATAATTTTGAAGTAGAACTCGACATTGAAGAAGAAGGATTTCGTGTTTTAGCTACTAAAAGTATAGTCGAAGAAGTCAGTAACCCTGACCATCAAATCGCACTTTTAGAAGTACAAGAAGTTGCCACCGAAGCTCAACTCGGAGACACAGTTATCCTCGATGTAACCCCAGATCAAAACGACTTCGGTCGCATGGCGGCCATCCAAACCAAACAAGTTCTCGCCCAAAAATTGCGCGACCAGCAGCGCAAAATGATCCAAGAAGAATTTAAGGACTTAGAAGAAACAGTCCTCCAGGCAAGAGTTTTGCGATTTGAGAGACAGTCAGCGATCCTCGCTGTTAGCAGCGGTTTTGGCCAGCCAGAAGTAGAAGCTGAACTTCCTAAGCGAGAACAATTACCGAACGATAATTACCGTGCTAATGCCACTTTTAAGGTTTACCTAAAAAAAGTCGGTGAAGGTGCTACCAGAGGCCCTCAGCTAGTGGTCTCTAGAGCCGACGCAGGCTTAGTAGTTTATCTATTTGCCAACGAAGTCCCCGAAATTGAAGATGGGGTAGTGCGAATTGTCGCCGTAGCACGGGAAGCAAACCCCCCCTCCCGGCACGTTGGCCCCCGCACCAAAATTGCCGTAGATACCCTCGATCGCGACGTAGACCCCGTAGGAGCCTGCATTGGCGCACGGGGATCGCGGATTCAGGTAGTAGTCAACGAATTACGAGGGGAAAAAATTGACGTGATCCGGTGGTCTCCCGATCCCGCCACCTATATTGCCAACGCCCTAAGTCCAGCGCGGGTAGACGAAGTGCGCCTAGTGGCCCCGGAAGGGCGGCGGGCGCATATCCTTGTGGCTGAAGACCAACTTAGTTTAGCCATTGGCAAAGAAGGGCAGAACGTCCGGCTAGCAGCTAGACTGACTGGTTGGAAAATAGATATTAAAGACATTGCCAAATACGATCGCGCCGCTGAAGACAGCAAGTTAGCAGCAGAAGCTTCGAGGTTAGCACTCGCAGCCGAAGAATACGAATCAGATTTTGACGAAGACAGTGAAGAAACTGACGAATCAGATTTTGATGAGAGCGATCGCGAACTTGACGAAACCGAAACCGCCGTCTAAGGGACTAGGGACTAGGGACTAGGGACTAGGGGAAGAAGGGAAGAAAGGAAAAAGCCTCTCCCTCTTTCCTTCTTCCTCTTTCCTTCTTCCTCTTTCCTTCTTCCCTCTTTCCTCTTTCCTTCTTCCCTCTTCCTCTTCCTCTTCCCTAGCCCCTAACCCCTAGCCCCTAGCCCCTTCTTCACACACAAAAACAGATGAAACCCAACTACCGCCGCTGCATCAGTTGCAGAAAATTAGGGCCAAAAGAAGCATTTTGGCGATTAGTCAGGCTCTATCCTTGTCATCAGGTACAATTAGATATGGGTATGGGTCGTTCTGCCTACCTGTGCCCGGAAGCAGAGTGCCTCAAAGCAGCTCAAAAAAAAAATCGACTTGGGCGATCGCTCAAAGCATCTGTGTCTAACGAAATGTACCAAACACTTTGGCAACGTTTAGCCACCCCTTCCCCACCCTCCCATACGCTGTCTGCCGGGCCCTTCACACAAACCCCATCTAGGGGTAGTGAAGAATTTCCAGCAGAGCCAGCACCAAAACCCCGATCCGATCCACCCACCAGTCTTAAAAGATTTGTGTCAGATTAGATAAGGGCAGGGTACCAACAGAGGTATGCTCAATCGGGAACAGCGAATAGCGAAAGCAAATTCCGGCTAAAACCGGGACTAAAACTTCAAAATTCACAGATTCCTACAAAGACTTGAGACAACTCTCGCGGCAGACATCAGTAGGTTGCGTCCAAACGACGGGCCCGCTGGCAGAGTGCCCGCGCCCCGATTCTTGACACTAATCTCAATAAAACGATGTTGTCATTAGAGTAGATTGCAATGTAAAAACTGGTTGGCACTGAGAGGGCTAGAGTGGATGAACAACGGCAAAGTAAGAATTTACGAGTTATCACGGGAACTAAATTTGGATAATAAAGACATCTTGGCGGTTTGTGAGGGGCTCAATATTTCAGTCAAGAGCCACAGCAGCACGATTACAGAATCAGACGCTGAACGTATTCGCAAAACAGCCGAAAAATACGTAGCCAGCCACTCTGCTCCTGGAAAGCCAGCCCCCCCTGACCGGGCTGCTTCCCCGTCTAGAGAAACTGGCCCCCGTTCTAATGACCCCAAAAAACAGCAAATTTTAGAAATACGTAGACCTAAAGTGCGCCCAGGTGCAAATTCTAAGCAGTCCGGCAATGAGGAGAACACAACCCCCCAGCCTTCAACGGCAACTCCCCCCAGACTGCCAGCTACTCAGCTCCAGCCCCCCGCCAAACCCAACATCAATCGACCTATTCCCTCAAAGCCGAGTGCTAATCCCCCTGGAGTTGCGCCGGAAAATGGCGGTGAAGACTCAGGGGAATCAAATGCGCCGGCAATAGTGCCTCTAGATGTAGTTCACCACAACCCTCCGGCTCCAGTACAGGCGAGGGCGACAAATTCACCTCCGCCGCCGTTGCCGAAACTCGCATCTCCACCAGTTAGACCCGATGACAATCCGAACCGCGCCCCAGGAAATCAGGGGATTCGGCCGGTACTCAAACAGGCAAAAACTGACCAAGAGCAGTCAGAAGCGGGACAATCCGGGGATCACCCCGCCAAACCAGCCCGGCCCAGCCGCGGCCAGCGATCGCCTGGAGGTGAAGCTCCAGAAGGTTTGAGACCGCGCCGGGAAGGTTCAGCTCCCACTCGGCCGCAACCCGCTCAGGAACCAAGACGACCGGGCCCAGGGAGAAATGCTCCCGCGATGCCAGGTGCGATCGCACCCAATCGCCGGGGTAGTACCAGTGACACAGCCGCTCTTGGAGATGACCGCGACGAACAGGAAGAAGATACGCCGCTAGTCGAAATATCTCTGCTAGATCGGCCAACTCTGCCGCGTCCCGCGAAAAAAGCCCAGGTATGGGAAGAAGACGACGAAGAAAGCCCAGATTTTCCAGGTAAGGCAGCCAAAGTGGCAGCCAAGGGCAAACGCACTCGCATTAAACCGCCGATCGACGAAGACGACGATGATGCCGATGGTGGTTTGGAAATGCCAGAACCGATCGTGGTCAGCCTTTCCTTAGCGAGACCCTCTAAGCCCAAAGGCTTCGCCGCACCTAAAGCAGCCGCTCCTGTGGCAGCTTTAGCAGGCCCA
Organism: Kamptonema formosum PCC 6407; assembly: GCF_000332155.1. Classification (GTDB taxonomy): domain Bacteria; phylum Cyanobacteriota; class Cyanobacteriia; order Cyanobacteriales; family Microcoleaceae; genus Kamptonema; species Kamptonema formosum. The sequence goes on along the minus strand of NZ_KB235904.1, from coordinate 2,192,993 downwards.
TCCTCTGCCAAAAATAAAAAACCGGGAGCACCACGAGACTCTAGTAGTTCCGAGCGCGGTCAAAGTCGAGGGAACCGCCGCCAAGCGACGGAAGTTAAGGCAGAACGCCCAGAAAAACTGGTACTCAGCGGGCCGATGACTGTTCAAGAACTGGCCCTCGCCCTTGCCGTTGCTGAAACTGAAATTATCAGGCGGCTGTTCTCTAAAGGAATGGCAGTCAGCATCACGGAAACTCTTGACATTTCCGCGATTCACGTCGTCGCTGAAGAGTTGGGTATCCCGGTGGAAACCGCCGAGAAAGAAGCCGAAGCCAAGAAAGTAATTGAAATGCTTTCTGAGGAAGATTTGGACAACCTGCAACGCCGTCCGCCTGTAGTGACGATCATGGGTCACGTCGATCACGGTAAAACTACTTTGCTCGACTCGATTCGCAAAACGAAGGTGGCTCAGGGAGAAGCAGGAGGTATTACCCAACACATCGGTGCTTATCACGTAGACGTGGAACACGAAGGCAAGATGCAGCAGGTAGTATTCTTGGATACTCCTGGTCACGAAGCTTTCACCGCTATGCGGGCGCGCGGGGCACGGGTGACAGATATCGCCGTGCTAGTAGTAGCGGCTGACGATGGGGTAAGACCTCAGACGATTGAAGCGATCAGCCACGCCAAAGCTGCCGAAGTGCCAATTGTTGTGGCAATTAACAAAGTAGACAAGGAAGGCGCTCAACCGGAGCGCGTCAAGCAGGAACTCACCCAGTACGGCTTGGTTGCAGAAGACTGGGGTGGAGATACGATTATGGTGCCGGTCAGTGCTATCCAAGGGGAAAACCTGGATACGCTCTTGGAGATGATTCTCCTGGTATCAGAAGTGGCAGACCTCCATGCCAACCCAAACCGCGCTGCTAAGGGAACGGTGATTGAAGCTAACCTCGATAAGGCAAGAGGGCCAGTGGCGACGCTGCTGGTACAAAATGGCACCCTGCGGGTAGGAGATATTGTTGTTGCTGGCTCCGCTTTGGGTAAGGTGCGGGCGATGATTGATGACCGAGGTAAGCGGGTAGATGCCGCTGGCCCGTCCTTTGCAGTCGAAATCTTGGGTCTGCGAGATGTTCCCCGTGCTGGGGATGAGTTCGATGTCTTCCAAAATGAAAAGGAAGCTGCTGCGATCGCGGGAGCGAGAGTAGATAGAGCCAGAGAATCTCGTCTGTTACAAGGACGGATCAGTCTCAGCGGTTTCTCCCAACAGGCCAAGGAAGGAGAACTCAAGGAACTCAATTTGATCCTCAAGGGAGATGTCCAAGGGTCAGTCGAGGCGATCGTGGGAGCCCTGCGACAACTACCTCAGAAAGAAGTGCAGCTTAGATTGCTACTAGCTGCACCTGGAGAAGTTACGGAGACAGACGTTGACCTAGCCGCAGCCAGTGCAGCCGTGATTATTGGCTTCAACACTACCCTCGCCGCCGGTGCGCGTCAAGCTGCCGATCGCGAAGGTGTAGATGTCCGGGAGTACAACATCATTTACAACCTCTTGGACGACGTTCAAGGGGCAATGGAAGGTCTGCTGGAACCGGAACTGGTAGAAGAACCTCTAGGCCAAGTGGAAGTCAGAACTGTATTCCCCATCAGTCGCGGGGCTGTGGCTGGCTGTTATGTCCTTTCTGGCAAAATTATTCGCAATTGTAAGGTGCGGGTACGCCGAGGAGGTAATGTCCTTCATGAAGGCATACTGGATTCCCTCAAGCGGATGAAGGATGATGTTAAGGAAGTCAACGCAGGCTACGAATGCGGTATTTCCCTCAATGCCTTTAACAGTTGGGTGGAAGGCGACATTATTGAAGCCTACCGTATGGTGACGAAGCGACGGACGCTTTCTCAATAGTGGTCAGTAACCCACCCCTAAAGGGGATGGGCTTGCAAGGCGAAAGTCAAAACAAGCCATACTGACCAGCCTAAGACTTTCGAGGTCTACGTTTTTTGAGTCAAGACACCAGGCGGATGCGAAGCTAGTCCCCTGCCCTGTCGTTTGTAGTTAAACAGTTTTAAGGTCACTGAAACAGTGCTGCAAGCTGAACAAGCTCTCAAAACATTGGCGAAGCTAACTTTACCCCGCAAGGGAGGCTCGAAAGAGCAAATCATTATGCGTACAGGGTTGTGAGGTTTGAGATGGTAATTGTCCCATCGAAAGTACATCACTTTCATCACACCGAACTAAACAGCCCCAAGGCGGTAATGGAAAAAAACGATTCACGGCGGAAGACAGCCCCAAAAATTCCTCCCACCCATAAAGGGGATGGGTTTCCATTTTGGAAAGGTTTATGAACTCGCGATCGCAACTCTTCTGTTTAACTCAAAATTCAAAACTCAAAACTCAAAACTTTGTAACTATCAAAAATACGGTTTGAGACTGAGAAATGCCTCAAATTCACCCTTTGTAGCCTCTGATACAGCAATATTCTTAACAACGCCAATAGAGGCGATCGCATTAAAATTCCTGGATAAAGAAGAGTCAGGACTCATTTCTGAATAATAATTTTATTGCCGATTTTTGTTGTATAATTTTTTTAGATAGGCTAAGTCAAGGCTATCGTTTAAGTCCAGACAAGCGATTGAAATTAAAGCTATGGTTAATTCTGCATCTACTCCTCAAGAATATCAAGCTCCATCGCTAGGCCAACTTCGCGAAGATTCAGAAATGTGGGAAAGCTTGAAACAAGCAAGTGCGGCAAGTTCTGGGTTTCAACGGTGGCAGCTAGAGCGCGATATTGAGCAGCATCCAGAAACTGTCACCCTTGACCAGCAAGTTCGCAGCTATCTGCGAGAAACTTTAGAAACTTTGGCTTACTAAATTTAGCAAACAGAGCGGGGCGATGCCTTGTGACTTCGGCGTGCAGTCGTTCGGCTAACTGTGCGCGTGGTTCCTAACGAACTAATGGAGTACCAGAAACCGGGTTTTTGATAGCATCTGTGGGTCGCAGATAGGGGCTACGATGCTCAGGGCTAGGGGAAGCGTGAAAGAAGGGAATAGAACAAGTGGGTTCCAGCAATCGAGCGTCTCCTAATCGCCTTGGTGACTGCTGTATTTTCGTCAAAAAACCAGGTTTCTTTGGTTGGGTGCGTAAGTCCTGTATACGAAAAACTCTGGTGGAAGATCGTCATCCTATCTTGATTTGCTGATGCTAACCTACAAGAATGTTGGTAAAGATATTAGCTAGCAATCGTCTTAGGTTTCCCGCTCGTAGTCTACAAAAATTCTGGTAAATAGGTAAAAAATCCTATTTAATTCCCTTAATGTCTACTGAGGTAAGTGTGGGTTTACGGCGCGGTTTAAGATTTATCTCTTAGTTCCCTAAAGTGAGCATCGCGCCTAACTTAGGCTACAGGAAACCTCGCTGCATTGCGATCGCAACCCTCGGCAATTCCTACCTAACCTAATATTAAAAGCAAGACTATTGCCGATCGTTCTCATACTTTAGTTTCATACTTTGGTTAGAATCGCTTCCAGTGATTAACCCGCTACAATATTCAATATCTAAAGCTACATAATCTTATGCAAAAATTTAACATTGGCTGTCAACTCAAATATAATCTTGTTCAACCCACAACAATGATATTTAATATCCAGGCAGTCAAGACTAACAGTCAAAAAATTTTACACGAAGAACTCAAATTAGAGCCACCGCTAAAAGTTGAGGAATATATTAGCCCTCTAGAGGGAAACCGCTACATCCGCGTAAATGCAACACCGGGAGATTTAGAAATTGGGTATCGGGCAGTGGTAGAATTATCCCACTTTTATGCTGACGATAAAGCGATCGCAGAAATCGACCCAGCTAATTTGCCTGCGGAAACCTTCTATTTCCTCTATCCTAGCCGCTACTGCCAGTCAGATTTAATGGCGGGTTTGGCTGAGTCTGAGTTTGGAGAGTTACAGCCGGGATATTCGAGAGTAATGGCTATTTGTGATTGGATTTATGATAAAGTAAAATACTTGTCTGGGAGTACAAATTCGCAGACTTCGGCTTACGATACTGCAACTGAAAGAGCCGGCGTATGCCGCGATTTCGCCCATTTAGGAATTGCTTTTTGTCGAGCATTAAATATACCTGCTCGTTTTGTCTCGGCTTATGCTTATAAGCTGGAACCGCCGGATTTTCACGCTTGTTTTGAAGCTTACCTCGGCGATCGCTGGTATTTGTTCGATGCGACGCGGCTTGTACCTCTAAATGGGATTATCCGCATTGGTACGGGTAGGGATGCCGCAGATGTATCTTTTGGGACTCTCTTTGGTACGGTAGAGATGAAAGAGATGAAGGTATTTGCGGAAGTGGCGGAAGGTAAGGCCTCGCAGGATGATTCCCAGGGTAGAGGAAATGCGATCGCTATTGCTTAATATTATATCTTTTGCGTAAACTGCGGTTAGTGCAGTTCAATTTCAAAGAAGGGGTTTCCACATTATTTCTTATGAAACCAAAAATAACTAACGCGATCGCGTGGCAGCAGGCTGAACTATTGATGCAGCCAGCCTTGATCAGACTGATCGATAACATTCGCAAACAGTTAGATGAATCAGTCTGGAAAGGTACTTATCAAGAGGTGCAGCTCCCAGTGCCCGGCTATCAGTTATGCTTAGAACATCAAGACCAAAAAATGTGCGTTGATTTGTGGGAACTTTGTTATCAAGTTTGCTTTAGTAACTACACTCTCACTCACGTAGAAAACCAAAGTGTAGAAGTTGAGATAGACACCAGTCTAATTGAGGAAACTGGTAACGTCGATTGGAACCGGCTTGAGGCAAAAGCCAGTCAATTAGTACAGGATATGTTTGCACAATTGCCTAGTTAATTGTTAATTGTTAATTGTTAATTGTTAATTGTTAACTGTGAACGGCTAACTGTGAACGGCTGAATAATTTAATCTGTTTAATTAAATTTATGATTCAAGAATTGCGCGACATTCAAGCATCCGCAGGTGCAGAATTTATTTCCTCAGTTACCCAGGCAAATGTCCCTGTTAGTTTTGGCAATGATGCTGAGGCTATTTTAGCCTCGCGCCAAGGCGTTATCTTGTGCGATCGCACTCACTGGGGACGGTTAGAAGTTTCAGGTGAAGACCGCCTCCGCTTCTTACATAACCAAAGTACCAACAATTTCAATATCCTGCAACCGGGACAAGGCTGTGACACCGTTTTTGTCACCTCTACCGCCCGGACAATCGATCTTGCCACCGCGATTATTACAGAAGATAAAGTTCTGCTGCTAGTTTCCCCTAACCGCCGTCAAAAACTCTTAGAGTTGCTAGATCGATATATTTTCCCAATGGATAAAGTGGAACTTAAAGATGTAACTGATGCTACTGCTACCTTTAGTTTGATTGGGCCCCATAGTAATAAACTATTAGATAAATTGGGGATAACGGGTATTGAAGGCAAACCTTACGGCACTCACAAACTAATAGAAAATACTACCACTGAAAGTAGTATTCGCGTTGTTGTTGGTAGCGGTTTAGCAACTAGCGGCTATACGATTATTGTTGATGGAAACCAGGCAGCAAATCTCTGGGATAAATTAGTACAAAATGGAGCAATTCCCGCAGGCGATCGCGTGTGGGAACACCTGCGAATCGAGCAAGGACGACCAGCTCCCGACTTTGAACTCACAGATGAATATAACCCTCTAGAAGCTCGTCTTTTACATACTATTTCTTATGATAAAGGCTGCTACATCGGTCAAGAAACAATTGCTCGTTTAAATACATATAAAGGAGTGAAACAACAGCTTTGGGGCCTTCGTTTGAGCGGTGAGGCAGAGGTGGGTGCAGCGGTGACAATTGGAGAAGAAAAAGTTGGGAAGCTAACCAGTTTTGTTGTGACTGATGATGGGCCTTTTGGTCTTGCTTATATCCGTACTAAAGCTGGCGGTGAAGGCTTGAAAGTACAGGTAGGAGAAATTGAAGGAGAAGTTGTGGATTTACCCTTTTTGTTGTCGGCGACTTAATTAAATTAAAATTGCTGTGATTTGTAAATATATCCGTAGGAGCGAAGCATTGCGACCAGATCCGATCTATAACATACAATAGATTTTAGTCGTGAATGCTTCGCTCCTACAAAAATACAATCCTCTGACTAAGTTCTTTTTCCTTTTACTTACTTCCCAGTATTTGATTGTTTAACATCGGGTTCATTAGATTGCAAAGCTGCATCGAGAACTGCACGAGCATCCTCAGCTTTTGCTCTAGCTTCTCGGTACCGAACATTAGCTTGAGCAAAATTTTTAAGAACCTTGAAGCCATCTTTGAGGTTCGCAATCTCTTCAACAGTTACAGCCTCATCCGTAAATAGAATATCGATCGCAGCCCGAACCTTGAGGGCTTCATCGCGAGATTCCATAACTTTTAGCTTCAGAGTAGCTAGATTACTGAGAATTTGTACAGCCTGAGTAATTCCGTCCTCCTCCTCAGAACCACTATCTTCGGGTTCTTTCACCTCAATAAATTGCTTTGGCCCAAATCCCTCCTTGAGCTCCGTAGTGAGCGAGCCTGCGTCCATTAGTTCCATGAGCTGATCCATCGCTTCTTCGCGAGCTTTGACTGAATCTCTGCCCTTGACAGTCAGAATAACTTCTGGGCTTTGTGCAAGTGTGTAGCGAACCATATTTTCACAGACTGTATAGCAACAATTAAATGATATCTTATAAGAAAATGATATCAAAATGATATCAAAGCCCCTTGGCTTTAGCCCAGGGATAGTTCAATTATGAATCAATAGAGGGAACAATGAAAGATAAATTTCTCAATTGGCTAAATATTTTGTTAGTAGCTAATGTATTCTTAGTCTTGCTCAGCTTTGGATGGTTTGCGATCGCAGTCTTTGGACGCTCAGTCGGGGTAAACCTCGGCTTTGACCTTTGGTATTCACTGTGGCAGCCCTTATTTACCCCAGCAATTGGCATTCTTATGGGAGGAGCGATTCTTAGCGGTATAGTTAGCCAAATTTCTAAACGCCTCAACCCTAAGTAATATCAAGTCTACTTCAAATCTCAGATTAATTAATTGTAACTGAGCTCAAACTCCACTAACTCTCAAGCTCCCCAACTTCTTAATTACTTACTGTTGCCAACCAATCAAAGATTGTATTTAACTGTTCCAAACTCACCAACCCATACTGCCAAAGAATCATCGGTAATTGGCTAACATCCCGATCTCCATGTCGGAGAGCGATCGCGATCGCAGCCATCGGAATCGCCAATTCCCCTCGTAAAAAATTAATCAATTGAGCCTCTGTTGTAGATTTCATAGTAACTTTTCCACCGTTTTGTAAATTGATGTAACAAAATAAGTTTAATTAGAAACTGACTGAATTTAATTTTAATACTAACCGTGTAAATCTCTGTGATAAAAAGCCATTTCATCATGTGATAAAGTAAAGCTAAAGGCGTGATCCCGGTCACAAATCGCTTACTTATAAAAAGTTCTTGGAGCTTATATAAAGCAAAGCTCCCCTATTTCCAGGGAGCTCTCCTCAAACCAAACTTCCAAAATTGCATAAACACCACCTAAAATTGGCTGAGATTGCTAAAGCCCTAACTGAAGCTGAACCGACGCATCAGAGCCATTATTACTTTGATTGGCAGGTAAAGGACTTCCTTGACGCTGAGCATCAGAAGGACTGGTAACAACATCTACATCCTGACCCAGTTGGATGCGAAACTCATCCCCCAAACTCTCACCATTACCAGTAGAATTCCTCCTGTTTTCTGGTTGAGAGATAAAATTTTGGTAATCAGAATCCAGCGTTCTCGCCTCAACCGTCCTCAGCGAATCCCCCGATAAAGTCGGTTCAGCAATTTGACTTAATTGCGGCACAGTTTCTTGTGCTTGAGCAGCAGGCATCAAAGCCAGCAAAATTGCACTCAGTTGCAGAGCAGTGATAACTTTATTCATCATCAATTTCTCCTATTTACATCCTGTATAGCTAGGCGCTAGGGACTAGGGACTAGGGGAAGAAGGGAATAGAATTAAGGGTTTCAAGAACCCAGAATGCCCTAACCACCTTGCGGTTGCTATAGATTAATTATAGCCAGGCACAAATAAACTGACATCTATCAAAAGTTGTTATGTTTTGGAATTGATAAGTGAATTAATATTCAGGTTTTAAATGTGTAAAAACTTACCACCAACTCACTCATCAGTTAAATTCGTTACCAACTCAGTTATCAAACCACCTACCAAGGACTACCAATCATCGTAAAAGAAGCCCAGTAATAAGGATGTGATAAATTCGCTACAACTTGCCCCTCACTTGAGGGCAAACTAACAGCCTCTCCTCCGCGACTGGTACTTCGCAACTGCCCTCCCTCCACGCGCAAATCGCCCTCAATCATTGCAATTTGCGCCTGTCTCAAAGCCTCCGCCTTTACAGTCAACCCTTGCAAACTCAACTGGCGATAAAACTCACTCATCAACCCCAAAGTACCAGCATCATCAACTTGCCATAAACTCGCCAATACTGACTTAACACCCGACTGTACTGCCAAACCTGCAAAACCTAACTCCGCATCTTGACTACCAAAAGCCGTCTCGCAAGCACTCAAAACCAATAACTCTAACCGCTGCTTTCCTAACTCCCGCAACTGCTCAAACCGCAGTTTTCCATCCCACATTTGAATATAAGAATTACTCGGCATACTTGGGTCAAAAGAGCCATGAGTTGCTAAGTGAATAATTCCAAATTGTCCCCTAGATTGTTGTGCCTTGAGATTATCTAAAGTAAACTCTTGATTTAAGAAAGAACGACCGCCCCTATCTTGCGTAATTGTAGACAACTCCACAGGTACAGCAGGCAAAGGTACAACTTGCGGGTCTTTAAATTGCGAAGCACCCATTGCTAGAACCGAGAAATTATTAATATTTTGATAGCTTGTATCAGTCAAATTAATACTGGGAATCAAACCGAGACTATACTTTTGCACTAAAAATTGTTTCCCGTCGTGGAGAGCAGCCAAAGGCAAACTCCGCATTCCTGGATCTAAAGAAAAAGCCAGAGTATCTATTTTCTGCTTTTCTAAATCTTCAGCTAAAGGTGCAATTAACCACTGATAAAGTTGTTGAGAAGCACTTAAATAACTGTTGGCGCTACTTTCATCAGGACGGTGACTAATTCCACCAATTAACTTTTGTACCTGTCGCCGCAGTGCATCGCTATTCGCAGCGGGTATACTTTTAAATATCGGCTTACCATTGGGAGTTAGCAACACTAATTCTAACTGTTCAGGGCGAGATACCACGTAAATTACGGCTGGTTTTTTCCCCGTTTGCTGTGCAATTGTAGTGAGGGATGCTTGGATATTATGACCGTTCAATGGTTTAACATTAACGGCAAGTTTATTCCCTATTTCCTGACTGCGAATTTGCTCTATTTGCACGATCGAAGCGTAGGTGTCAGTTATTTGTGGACTGTTAACTTTGGCTTGCTGACTGTGAACAGCTAAAGTAGGATTTTCCACCTTTGTTTCATCATTCAAAACCCGGAAATACTGGGCCGTTTTTACATGGACACTACCAGTGTTACCGCTTTTACTTCCAGCATTAATGGATTCCACTGCAATACCGCTATTTTTACTGGTGAGACTGATATCTCCTCCCCGTTCAAAGCCAAAGGAAATAACTGAACCTGCGCTGATATGACCAGCAGCATTTACATTAATATTGCCTGAACGTTCATGCACTCTTGCAGATGAATTGAGAATACCAACGGTGACATTTCCAGTTTGACTTGTCAAGCGAATATCACCGGCATTAGCAGTAATATTTCCCGTTTGGATGTCACCACCTGTAGTAATATCAACACCATTAGGAGCTGTTGTTTGTACTTCACCAAGAGTAGTTTTACCAACACCTACTGACTGCTGCACGCTTCCCGCTGCAATAACTGCATCAGCTTGTACGTTGTTAGCACTTTCGATTGAAAGATTTCCTAGTTGTTGATTTTGGCCAGTACCTACTGCACCTTTAAAAGTAATATTGCCTGTCCCTGCGTTTAAGACTAGGTTATGAGCTGCATTTTCTTTACTGTTTAATGTCGAGGAAATCGCAATATTTCCGCCAGTTTCACCCGTTTTCAAAGAAACATCATTGGTGAGAGTTACTGCACTATTAATATTAATATCGCTATTGTTAGTCGTAATATTGGCATTCAACGTCGTTGACTGTGCATTTATAGTCACAGAGGCATCATCTTTGGCAATAATTTCCCCTTGAACTGCGACAGTTCCGGCAGGCGACTGTAAGGTTAGGGGGTCATTTACTTGCACCGCATTGACCGTAATTGCACCTCTACCTTCTAATCTACCAATTGTAATTGCTTTGAAGCCGTTATCCAAAGCTGCCAGATCTGAATTTTCCAGATTTAGGGTATTGGGAATATTTTGTGCAACACCACCAATTTGTATGGCTTGTTCTGCCGTCCTTGGCGCAATCAAGATCGAGCCGCCAGTGCTGGAAATCGAACTTTCTCCACCCCTGAAACTAATATCATTCCCAGTCAGGTTAATAGCTCCACCACTGGCATTTATTTTACCAATTGTTAAATTTTGACCGGAAATACTCAGTGCGGCTCCATTGGTCAAAATTGCCGATTGAGAGTTACTTGTAGAAAACGATCCAATCCCATTGCGATCGGCATCGGCGACAAATGCCATCGATCTTGCCTCACGATTAGGGTTTAAATTGATCGGTCTTTCCCCTAAGTTGTTAATAGTAATATCGTTATTAGCCTTGATGACAACATCAGCATTAGCGGTTATATTTTCCAGTGTTGTTTGAGGAATTATCAGTTTTTGGCTGTCAGTTAATTGTTGGCTATCTGTTGAATCTGGCGCAACTACAATATTTTCAGAATTAAGTTGGATGCTGCCAGTATTGCCGTTGGTAGCGCTTAAATCTACAGTGCCGGCAAAAGTACCGCTGCCTGAAATTTCAATAGTGCCACCGTCACCTGAATTGCTGCCACCGCGTGCGCTAATTTGACCCTTAAAATCAGTTGTCGCTAAACCTCCCCATCGACCGATGGTGATGTCGCCGCCATTACCATTAACTCCACCGTTAGCAGCAATCTCAGAATCGCTACTGACATGAATTTCTGGTGCATTTAAAAATTCCGAATTAGTAGTTATTTTCCCATTGCCGATTTTGACTGTGCCGCCACCATTAATACCTGAAACGTCAATTTTGGCACTATTGAGGAAAATGCGATCGCCCAAAATTTCAACGGTTCCTCCCATGTGTAAAGTTGGCACTCGATCTGAACTGGAAGCATCTATATTACCAGCCACAATTACCGCCCCCTCCTGCACAGGCATCCCACCTGTGAGTACCACTTGCCCGTCCGTATTAACTGATATTCCTGTTGCATGGCTGCTACCTTCACCTGTCAACATTTGCGGCAAAGAAAGTGGCATAAAATTTCTGGCATCAGGAGTTAAAATTCCTGATTCTACCGACAGAGGTGCAATTTCTAAATTTAGCAGCCGCCCCTCTTGGCTAATCCGTACTATTTTCTCGCCAGGAACAGCAGCTAAAGTAATAGTGCCACCGGGTGCTTCCAAAGTGCCGATACTGATTACACTACCGCCGATCAAGGTTATATTCTGACCTGCTTCGACTCTCAAATTGCCAGCATTGACAATCGCCCCTGGATCGGAATTTGGGAAAGCAAAAGCACTCGGTGTTCCCAGTAAATTTGAGTAATTGTTAGCCCCAAAAGCCTGAAACCAGTTGTCACCAAATCCAATACCGCTGGCTGTGGTAGCGGTAAAAGAGGCTGGTACATTCAGTTGAGCATTCTGCCCAAATACAATCCCGGCTGGATTGACTAAGAATAAGTTAGAATTACCTCCTGTAAGTTGAATTAAGCCATTAATAACTGAGGCTTCTCCGCCAGTGACGCGAGCTAAAATATTTCTAATCGTGTCATTGGAAAGAAAGTTTGCAATCTGACCTTGAGAAAGACCAAATCGCTGGAAACTGTGAAACAGATTCGAGCCATCTCTAGATAATTGACCCCCGCTGATATTGAAGCGATTTCCTTCAGGGGTAACGGTAGTGTTCGTACCGTCGGCTGCTGGCACAATAGGCTGAGCCTGTACTAAAGATGGCAGCAAACAAGAGGCAAGAGGTAGTAGAAAAGAGGATTTCTTACCAAGATCCCACAACCGATAGCCAGCATTCTCTTGTTTTTTAAAGGTTTTATTGGGGGCTGGAAACGTTGTTACTAGCAGATAAATATGACGTTCAGGTTTCATCGCTTTCAACCTTATATATTGCCGAGGAATTTCCTAAGCCTCTAGCAGGTATTAGTCTGTTTTTACTCACTCATCATCACAGGACTTACCGACGGATCGCAAAAAATCAAAGTTTGGGTTTGCTTCGCTTCGTAAGCGCTACCCGCAGGCACTTGCCTTTGCAACGGAAAATGGTGGTTTTGCGTAAGCCCTAGACCAATGAGTAATGACATTCAAAGAGTGATACCAATAGCCTAACCAAGTAAAGTTTGAAATCACAGGTAGCCTGAGACTTCAACAAATAACTTTCTCTTTTGACCGATCGCATTCAGCAAGAAGGAGTAGATAATTTGCAGCTTCTTGCTAGCGAGATTTTGAGTATCACTGACTTGGTAGATGTCGTGCCGTTTAACTCTTCTGCCGCCCGTGCCTGGATCGGGCAGAATTAACTAGCAATTTGGGTTAAACCTTGATGCAGGAAGTCTGAACCCACGCGATCGCTTTCCTTCGCTATTTTTTGGCGCAGGTGTTCGATGTGCTTTTCAAGTTCGTGCTTACGTCATGGGAAAAGCACAGCGAGAGATGCAAACTCAATGCCCTGTATAGCTCCTGATTTGTCTCTTACTCGTTTCTTCTGGATTTCGAGTTGTTACTTTTTACTGTAGATGCCAAAAAATTTTTTCTCTGCCGAGCGACCGAACGACACCCTTAACATATTTACAATTACCCTGCGTGGGGGGTGTAACCCCACAGCCATTGTATCCCACTTCCCTCTCCAGGGGAAACAAATTCTCGATAGATTTAAGTTTTATAAAAAATCTTTATTACCCTCTATGTATTTCACCCCTCATCATGTAGAATCTTTTTATATACACGGATAGATGTCAAAGCTTAGAGTAACAGCTATGCCATACAAGCACAGCTATAAAATTCGCCTTTGACCCAAGCAAAAGCTTTCCTTTGCTTATGTGCTCAAGGATGTGGTCTTTCAGCAAACAAAGGTTCAAGCTCTGAGAGGATAAGATCAGGGGGCATCCAGCCGTAATTTGGAGAAAAAAGCGATGGATTCCCAAAATCAGACAAATTGGATTAAAAAGCTCACTGGTGCTGTAGCTGCTCTTGGTGTCAGCGCCCTGATTACTGTACCGGTGTTGGCGCAGTTCAACTACTCCGCCAGTATCTTTAACCCTTCTGGTGGTACAAGCCGCAGCGTTGACGGTACGATTGCTGGCGAATTGGATTCGGCAATCAAGTATTACCGAGACTTCCAAGCCTTTGCTGAGGCTGTGAAAAAGGCTGGTTTAACTGACAACTTCCGTGTAAAAGACCAAGCAGACCCCAATAAGGTGCTGTTTACTGTTTTTGTACCAACAGATGAAGCGTTTGCAGCTTTACCTGCGGACATCCGGGAGAAGTTGTTTAAACCAGAGAATAAGGACAAATTGGCTAAGGTGCTGAACTACCACGTAGTTGCGGGTCAAGTTACTGCCAAGGAAATAGAGGCCGGTGTGGTGCAAACTGCCGCAGGTATGCCCGTGAAAATTCAGCTTAATGAGACTGGCGATAAAGTGACGCTGAATGACGCTAGCGTAATACAGTCGTCTCGCCGCACTGCCAATGGGGTGATTGTTTTAGTTAATAAGGTGCTTTTGCCTCCTGATTTGTTCTAAGTTAAGCAGCAGGCTAAGTTCTGAGTTTGTAAAGGCGCGATTCTACCGCGCCTTTTAGTTTTTAGTAGGTTAGATGCCAGGGAAAAAGGGGGTAGGGCGTGTTTTCTTGCGTTGTTGTATTCTGGAAAATAGCGATCGCTAGCTCTTAACGCTCATGAAGCCTTGGGGAATTAAGTAACAAACAGTGGGAAAAGTTAAAACCGCCGATCGCGATCGCGCCTGCATTCTGTTGCGATCGTAGTTTCAAAACATCCCTAATCCTGCCAAACCAGTTATATCCTTCGCTTAGTGTGGGTGAATAGCCAAATTTAATTAATCCTTTCGACAATTAATCTACTCAGCTTGTCGATCGGGGAAACTGGGGGTTAGGTCTTTTTCAAAAAAGGGATGCTCCCCAAACAACTAACCACCAACAACTAACCCTTAACATTAATGAAACTCACCCGAATTGACCTCAACTCTTGGATCTTACAAATCGCAGGCCAAACAGTCTTAATCGATCCCTGGCTAGTCGATCCTCTAGTATTTTACGGCAAACCCTGGTTATTTAGCGCCGATCGCGTCCAGCCCCCAGCCTTTACGCCGGATACTTTACCAGCAATCGACTTAATTCTCATTACTCAAGGTCTAGACGATCACTGTCACAAACCTACTTTAAAACAACTCGATCGCACCATTCCTGCTGTTGCCTCTCCTACTGCTACCAAAGTCCTCAGTAGTTTAGGTTATAAAAGTATCGCATCTTTGTCAAATTGGCAAGAGTTTATCCAAGATAAATTACAAATTATCGCCGTTCCCGGAGCAGAAATCCAACCGGGCCAGGTAGAAAACGGCTATTTGCTTAAAGACTTAACTAACGACGAGACAATTTATTACGAACCGCACTTTTCACCATTTAAGGGAATAAAAGAGCGACTAGGAAGAATTGATGTCGCGATCGCACCTGTCATCGGTCAAATCTTCCCAATTCTAGGACAAATTATCATGGGGCCAACAGAAGCCCTCAACCTCGCCCAAACCTTAAAACCTAGATATTTCGTACCCACTGCCCTCGGCGACATTCGAGCCAGTGGTATTTTACCAATGTTAATTAAGACAATTGGCAGCGTAGAAGAATTTCGCGATCGCCTCGCCGCCTCTGAACTACCCACCCAACTCCTAACCCCCGCCCCAGGCGAAACCATCGAATTTTCACCCGTCAACAAAATTTAGGCATTCCAGTTTCCGGATCGGAAATTAGAGATTAGTAATTGGTAACAGTTAACAGTTAACCGTTAACAGTTAACCGTTAACAATTAACAAAACCCTACCTTGGCGGTCGGCGATTTCGGAGAAACTCAGGAATATCCAATCCCGCCGGCACCTTCGGATCGGGTGTTGGAGTAGCAGCAGGACTAGAAGTATTAGACCGGCGTACCCCAATCTCCTTAACCGTTGGCACCGAGAGCACCTCGCCCGAAAAACCAGTAGCAATCACAGTAATCTTGATTTCGCCTTGAAGTCGCTCGTCAATTACTGCCCCAAAAATAATATTGGCATTAGGATCGACTACCTCATAAATCGTCTCAGCCGCTGCATTCACCTCATGGAGAGTCATATCAGTACCGCCAGTAATGTTGAAAACAACACCCCGTGCGCCCTCAATCGACGAAGCCTCCAACAAAGGCGAAGAAATAGCCTGCATCGCCGCTTCACGAGCCCGCGACTTTCCAGAACCCAAACCAATACCCATCAAAGCCGAACCAGCATCCGCCATTACAGCACGGACATCAGCAAAGTCAACATTGACCAAGCCCGGAACCGTAATAATGTCAGAGATGCCCTGTACCCCTTGCCGCAGAATATCATCCGCAACACGGAAAGCTTCTTGAACAGGCATTTGTTCAGAAATCACAGACAAAAGCTTATCATTCGGGATGACGATCAGCGTATCCACGCGGCTTTGCAGAGCAGCAATGCCCTCATCCGCTTGGCTGGTACGGCGGCGACCCTCAAAAGTGAAAGGCCGCGTCACTACACCGACTGTCAGAGCTCCCATTTCCTTAGCCACCTCAGCCACAATCGGAGCCGCACCGGTACCAGTGCCGCCCCCCATACCAGCCGTGATGAAAACCAAGTCAGAATTGCTTAAAGCATTAACAATCTCATCGCGAGACTCCTCAGCCGCCTTCTGACCAATGGCAGGATTGCCCCCTGCCCCCAGGCCGCGAGTCAACTTTTGTCCTACTTGCAAGCGTTTAGGGGCATTAGACAGAGACAAAGCTTGGGCATCAGTGTTCACCGTCCAAAATTCCACACCTGCAACTTCGCTGGCGATCATGCGGTTAACGGCATTGTTCCCACCCCCGCCAACACCAATCACTTTAATTCTTGCTGCACTACTTGGCACAATATCGCCACTCCTAGATTCTTCGCGGGGCATGGCTTTAATATCGATATTAGGATCTCCTAAATATATCCCAGACTTGCGTCCAAAGGGATTAGCAGAATCTACTGCCAGGGTAAAATTTGCTTGTTCTTCCGAATGGGTGCTGTCCTGGCCAGACCCTTGTCTATAATTAAGAGTCATTAGAATCGGGGATGATAATTGACATTCCCCGGTCTAAAGACGCGGGGATTCTTAAGGACAACTTTTTTAATGGGTGTAAATCCACAACAAAAAAGTTGATACTTAACTGTAAGCTAAGTTGGGCCCGAAGCCAACGATCGCATCTACTGTTTTTCCTGCTCCGGGATATGAATCATCGGCGAAGCTGGATTTTTCAGATCGATGTAACCAATTTTGCTTGAATCCAGTTTTTTTGGCAATTGCCGCATCTTGTCCAAAACAGTAAGCTGCTCAGCCATTCGGGAACTGTAAGGCCCCAAATGTACAATACCCAGTTCCGTCATCAAGATTAAATTTCCCGGATTTTGCCAATTAACCTCAAAGACTTTCACAGGGCTGCGACTAAGTGCAGAGTAAAATTGAGGCCAATAGACGCGATAGAGTTCTAAGCGGCCGATGATTTTGAGAGTAGGCATAGAGTGCGAGCTTCCTGCTCCCTTAGAGGCACTACCGCCTTCAGAGACTCTACCCGATCGCTTATCCGCAGTATAGCTCTCCAAAGGCATCCAGCCCCCATTGGCATCGAGCCAGCCAGCCTTCTGTGTTTCCTGTGTGGGTGTTAATGCGAGCCCAGGTTGAGCGATCGCCACAGGCAGACGTTCCTGCACTTCTACCCTCAAAGATGGGGGAAACAAATGACGAATCACCTTTGCTTTAGCGATCGGCCCAGTTGACTCCAGTTTTTTAGCCAGAGCTTGAGGCTGAATGCCCCACACAGACTGGGGATAAGACAGCGGCAACAAAGACATCACCGCACGGTCAGAAAGCCACTGATTGCCCTCAACCTTAACCTGCTCCGGTTTGGTAATCAACCAAATCGGCTGAGCGATCCCCCAGAGCAAACCCCCAGCAAAGGTACTGACTGCCAATGCTTGCCAAATTCCCTGAACCAATTTCAAGCGCCTCTGGCGGCGCAACTGGTCGCGCCTGCGCCCTAACTCCGTTTGAGAAACTGATGCAAAACTCGCCATCTACCCTTTATTCCTAGCCTCCCGTTTCCCCTAATAATTTAACCAGATCCTCGTAAAATTACCCACATTGCTAATGGCTAATGGCTAATTGCTAATTGCTAATTGCTAATTGCTACCTTCCCCATCTCCCCCATCTCCCCCATCCCCCCCATCTTCCCCATCCCTCCCCATCCCTCCCATCCCCCCATCCCCCCCCGCTCCTCCTCGCTCCCCCGCTCCCCCGCTCCCCCGCCCCCCCGCTCCCCCGCCCCCCCGCTCCCCTAACCCCCACAAGCCGAACAGCTATCTGTCAAAGTAAACTTAAACTCGCATTTTATGTTAAATTTTGGTCAAGAATAATCGTGATTGTACTGGACTTAGACAGATTTTATAAGGCGTGTAACCCTAGCAAAACTCTAGTCATGGGGAATCCAGGGGATCGCCAATATTACATTGATTTTGCTTCAGTACGGGGTGGAAAGATTATCGAATCCTTGCAGCGAACCATTACCCGGATCTCCCCTAATGAGCCTACTTGCCAGCTCTTTACGGGCCACATAGGCTGTGGTAAATCTACTGAATTGTTTCGGCTCAAAACTGAGTTAGAGCAAGAAGACTTTTATGTTGTTTACTTCGAGTCTTCTCAAGATTTGGATATGGGAGATGTAGACATCAGCGATATTTTACTAAGTATTGCTCGCCAAGTAAGTGAAAGTTTAGAATCTGCTGGTATTAAACTCAGGCATGGATATTTTCAAAATCTGTTTACAGAAGTTGCTGAGTTCTTACAAACTCCCATAGAACTTTCAGCCGAGGCTGAGTTATCTGTTGGTATTGCCAAAATTACTGCTAAAACTAAAGATTCTCCCAAAC
This sequence comes from Kamptonema formosum PCC 6407, assembly GCF_000332155.1. Lineage (GTDB taxonomy): Bacteria > Cyanobacteriota > Cyanobacteriia > Cyanobacteriales > Microcoleaceae > Kamptonema > Kamptonema formosum. The sequence continues at coordinate 2,174,618 of NZ_KB235904.1, read as the reverse complement.
TCCGCTCTCAGTTACGGCAATACTTAGAACCACGAACTAATAGCATTTTGCAAGCTATTAATGAAGAACTTCTCGAACGCGCCACAAAGGAACTTAAGTATAAAGGACACAAAGGGCTGGTAGTTATTATTGACAATCTCGATCGCTTAGATGCTACATTGAAAGCTTCGGGAAGAACGCAGCCAGAATATCTATTTGTAGATCGCGGCGAACAGTTGAGAAAGTTAAATTGCCATGTAGTTTATACCATTCCTCTAACATTGATTTTCTCCAATGACTTCGGCAGACTCGCGAATCGATTTGGAGTTAAACCTAAAGTATTGCCAATGGTACCAGTGCAAGCTCGTTCGGGTAAGGACTATGAAGAGGGGATGGCCTTATTGCGGCAGCTAGTGCTAGCAAGAGCTTTTCCTACTATAGATCCTAGCGATCGTACTGCTTTAATACCTCATGTTTTTGACAATCCCCAAACATTAGATCGACTCTGCCGAGTCAGTGGCGGTCATGTTCGCAATTTATTGGTATTGTTGTATAGTTGTTTGCAACAAGAAGACCCTCCTTTTTCGCGAGAATGTTTGGAAAATGTTATTCAAGAATACCGCGATGATTTGCTTGCTGCCATCACTGAACAAGAATGGGAATTGCTCTTTCAAGTGGTGCAAAGACAAAATGTTACAGGGGAGGAAGAATGCCAAACTTTACTCCGAAGTATGTTTGTATTTGAATATCGCGATCGTGAGGGACGCTGGTTTGGAATCAATCCAGCACTAGCAGAGACTAAGAAATATAAAGCTTGGCAGCAATGTCTTGAAGTTGTAGGTTAAACTTGAGATCGATCGCAGCAAGGTGTTGTTAAGTAGCTCCACCTAATTAAAAGTGAAATATGGAGGACTAAGCTGACTTTATAAATCTTCTTTCTGCTTTCTTAAATAACTAAATACTTATGGTCTCTTCATTGTAATTAGGCAATTTAATGCCTAAACGTTTTAATTCCGAGTGGCAATTTCGTAACTTAACTTTTTTTTACGCTTTTTCAGAGTTAATTATGATTTAAACTGCTACTTGGTATTGTATCTTGCTTCTAACTCCCTTCAGAGGATTGATGCGCTGTGCAAATTCCCTTAGCGCTGTAGTTAGTAAGATATACTCAAACTAAAGTACCTATTCCTTTAGGAATATTTTTGGGGTGGATTGTGTTTGTCTGAACTAAATAGATTTTTTGTAAACATACTTTTAGCTGAAAATGCTGAGGCTGCCAATAGGCCTAATGTGTTGTACTTCAGCAGTTACGCTAAAAATTTCAAGATGTAGAGTAACTTTGCAAAAAGTCGAATTTCAGTTGGAATCACAGTACAATTTCAAAATAAGGTAGAAAGTATGACCGATCTGATGAAGCTAGAGGAAACTTCTAGCTATAACGAGCGATCGCTAAAGACTCTGGTACGCTCCATTACCATGTCTCAAGGGCAATTTTCTCTAATTTTAGTGCGCTGCAATTACGAGCAATTGCGGTTGGCAATGGTGCAACGACTCCGGGAAATGTCGCCCATTCAAATACAAGATATAGTCCTAGCTACATCCGTCAAAACACTCTATACTACGCTGTTAGTAAAGACTCGCTCTTTGGTGTCAATGGGTGGTGTTTCGGAGTCTGCTTTGATGGTATTTGGTCTAGAAAGTGTGGTTGCGATCGATGACTTACTAACATCTACTAACCAAGTGCGGGACGAGTTTCGCAAAAATTTCGCCTTCCCCTTAGTGCTGTGGGTGACGGACGATATTGCGGCGAAAATGATTCGATTGGCTCCCGATTTCAAAAGTTGGGCTGCTGCTACAATTAAATTTGAAATGGCTACCAGCGAGTTGATGGATTTTTTAAGGCAACAAGCTGATGCTATTTTTACTGTTGGGAAACTCAATGCAAAATCGGAAAATGCGATCTCTGAACCCAAGGGAGAATTCCCAGAAACAAAGTTAAATTTGTCTCAAACGAGTGAAGTTAAACTGCAAAATTCAGGATCTAACCTGTGGGTAAAGGATTCTACGCCCATTTTCTCCTCTAATTCTAACCCAGTTAATACTCTCGATTTGACAATTGGTTCCAGGCGGCGACAAGAACTAGAATTAGCATTAAAAGATGTAGAAAGTCGCGGACAAGAGTTAGAACCTGCTCTCGAAGCCAGCTTACAATTTGTTATTGGTCGCGATTACTACATCAGCGATCGAACAGAAATTGCTTTGATTCATTATCAGCAAAGCTTAGCATTTTGGCAACAGAAAACTAAGGAGAGGATACTAGAACTCAAAGATGAGGGAGAGAAGTCAAAACCACGTTGGCCTAGTCTGCAAGAAGTTTTGCGAGATGGGAAGTATGGCAATAGAAGAAACAATCTAAAGCAAACTGAAGTTATTTCTTCTCCATCTCCAATCTCAGACGATCAATTTTTAGAACGGCAAGGGATAGTGTTGTTTCACATTGCCTTATGCCAACGCCTCCAAGCTGCCAGAAATCCTGTAGCCAACCGCTTGCACTTGCAAGAAGCAAGGATTAGTTTAGAAGAATCTAGAAATGCGTTTGAAGCAGCAAACCGTCTCGACTTAGTGGCGGCGGTGACGACTCATTTGGGAGAGGTATTGCAAAGGCTGGAAGCTTGGGGAGAGTTGCAAACTCTCGCGGAAAGTTCTTTACAATTGCATTTTATCTACGGTACTCCCAGCCAACTTGCTCAAGATTACGGCTTTCTGGCTGAGGTTGCCCTACAAGAGTTTAGATGGCATCATGCGCGACAGTTAGCGGAACTGGCTTTAGCTATTTTGGATCAAGCACCCAATGGAGGAGATGGGGGAGATAGGAAAGGAGAAGGGGGAATTTCTGATTTTTTTAACTCAAAACTCAATACTCAAAATCGGGTTGGCGAAGCCTACCCGCAGGGTTTAGCCTGGCGAGGAACAAAGCAATCTTTTAAAACTCAAAACTCTCTATCCTCTCCCGTCTCTTGTCCCCTGTCGGATAAGAGTTTATATCTATTATTGCTAGCCCAAAGCGTGCGGGAACTGGGACAGTGGGAGGCGGCGGTAAATTATTTGGAGTTGGCCATTGGGCAAACTGAGGCGAAATACGATCCGCGACTTTACATTGATATTTTAGCGGATCTGCGATCGCTCTACTTCGAGCGGGGCGAATATCTCAAGGCCTTCCGCACTAAGAAAACCAAGCGTTCGATTGAGTATCAGTACGGTTTCAGAGCTTTTATTGGCGCGGGTCAATTGCAACCCCATCGCCAAGCGATTAACCCTTCGATGCCTTGTGTGGAAAATGAAGTTGCGATCGCCCAAGAAATGACTGCTTCCTGTCGCCAACAAGATATTAACCGCTTACTGGAAAGAATCGGCAGAGACGACCATAAATTAACTATAATTCATGGGCCAAGCGGTGTAGGAAAAAGTTCTCTTGTTAAAGCTGGATTGGTGCCAGCTTTGAAAAATATTAGCTTTGGTGCGCGGGATACATTGCCTATTGTTGTGCAAGTTTATACTGATTGGGTGATGGAGTTGGAGAAGTGTTTGACTAGAGGGCTTGAGAATAGAGTAGCAGCAGAGCAGAGGCGATTAAGTGCGAAAAAAGTGCCAGAAGTTTCTGGAAATTGCCCAGCAAAAATAGGAGTTAACAGTCTAGAACCTCAAGGTTTAATTGAGGATACTGTATTATTTATTATCGAGCAGTTACGGCAAAATGCAGAAAATAATCTGCTGACTGTACTCATTTTCGATCAGTTTGAAGAGTTTTTCTTTGTTTGCACTTCGGGGACACAAAGACAGTTTTTTTATGAGTTTTTTCGGAAGTGTTTAAATCTACCTTTTGTTAAGGTAATTCTTTCTTTACGCGAAGACTATTTGCATTACTTACTGGAGTGCGATCGCGTCCCCAATCTGGATGCAATTAACAATAACATTTTAGACAAGCAGATTCGCTATCAATTAAGAAATTTTTCAATCCGAGATACCCACAGCGTGATCGAACATTTAACTGAACGGGCCGAATTTTACTTAGAGCCGGCATTGATTGATGCTTTTGTTTTAGATTTAGCTGATGAACTAGAAGAAGTACGTCCAATTGAGTTGCAAGTGGTGGGAGCACAACTCCAAGAAGAGAGAATTACAACTCTAAAAGAATATCAGCAACTAGGAGTTCAACCCAAGGCGGAATTAGTTAAGCGTTCCCTCGATCGAGTGATCTCAGATTGCGGCTTAGAAAATGAAGATGCTACCTGGAAAATTTTGTTTTCGTTAACAGATGAAAGAGGAGTTAGACTGATTAAAACTAAGCAAGAATTGTCATTAGCTATCGATAAAAATTCATTGGCTATCAATATCAGACTATCTGCTAAAAATAGATCGGAAAACAATAGTAATCTTGACTTAATATTAGAAATATTAGTCGGTCATGGTTTGCTATTTATGCTGCGGGAATCGCCAGAAGACCGCTATCAATTAGTTCATGATTATCTCGTCAGACCTATCCGCCAAAGATTCGGTATAGAAGCAAGGCTGCACCGTGCTGAAGCTGATAAACAAATGAGTCAAGTGCAACTTTACCATACTAACCGCCGCCTTAAACAACTATTAGCTTTAGCTGCGATCGGCGTAGTGCTATTATCCAGTTCTACCGTTGCGGCTTTAAATTTTTGGCATCGAGCTGTCGCTCAAAAACAGGTAGCTATGGCTCAAAGACAACGGGCAGATATTAATACTTTGACAGCAGCTTCGGAAGCCCTATTTTTATCAAATAATAAGTTTGATGCTCTGATGGAAAGTTTGAGGGCGGGTAAACAGTGGAGACAAATAGAAAACACTCAAGAAACTCAAACTCTTAAAGATACTGAAATTTTAATTGCGGCTGCACTTCAACAGGCAGTTTACGGAGTTAAAGAACGCAATCGTTTTGAGGGACACGGGGATGTAATTTGGGGTTTAAGTTTCAGTTCTGATGGTAAAATAATTGCTTCTGGCAGCGTGGATAAAACTGTCAAACTTTGGCGAAGTGATGGAAGTTTACAAGCAACATTGAAAGGTCATACCGATAATATAACTTATGTAGCATTTAGCCCTAATAGTCAAATCTTGGCTTCTGGAAGTCTTGATAAAACTGTGAAAATTTGGCGGACTAATGGTAGCCTAGTTAAAACTTTGAGCGGTCATACTCATAATATTACGGGTATCAGTTTTAGCCCTGATGGTAAAATGTTGGCTTCTGCCTCTGGAGACAAAACAGTTAAAATTTGGAGGATAAATGGTAGTCTCTTCAAAACTTTACAGCATGACTCTCCGGTAAATGCGGTTAGCTTTAGCCGCGATGGTAAAATAATTGCCTCAGCTAGCGATAATGGGACTGTGAAAATTTGGCGGAATGATGGTAAGTTGTTGGCAAATTTGCGGCATCGGGAAGGTGTTGGTTTATCTAAAGTCTATAGTATTAGTTTGTCTCCTAATGGTGAAATTCTTGCATCGGCTGGAGAGGACAAAACTGTGAAACTTTGGAATCTCACAAAGATTTTACAGGTTAAAGAGAAGAAAGAAGCAACGGCGTTAAAAACTAAGGATTTTTTACTCGCAACTTTGACGAATCATTCTAGCTTCGTTTTTAGCGTTAGTTTTTCCCCAGATGGCAAAACTTTGGCTTCAGGGAGTGCAGATAAAACTGTGAAAATTTGGAGTTTAAAAAAGGTTGTCGATCCCCTTGCTAATCAAGCAAACAAACCCCTACCCAACCCGGCAATTAGTAAGGGGAAAATGCGCGATAGTGTGGGTAGATTGTTGTACTCAAATGATGTCAAACGGAAAGGAAATCCCAACTCTGAAAATGTAAAAATTGAGATTAGTTTAATTAGAAGTTTAGCTGGACATGGGGATAAAGTTACTCAGGTGAGTTGGAGTCCCGATAGCAATATGCTGGCTTCGTCAAGTTTTGATAAAACGGTGAGGCTATGGCGGCTTGATGATATACCCCTCAAAACTTTGGATGGTCATCAAAATCGGGTTCAAAGTGTAAGTTTTAGCCCTGACGGTCAAATTGTGGCTTCGGCTTCTGTCGATAAGACAATTAAACTTTGGAGTCGCGATGGAAAGTTAATTAAAACTTTAACGGGACATACTGGATGGGTTAGTAGTGTTAGTTTTAGTCCTGATGGAAAAATGTTGGCTTCTGCGAGTGACGACGGTACTGTGAAACTTTGGAGTCGGGAGGGACGTATTCTTAGAAGCTTTTACGCTCACAATAATTTTGTGATGGGGGTGAGTTTTAGTCCTGATGGAAAAATGTTGGCAACTGCTGGTTATGACAATACGGTAAAACTTTGGAATCTTGACGGTACAATGGTTGCGACTTTGTTAAAGGGTTCGAGCGATAGCGTGACGAGTGTGAGTTTTAGCCCTGATGGTTTGCTGGTTGCGTCTGGAAGTTATGACAATAAGGTGAAAATTTGGAGCCGCAATGGTACTTTGCTAAAAACTTTGACGGGACACCGCAATAGTGTGATGAGTGTGAGTTTTAGCCCGGATGGGAAGATTCTTGCTTCTGGTAGTAAGGATAATACGGTGATTTTGTGGAATTTGGATCTGGATGATTTGTTGGTGCGTGGCTGCGACTGGGTGGGTGATTATCTCAAAACTAATCCGAATGTGAGCGATCGCGATCGGCATCTGTGCGATGGAGTGAAAGTTGAGAATTGAAAATTGAATCTAGGGTGGGGGATGCCTTTAGCCGCCGTAGCGATCGCCCCAAAAAGCCGTTTCTCATATCGCGACTGGGAAACATAGCCCCCTCTGACTGCTACACCAACCACCAATGGGATCGGATTACCCAGGTTTGCTATCATTGTCGCTCCCCTGGATGCTCACGATCGAGAGTCAGAGGCAATCTTTGTTTCCAGTTGCGATCGCCTGCGTCAAACTCACGTTAAATTAAGCCAATGCGATCGCAAATTACAGCCGCTACTGCTGCAAACGCTGTAATTCCCAGAGCTACGAGCGGGTGTTGACCTTGACTTACTGCAAATGACGTGACAACGCCAGCTCCTAAAGCAGCGGTGACAGCAGCTTTGACCAAATCTTCATCGGAACGCTTGCCGTACATAATTTTTAATCCTGGCTAGTTTTTTATCGGGTGATTTACTGCGATCAAACCTATCACCCCCATCGCGACTGCGGTTAAAATTAACAAGATATTGCAATTAAGCTTTAGATTTAGCTAAGTTTCTTAACAGTATTAAGTTTTGAGTCAGGAGTAAGGCTCTTAAGCGGGCGAAACAGATGGGCGCGATCGCCTGGTAGTTGTCGAGCAAGGAATTAAAAATTTAAAGATTATAATAGAATAACAAAATTAAACCAAATTTTTAGTAGTGGTTAAAGCCGCTTATTATAGAAGAAATCGGCTTTAGCCACTACTACGAAGTTGAACATTTATTTATGTTCGCCATTGAGTTAACAGTTCTTACCAATTATTACCAAATTTATGCTACCTCAACCCGAAAAAAACTGGACTCCTCAACACTGGGCAAGCTGGAAACCCTTTGGACTTGGCGAACAATACCCGAATAATTATTGGGAAGTTTTTCGAGCCGCCTGGATGAGCCGCGATAATTTACCCTATGCTTGGGAAGTTTTAAACAAAGGTGTTTGTGACGGCTGTGCTCTGGGAACTACGGGCATGAAAGACTGGACTTTAGACGGACTTCACGTTTGCAATGTCCGCTTACGATTGCTGCGGATGAATACAATGCCAGCCTTCGATTATCGCTTATTAGAAGATATCTCGCAACTGCAAAGTAAGAAAAGTTCGGAATTGCGAGATCTGGGTCGTTTGCCTTATCCAATGATTCGTAAAAAAGGAGATAAAGGTTTTACAAAAATTACCTGGAATGAGGCATTAGATACAATCGCTGAGCGAATTAAAGCGACAACACCTGACCGCCTAAGTTTTTATATTACCAGTCGCGGCACAGTTAATGAAACTTACTATGCCGCTCAAAAAGCAGTGCGGGCAATGGGAACAAATAACATCGATAACGCCGCCAGAATTTGCCATTCTCCGAGTACAGCCGCCCTCAAATCTAGCATCGGTGCGGCAGCTACCACTTGCTCCTATAAAGACTGGATTGGCACAGATTTATTAGTCTTCATTGGTTCTAATGTAGCCAACAATCAACCAGTAACAGTTAAATATCTTCACTGGGCAAAGAAAGCCGGAACTCGCATTGTTGTCATTAACACTTACCGAGAGCCGGGAATGGAGCGCTACTGGGTTCCTTCTATTATTGAAAGTGCAATTTTTGGCACTAAATTTGCTGAGGATTTCTTCCTGGTAAATATGGGAGGAGATATCGCATTTTTGAATGGAACTATTAAGCATATCATCGCAAATGGTTGGCAAGACAATTCATTTGTAGAACGTTATACTACCAACTTTAAAGAATTACAAGCTTCTGTGGAAAGCCAATCCTGGGAAGAATTAGAGCAGATTTCTGGCGCTGCTCGCGATGAAATGTATGCCTTCGCTAAAATGGTAGGAGAAGCAAAAAAAGCTGTATTTGTCTGGAGTATGGGTATTACTCAGCATGAGTGCGGCGAAGATAACGTCCGTTCGATTATTAATGTAGCATTAACTAAGGGATTTGTCGGTCGGGAAGGCTGCGGTTTGATGCCAATTCGAGGACATTCTGGCGTACAAGGTGGCGCTGAAATGGGATGCTATGCGACGGTATTTCCGGGTGGGAAACCGATTAATCCTGAGAATGCTGCTCAACTTAGTAAACTTTGGGGTTTTGAAGTTCCTACGACTAAGGGATTAATCGCTTCTGATATGATTAATGCTGCTGCTGAAGGGCAATTAGATGTGCTGTTTTCTGTAGGCGGAAATTTCTTAGAAGTGTTACCAGAACCCGATTATGTAGAAGCAGCGTTGAAGCGCGTACCCCTGCGGGTTCATTTTGATATTATCTGTTCGAGTCAGATGTTAGTTGAACCTGCTGATACAGTGGTATTACTACCTGCAACTACTCGCTATGAAGTACCGGGAGGAGTGACAGAAACTAGCACAGAAAGAAGAGTAATTTTTAGTCCCGAAATTCCCGGATCGAGAATTGGCGAAGCGCATCCCGAATGGGAAGTATTTATGGAATTGGCGAGGCGTGTACGTCCAGATTTAGCGGATAAAATTGGTTTTGTCGATCCGGCAGAAATGCGCCAGGAAATTGCTTTAGTTAATCCGCAGTATGCGGGAATTCAACATTTGAAGGAAGCGGGAGATCAATTTCAATATGGCGGTTCCCATTTGTGCTTTGGCTGGAATTTTCCAACAGCAGATGGTAAGGCTCATTTTTCGCCTTTGTCGCTGACTCAAAAGGTATTGCCAGAGGGTTATTTTCTGCTAGCAACTCGCCGGGGAAAACAGTTTAATAGCATGGTTCAAGAAAAGAAAGATGCTATTACTGGTGCATTAAGGTCAGCAGTTTATATCAGTAAAGATGATGCGGAAAAATTAGGTTTGAAAGAGGGTGAAGCGGTGATTTTGAAGAATGAGTTAGGGGAATTGAAGGGTATAGTTTATTTGGCAAATATTAAGCCAGGGAATTTGCAGGTGCATTGGCCGGAAGGGAATGTGTTATTAGATAAAAGTAAGCGATCGCGCGAAGGTGTACCCGATTATAATGCTATAGTCCGCTTAGAAAAGCTTTAATTGCGATCGCGACTCCGGCTCATAAACCCGTTTCTAGCCTCTGCGTGCGTAAATCTTACAATGCAAAGCTTCTATCGGCTTTGAGATTTTTGAGCGATCGCTCTTGACAGCTATGTATTATCAATGTAGTATTAAAGTGACTGGATAGAGCGGATCTCAATTCCTACCGCGAAAACAAAGCACAATTTAGAGAAAAACCTATGCAACCCATTCGACAAGGCGACGTAATTTTAACGCCAGTACAGGAAACTGAGGGGCAAAAAAAACCTCACCTCACACTCGCTGAAGGCGAAGTAACGGGACATTCTCACCGCATTATTAACGGCAAGGCTGAGCTTTATGAAAAAGATGGAACTCTCTATTTGCGAGTGCTTTCGCCGACAGCTTTGTTGAGTCACGAAGAACACAATCCTATTTCAATTCCTAAAGGTAATTGGATGGTAAGAATTCAGCGGGAATATGAGCCGCAAGGTTGGAGGTATGTGGCGGATTAAAGCTAAAAAATTGATGCCTGAGTAAGAAGCTTTAATTGCAATTAGTCTGGAAAAGTGGAGTGCGATCGCACTTTTTAGATTTTATTGCGATCGCTATCAAACTGGAGCAACAATCAAAAATTATTAATTGCTAAGGTTGAGCTTTACTTCTTTAATTGTGAAGTCTTTAGGAAAATAAAGCCATGATCTTCGAGAGCGTCATTCAGAGTATCATTAAAAAACTTAAGCTTGAACAAGAATCACTCTTTTCAGTTCACAGTGAACAGTGGAAACTTAACAGTGAAAAGTGGAGAGCGATCGCGCTTTCCACCGATCGCATCGATCGCGATAAAGCAAGGGAAGTAGTAAGAGAAACTTATGCTTTAATAAAAAGACCAGAACCAAAAATACTATTTTCTGATAGCCCTTCACGAGTGATAGAAACATTTTATCAGAGCGGCTTAAACAGTCTGGGCTACAAGCTAGATAGAGAAATCGATATCGGTCTTATTCAACCGTTAACAAATTCACTTGTAAGAAGTTCCCATAGATATTTGTTGAGTAGCACTAGGAAACTTTGGAACCATCACAGCAGTCAATTTTCAAGGCAAATGTTGAGAGAGCCTGGTTTACAAACTGTGACATCAATTGACCCGGGAGAATGGCTTGATTATGTTCAAGTCTTTGATTTGTGCTATTCTAGCTTAAATTGTAGTTGTGATTTAAGGCTATGGAATATATTTCAAGGATTAGTTAAAAACTGTGCTTGGATTTATCCATTTGAAAACGCTTGTATTATCTGCGATCGCCCTACAAAACTCTCCTTTGACAGTGAATCTGAGCTCCATGCAGAAGGAGAACCCGCCGTTGAGTTGGCAGACGGATATCGCTTCTATTCCTATCATGGTGTAACATTACCTGAAAAATATGGGAAACTGCACCCTCAACAATGGCAAGCACAATGGCTTTTAGAAGAGTACAATGCTGAATTAAGACGAGTGCTGATTCAAAACATTGGTTACTCCAGAATTGCTCAGGAATTGCAAGCCAAACAATTAGATACTTGGCAAGAGTACGCTCTATTAAAAATAGATTGTGCCGATGTTGAGCCACTTTATCTATTAAAAATGACTTGCCCTAGCACTAGATTTATTCATGCTTTGCGCGTACCTCCTGATGTAAGATCGGCTAGGGAAGCAATTCGCTGGGTGAATTGGGGAACCGATCCAGAGGAATTTAGCGTGCAAACATGAAAACGATTACCGGGAGTAAAACTAAAGCAACAGTCTGGGTAGTAGAAAAGGGTAAAATCCTCCCTCGATTAGACCAATTAACTACTGAAGAACCCTTAGAGATCCGCTTAGTTTCACCAAAACAAACCGTAGCGGTGACAATGCGAACTCCCGGAAATGACTTTGAACTTGCCGCAGGTTTTTTGTACGGCGAAGGCATTGTTAGCAACCGCGAAGATATCCGCAGGATTAGCTATTGCCTAGACTCAAAAGTAGACGGAGAACAGCAATATAATATTGTTAATGTAGAACTCAGAGATGGCTTAATTCCTGATTTACAACCGCTAGAGCGACATTTCTATACAACTAGCGCCTGCGGAGTTTGTGGCAAAGCTAACTTAGAAGCATTACGCCTACGGGATTTTCCAGCAATACCAACCGGCCCAGAAATTTCAGCAGATTTAATTTACACTTTACCCGATAAACTAAAAGCAGCTCAGCGAGTCTTTTCAAGTACCGGAGGACTTCACGCGGCTGCTTTATTCGATATTAATGGACAATTGCTCTCGGTGCGCGAAGATATCGGTCGTCATAATGCTTTAGATAAATTAATTGGTACAGCTTTCTTGAATGGGGAATTACCATTTAGCGATCGCATTCTCTTAGTTAGCGGACGATCGAGTTTTGAAATATTACAAAAAAGTCTTGCTGCTGGCGTGCCTATAGTCTGTGCCGTTTCCGCACCTAGCAGTTTAGCAGTTTCCCTAGCTCAAGAGTTTGGCATCACTCTGATTGGATTTTTGCGCGGCGATCGCTTCAATTTGTATGCTGGAAAAGAGCGGATAAGTACGTCAATGTAACCTAAACAGGACTTACACAGGTCGTCCCAGAAACCGGGTTTTTGAGAGAATCAGGATTTATACTAACCCTTTATTAGCAATAATCCGTCATTGCGAGCGAAGCGAAGCAATCGCTTAGTCTCTGCGATTGCTTCGCTTCGCTCGCAATGACAATAAAGGGGGTAGTAAAGCCGGATTTGGTATTACGCACGCTCGGTCAAAAACCCGGTTTCTTTGGTTGGGTGCGTAAATCCTACTACAGCAAGTTTTTAATTTTTAATTCTTTAGATTATTATTTTTATTATTAAATTTTTAATTTTTAATTTTTAATTCTTTAGAGAGTGTGCCAGTTTATAGGGTGGAATACAGGTTTCCCAATATTGATGTCACAGATCATAATAGAAATAAGCCCACCACTGCGGGCGGGCTCAGCTCATGCCAGCTTATGTATCGCTAGGCAATCGGGTCTCAAAGGATGTAGACGTTAAACTTCAGAAAAAGATCCAGTTTGTAGGAAAAATTTCTCACACAAAAGTTTAGCTCTAGTTATCCCACTACAGAGGGGGCGATCGCGCATTGCGGTTGTCCTCTTACTGTATACCAGAATACTACTAATTTCTCCCTCGTCAAACGGTCAAAGCCAGCGACAAACTACAAGCTGATTAGCTAAATCGATCGCTTTAAGTACAGAAGAAACTTTTTAATTTGACCTTTTTAATTCGTTCCCTTAGTGGTAGTAGTACCTATCTACTTTCGTCCCCCGACGGTAATCGTATCTCACCACAACAGCATCCGGGTATAGGATGCGAAGGGTGTCACGATAATGCACATGACTCGGTTTAGGATAGGAGGAACTCGAAGAATACGAACAGTTAGTTCCTCGTCCACCATTGATAGTTGCTGACTCGCTGGAGGGAATCTCCGCGAATAGTGAATTCTTCTGAGTGAGATCCATGATTAACTCCTCGATCGTGATTTTGAAAAAAGTTGCTTTAACATTAGGCTGAGTTTGCTTGACCCAGCGAAATGTGATTATCTCTTCTAGCGCGATCGCGTGGATCTGGATAGCCAGGTTGCATGATATGTTAATATATGCAAATCAGCAACAAAGCTGGTTGTATAAGTCTTGATTCTTATTTCTTCTTATCAAACATTTTTGTCAAATAAAAAATTAATCTATGTCTCATCAAAACTCTACTGTCTTAAATGTTGAAGAAGCGCAAAAAATCATTCAAGATTTCACTTGCTTGAATATGAAATCTATTGATTCTGATTTACAAAAAGACGCACTCCGTCAGGCTATTTTGCTACTAGCAAATCAGTCAGATTACCAGATGCTAGGAGTTTGTGCTGATTCAACAGCAGATGGATTTTTAGCGCTAGAAACCTATTTAAAAGCTTTAGGCTATGAGGCAAAGCTTGACTCTAATGCCGTCGCGCCAGTTGAAGGGTCTGTTTATATCAAGTTTAATACTTTGAAGGGGTCGTATTATGTTAATGGCTACAATGGAACTTATCGCGGTGTATTAGTTTCCTGCCAATCTTCTGAAGCTGGAGGTATTAACGGTACTTACGGACATTTACCGCTCAATTTATTTGTTTAATTGGTTAGTTGTTAGTTGTTAGTTGTTAATTGGTTAGTTGTTAGTTGTTATGTAGACGATCGCAATTATAGCAGATTGCAGATAAAGAGAAGACACTAATACTTATTCAACAATCCTAGCGATCCCAAATCGGGCTTTACTACCCCCTTTATTGTCATTGCGAGCTTTATTGTCATTGCGAGCGAAGCGAAGCAATCGCAGAGACTAGGCGATTGCTTCGCTTCACTCGCAATGACGGATTATTGCTAATAAAGGGGCTGTTAACTCTTGGCAAGACAAGCTTTCTTCTAGCGTTCAACAACCAACAACCAACAACCAACAACCAACAACCAACAACTAACAACTAACAACTAACAACTAACAACCAAAAACTAACAACTAACAACTAACCACTAACCATTACTTAACTAATTCTGGCTGTTGTTCCACTATTGGTTCATCCTGTGGCAATCCAAGGACATTCTTGTACAGTTTGACATATTCCTTGGCAGAGAGATCCCAGCTAAAGTCATGCCTCATACCGCGCTGTTGCAGTTCTTTCCATTTATCTTTGTAGCGGAAGCCTTCCCAAGCGCGGATCATACAGGTGAACAAATCTAGGGGTTCGTAGCGATCGAAGCAGTAGCCCGTGCCCACATTGTTAATGGGGTCATGGTGAGAGACTGTATCCACTAAACCACCTGTGCGACGGACTATGGGGACGCAGCCGTAACGCATGGAGAGCATTTGGCTAATACCGCAGGGTTCAAAGCGGGAGGGCATTAGGAAAGCATCGCTACCTGCATAAACGCGCCGGGAAAGGGCTTCATTGTATAGCAGTTGGGTGGCCATGCGGCCGGGGTAGCGGGAGGCCATTTGCCAGAGTTGGGTTTCGTAGTAGCGATCGCCTGTTCCCAAAACGATGAATTGAGCATCGGTGTAGGCCATGAATCGATCGAGAATTTGAATCACTAGATCGATGCCCTTTTGTTCGACTAGGCGCGTCACCATGCCAATTAAGAAAGCATTTTTGTTAACTTCTAAGCCGACTTCTTCTTGGATGGCAATTTTGTTGGGGGGGCGTTTGTCAATAGTTTCGGGAGTGAAGTTTTCAACGATATACCTGTCGGTTGCCGGGTTGTAAGATTCAGTATCAATACCGTTAAGAATGCCCGACAATTTACCGCTGATGAATGACATTAATCCTTCTAAAGTTTCACCGTATGCAGGGGTTTTGATCTGTTCGGCGTAGGTAGGAGAAACGGTTGTCACTCTGTCAGCAAATTGGACAGCGGCGGCCATTGTGTCGTGACCTTGCATATACCAGGGACACCATGTCATCGTTTCCAAACGCCAACGCCAAGGCCCTTGATATGCGAGGTTGTGAATAGTAAAAACGGTACTAATATCTGGGTCTTGGTGCATCCAGACCGGGATCATGCCTGCGTGCCAGTCATGACAGTGGATGATTTGGGGTTTCCAGTAGTTCCAGGCAAATTCTGCGGCTCCGTTAGCAAAGAAGGTAAACCGCCAGTCTTCGTCATCGCCAGAGTAGATGCGGCGGGGCATGAAGCAGGGATGGCCGAATAAGTATAAAGGAACATCAGTTCCAGGCAGCACGCTTTCGTAAACGCTGAAGTTTTGGAACATGGCTGCACCTGACCAGACAGGGGTTTTGGGGATGTCCATCTTGTCGGGCAGGAAGCCGTAGTAGGGCATGAAGATGCGGACATCGTGACCCATTCGGCGCAGGAATTTCGGCAGTGCTCCGACGACATCGCCCATACCGCCGACTTTGGCGAGGGGTGCTGCTTCTGCGGAGACAAATAGAATTCGCATTATTGCGTTTCCCTGAGATAGTGAGTTTAGATCCAGTCTAAAGGGGTAGTGTCACCATTTTTTAATCAATATTAAGCCAAGATTGGGAGAATGAAACAACCCTGGGGGCAGGGGGTGGTGGTTGGGGGTTGGGGGGTTAGGTCAAAGAATTTAGAATCGAGCAATTTTACAGCCCTGTATATAAGAATCTGGCTGCAAATTATATAACTACGATCGCGATCGCTCTCGTTTTGTTGCGATCGTAGTTGGAAAACACGCCCTAGTTCCTAGTTCCTAACCCCTAAGTATCTAATTGTCAACTTTATCCGACTCAAGCAAGGCTTTTCTAGCTTGCTCAGAACGCTCTTCGGCAGTAGCCATCATTTCATCTATTTTGTCTACTATTTGCCCGGGATAGCTTTCTAAGAATCTAGTGGAAAGGGAAATCCGACCTCGTTCTTCATTGAGGTTAATAATCATTGCTTTGATTATTTGACCTACTGAAAATACCTTTTCCAGATTATTGATATACTTTTGGCTGACTTCCTTGATGTGGAGCAAACCTGTGATACCATCGAAGTCAACAAATACTCCGAACTGCTTGATACTGCTGATTTTGCCCTCGATAATTTGACCGATTTCTAATTGGCTAAAGCTGGCAGATTTGGTGGCTGCACGCTGAGAAAGCACGAGTTTTTCGCGTTCGCGGTCTACTTCTAAAAAGCTGACGCTCATGGATTGACCCACAAGGGACTGTAAATTGTCTCGCTCCACTACGTGCGATCGCGGAATAAATCCCCGCATCCCCATGACATCTACGGTTACGCCGCCCTTATTATGGCCGGTGACGCGCACTTGAATTACGGCTCCCGTGTTGAACATTTCTGTTACCTGATCCCAGGTTTTTTTGATCTCTAATTGGCGGAGGGAAAGGGTTACTTGACCGTCTTCATTTTGGTCGCGGATAATTAGAAATTCCCGTTCTTCTTGCAAAGGCAGAAGTTTAGACAGGTCTGCTACCGCTCTCAAGGCGACCTCTTCGAGAGGGAGAAAAGCTGGGGACTTAGCGCCGATGTCTATGTACGCGCCGTTGGATTCGATCTCTTCCACTCTACCGCGCACTACTTGGCCCTTCTGAAATTCGTAATTATGCTGTTCGAGGGCTTTGGCAAAATCGTCCATCGAAAAGGATGCTTTTGCGCCTTGAGAACCTGTCGATTTGGGATTCATGTCAATTGAATGAAAGAAAATTGAAATTAAACTACGAGCCTAACTACTGCCGCGTCGATTCGCCTGGAATTGGCGATCGCTACGGAGTTAAATATTAGAACTTACGCAAAAGTAACGTACTTGATGTCATTGCGCTGGCGCAACCTGGGCGTAGCGCTTACCAAGCTTAGCGTATGTTGCGAGCTCGGAAGCATGGCGAGGTTACGAAGCAACCTTAAGCAAGTCGGCAACTAAGCGCAACCCAGTTGCAAGGATACTTAGTAAACCCAAGCCCTGATTTTTGGCGATCGCGCTACGTAAGCTCTAAAATAGTTGGCTACCCCAATATAGCCAATCTGGGGGTATATGGAGACTGGGTATTGAGAATTACTAATTACTAATTGTTCGTGGTTGATGGTTGATTGTCATTAGTCCATGCCTTTTTGCTTTAGAGTTGCTCGCTAAAGAGCTGTTTTACCTGTATCCAAGCATCGGCGGCCGCTGTGGCGTTGTAACTACCGCGATGGTCGCAGAAAAAGCCGTGTTCGGCGTTATAGCGGAAAATCTGATGGGAAATGTTGTATTTTTGTAATTCTGTTTCGATCTGGTCAACTTGCTCTTGGGGAATGCTGGCATCCTGAGTGCCAAAAAAGCCGTAGAGAGTGCCTTTAATGTCTGCTGTACGCGCGATCGTGGGATCGCCGCCGCCGGGGGTCATGGTGGCAATTCCAGCCCCGTAGAACGAAGCTGTGGCTTTAATATCGGGTAAGGTGGCGGCAAGGTAGGCGACGTGACCGCCAAAACAGAAGCCGATGCAGCCAAAGCCTGTACTCTTGACAAAGGATAAATTTTTGAGGTAGCTAATTGTGGCTTGAATGTCGCTGAGGAGTTCTGAGGCTGTGGTTTGTTCTTTGTACTGCCTGCCGATTTTGATGTCTTCTGGAGTGTAGCCGGTTTCAAAGCCGGGGGCTTGGCGCTGGTAGATGGCTGGTGCGATCGCTACATACCCTTCTTTAGCAATTCTTTCTGTGACTTCGCGGATGTGGGCGTTAACTCCGAAGATTTCTTGAATGACAATAACTGCTGGAAATTGCCCCTTGGCTGTAGGTTGGGCTAGATAAGCGGCTATTTGTAAATCTCCGTTAGTTACTGTGACCTTAGCTGTGTGAATTGTTAATTCAGTCATCGCGATTGTAATTTTGTAAATGTCAACTGATTTTAGATTAAGGCAACTGCGGATGCGATCGACAGTTTCTTTGCAGCCTTGCTCCTGGTTGAATCCTTTAAAAATTATTAGGCGAGCGCAGATGCTAACAAAATCCAAGCTGGTAATCTATATAATTGATGTTCCTGAAGTTAGCGCCGAAAGCATTAGCAACAGGTCTAATTCTACCAACGTGAAGATAGCTCCCAATATCTAGCTCATCAATTCGCTAAGCTTAAAGCTCTAGTTAGAGAAACCGGTACATTTGCTATGGTCTCTACTGCCAAACTCTGGCCCCGCTAAAAAGTGTGAACCTTGCTAGTGAAAGAGCCAAGAGTAGATTATGCTATAGCTTAAGATCGGAATCCTAATGATATAGACCACACAATTGCTTTTATAAATTCTTTATCTTAATCCCTGGAGTTTCTAGGATGGTTCAGTTTCAAATTCAAGCAGACAGCGAGATCCCGGCATCCAACCAACTATTTAACCAGATCAGGTTTGCGATCGCCTCCCGGCAATTTCCCCCCGGACACCGCTTGCCCAGCACTAGGCAACTAGCGATGCAAACAGGCTTGCACCGCAATACGATCAGTAAAGTTTATCGGCAATTAGAAGAAACGGGACTGGTAGAAGCCCAAGCAGGTTCAGGCATTTACGTCCGGGCTCAAGGTAATGAAGGCGGTAGTACGCGAAAATCGCCCATTCTCGAACAATATCCCGAAGCTGATAAGATCGTGCAGCACAGTCTCGACCAACTACTGGGACAGGGTTGCACTCTCAGTCAGGCGAGGGAACTATTTTTAGGAGAAATTGACTGGCGACTACGCTGTAGCGCTAGAGTCTTAGTGACCGCACCGACTCAAGATATCGGCATCGGTGAGTTAATGACTCAAGAACTAGAGCAAGCTCTTCGCATTCCCGTACAGTTAGTACCAATGGAACAGCTAGCTCAAGTCATCGATCAAGTGCCTTCGGGGACAGTGGTGACTAGCCGCTATTTCATCGGTGAAGCAGAAGCGATCGCAGCTCCTCGGTCTGTGCGCGTTATCCCCGTTGACATTTACGATTATGCTAAGGAAATCCAGCTCGTTAATAGCTTACCGAAAGATACTTACTTTGGTATTGTTAGCCTCAGTTCTGGTCTACTGCGGGCAGTAGAAGTAATTATTCACAGCCTGCGAGGACAAGACTTGTTGGTAATGACAGCTCAATTGTCCGATCCTTACAAAATTAATGCGATCGTTCGCAGCGCTCGTACAATTGCTTGCGACCAAGCAAGTATTGCTACTGTGAAAGCTGCTGTCAATGCTGCCAGAGAAGATATTATCCGTCCCCCGCAATTGATCTGCTGCGAAAATTATATAGGTTCTCAGTCGATTAACTTACTCAAACGCGAGTTAGGTTTAGGGTAAAGAAGGCAGGGGAGCAGGGGAGCGGGGGAGATGGGGAGATGGGGAGGATGGGGAGATGGGGGAGATGGGGAGGATGGGGAGGATGGGGGAGATGGGGAGGATAGGTGATTAGCGATTAGCGATTAGCAATTAGCAATTAGCGATTACCAATTACCAATTACCAATTACCAATTACCAATTACCAATTACCAATTACCAATTACCAATTACCAATTACCAATTACCAATTACCTATGACAGTAGAAATGCAGCCTTCAATCAATGTAAAAATAGCTATTGAAGATCGGCGGGCCGCCCGTTCCTTCAGACCTGATACAATTACGCCCGCGATTTTAGAAGAAATCTTTCGATTGGGACTGCGATCGCCTTCCGGTTACAACTTGCAACCTTGGCGCTTCATCGTTTTGCGAGAGCAAGAGAGCAAAGAAAAGCTAAAGGCTTGCGCTTTTAATCAGCGTCAGATTGGAGAAGCACCAGTAGTTTTAATTTGCTGTGGCGATCGCAGTGTAAATCAACCAGAATACATCGAATCCGTCATTCAATTGGGCAAAGATGTGGGTGCTATGCCTGATGTTTTGGCAGATGTGATGCGACAAGCAATTCCTAATATGTTTGACTCACCCGCAAGCTTTAAGTCAGCAGAAACTTGGACTAACCGCCATACAATGTTAGCAGTTGCCCACTTGATGATTGCAGCTAAGAGCCTTGGAGTTGATAGTTGCCCGATGGAAGGTTTTGTGGCAGCTCAGGTAAAAGAAGCATTTCAAATTCCCGATGAGATAGATGTTTGTTGTCTCCTACCTCTGGGTTATGCCGCTGAACCTTTCAAAAAATACGGCGGGCGTTTTCCTACAGAACAGGTTTGTTTCGGAGAAAGCTATAAACAACCCTTTAAAATTTAGAGTTTAGGTTTTAGATGAAAGTTTGGGGACAGAATTTAAACATATTCGAGCCTAGCATAGAATCTAAATAATCCAAAATCTAGAAGCCAAAATCTCAATTGTGGTGGCCATCAAAGAGGAGCAAATTCATGAAAACAGCAACAGCAACCCGGCGGAATAATTTACAAATTCTAGAGGAAGATTTGCAGCGGCAATTGCAAGAAGTAGGGTTTCAAAATTTACCCCTGCAAATCAGTTGTAGTTTTGTGGAAGAAACTTTGATGGTGGTAGGGGAACACCCGCCTAGTTTAACTCTCAAGGCTTCACCAACTTTGGCAGCGATACAGTCAGCCGTTGTTACGCTCCAACCAAAAGCTATTCAACAAGTAGGAATTTGCCTAAAATTGCTGGGGCAAAAACACCCTTATGCTTTCCATTCTTTTAGCATGGAGCCGTCGTTTTTGTCAAAAGCTGCGGTTTCAAAATCAAGAGTGCCAACTAACAGTGCAATTGTTCCAGTTTCTCTGCGACGGGAGGACGAAACTACCGGGTTAGAAGGAAAAGAATATACAGCAACAGAAGATTTAGACAGCAGTCAAGAAGAATTTTCTGATATTTCTGCCAGCTCTAACTATCCTGAATCTATCATAATTCAGGCTGCGGAAATTTCAGAAAGCGATGGCAATCCCTTCGATGCTAACGATCTAGAACCCGTTACAAAAAAGAGCTTCCGTTTCTCACTGGTGGCGTTGATATGGGTGATAGGTGCGGGTACAGTGACAGCACTTTTGCTAAGTTTTGCTTATGCGTTAACTCGCCCTTGCGTAATTGGCAAGTGTACGGCATTTGCTGATGCTCAAAAGCTAAATCAGCAGTCGGTAAACACGCTGAAAGCTAAAAAGACGATTAATAGCGTGGAAGAAGCACAGGGGAAATTAAATCATGCGATCGCGAATCTAGAAGCTATTCCATTTTGGTCGCCCCGTTACAGCGAAGCGCAAAAGCAACTGCAAAATTATCGCGGACAAAAAAATAATTTAGACTCTGTAATCGCGGCTGTAGAGCGGGGAAAATCTGCATCTTTAAAATCTCAAAATCCGCCTCATTCTGCGGAGAATTGGATAGAAATCAAATCTCTCTGGGAAGAGGCGATTATCCCCCTCGCAAAAATCCCCAAGGATAGTCCTGTTTATCCTTTTTCTCAGAACAAATTGAAGGAATATAAAGGGAATTTAGCCGCAGCAAATAAGCGGTTACTAACAGAGGAACAAGGAGGTATAAAGCTTAATTCCGCCCAGAATACGGCTCGAATCACTGAAGCTCGTGAAGGGGTGGCTCAGTTACCTGAAAGCTGGCAAAAAGTTGAGAGTGGTTGGCAAACATCGGTGACTATGCTGGGTTCAATACCCAAGGATACGACAGCTTACGAGCAGGCTAAGGTACTGTTATCAAAGTATGAGACAAAGTTAGCAAAGGCACGCGATCGCAAAACCATAGAAGAAATTGCCGAAGATTCTTACACTCAGGCTGTCACCGCCGCCGCCCAAGCTCGAATTTTCGAGCAGCGAAAAGGGTGGTTTCAAGCCTCAGAGTACTGGCAGAATGCTTTAACTTACGCTCAAGAAGTACCAACAACAACTTCTTACTACGTGAAAGCACGCCCCCTCATTACTTCCTATAAAGCTTCTTTGCAGGAAGTTAAGGCTAAATTGCAAGTAGAAAGGGTGTTGTTAAAAGCTCGCAATGATTTAGATAAAGTGTGTAACGGTTCGCCAAAAGTTTGCGACTTTACTATTAGCGATAAATTGATTGCTGTACAAATGACACCTGGTTATGTACAGAAACTTCAGCAAACTTTTCTCAAGGCAGGAGATAAGGATGTAAAAACTCGCCAAGGTGTAGAAAAGCATCTGAAAACTCTACAAGTAGCGTTGGAAGCTATTAGCGATAATGCAGGAGTGCCGATGAAATTATATGACGCTGAGGGTAAGGGTATTGGAACCCACATTCCGCAGATGTGGCTGGGATTTTTTTATTAGTTGTGAAAGCTGGGAGCCAATATGCTTTTGGATTGAACTTATGGGGTTTTAGCGTTACAGGAGCCTGTAAAATTTACCTAGATTAAGTAAGTTGAAAGAATTGACTTTTTCTAATATATTCATGTCGCTATATTTATCACTTCAACTCATCTTTTTAACAAAGTCAACTCATGCCAAGAGCAAATTGTCTTGACTCATAAATGAAGATTATTTACAAATATTTATACCTTAATATCAATCATCATCCACTTGAAAATATTAAATAGTATTGACAGCAATACTGCCCTAAATGCTTTAATACATCTTGACGGTCTTGGGTTAAATTGCTGACTTGCTTCTCTCCATTTATCGACACTAAATGCACCGCTTGAAACATCTGAAATATCCAGCGCATCGTCGGCTTATTTGTTAATTTCTTCACCTGATTTTTCACCCCCTCATTGCTAGCTTCTAATTGTTGTCTCAATTTCCTTTGAGCTAGGTTATAAACTAACAAGCACAGTCCCATTATCATTCCAATTGCTTCCACTCGCTCCGGCTTTTTCACAAATACGCTTGACG
Source organism: Kamptonema formosum PCC 6407 (assembly GCF_000332155.1). Lineage (GTDB taxonomy): Bacteria > Cyanobacteriota > Cyanobacteriia > Cyanobacteriales > Microcoleaceae > Kamptonema > Kamptonema formosum. Next base: position 2,151,631 of record NZ_KB235904.1, on the reverse strand, counting down.
TAAAAAATAACGGATCTTTGATAAATCTAAATCCTCTCTCGTTACTTTGCTGCGCTTTGTACTCCGATAATACCTGTTGATTGCTCACTGTTTTAGTATCTAAGATATTCGTGGCTAATATAAATCTCCCGGCTTTGACTTTTTCCGCTTCTATTACTGATTTTCTGGTTTCTATTTTACCTGTAACTTGATAAACTGTTGTCTTGGTCTGGCTTGATATTTTCGGCTTAATTGTCGTTTTTTTGACTGGCTTTTCTCGGTATTCAATTTCTGCAATCTGGTGATATTTCCAAGAATCTGATAACCTTTTTATTGCTATCTCTGCATCGGTAATACAAGCAAACTCTTGCCCCGATAGCTTACGCACTGAGGCTTTGGCTGATTCTAACTGTTTCTCTACTTGCTTGGCTATTGTTTTAATTGCTGCTTGTTTTCTGATTTCACTCTCTATCACTAGCCATCTTTGCTTGATGTTAGCATACTCACTTGATATCGCTGCTATTTTATACCCCTTTATTTGATTTGGCTCCCAGGCATTATCTTTTATATCCCAGATTTTATTTTGAGCTTCTTTGATACTTAATGGCACTCTGGTTATCCATTTCATTCCTGCCATCGCTGACAAATTAGGAGCTGTGTATAAGGCACTGTCTGCTACACATATACCGTCAAATGTCCACTGATTTTGAAATTCTTTCAGTCTCTCTACAAATACACTTTTATCGTCCCAGCTTGATAATATTTGTCTAATGCTCTGCCTATCCTGTCATCGTTTAATTGTTCAGGCGTTACTCCTTCTCCAATTAGATGTTCTGTTGCTTTTCCTACAAAAAATGTATCGAATAGGTATATTGGGGCGCTCAAAAACCCCAATCCGTTCAAAATCATCGCTTTCATTACTTGTCCTGGGCTGAGGGTTTCTTTGGTTCTTAATCCCACTTTTTTGTTGACTTCTTCTACCAATTCCATCTCATCTATTATTCCTGCTACTATTCCCAAATGGTCTAAATTTACAATATTTATCGCTTCTGAGGGCTTTTTCATAGTTTTTAGAGTTGGGTTAGTGGTGGAAATTATTATATCCTAAAAAAGCCTAAAATGATTGCATAGCAATCACTTTAGGCGTTATTTATTCCGAATCTATCCTCTATTAACGCAACTTAAATATCTGCGGAATGTGGGTTGGAACTCATGGGTTCATCCATTAGCAGTTAAGAGTTCTATCAAATCTGGCTTAAATATGCCTCTTATTTCTTAGTCCGCGCAGGCGGACTTTGTTTATGTAGTTGCGGTTTCAACCGCCGAACTTATCTGGTTATTTCTCTCACAAATCCTTCATAAACAATAATATAGGTTCCATTTTTTTACCGAAATCAAACTCGGTAGCAAAACACGCTTTCGCATTTTTGCTATAAGTATCAAAGTCACTAAGTATTTGCTGAATTGCCGTCTTAATCTCCTCCGAGTCAGACGGATTATTAATTACAATGCCAAACTGATACTCGTCAACTAACTTGCACAAAGATGGCAAATTGCTCAATAAAACAGGCTTTCCATGCTTCAAATATTCTGCTAGCTTTCCAGAAGCCATAGAAATCAGCGCATAATCATTACCTAAATTTGCATAAAAAGCCAGTCCAATTGTTGCCGCAGCATATACTCTATCGACTTCCTCGTAAGGAACAGGTTGCAAAGAAAGAAATAAGTTTTTTGAGTTAAGCTTTCGCAGCGATTGGATATAGGATTCTTCTTCTTTTCTTTCTTTCCTCTCATGGAAAATCAAAGCATATCCGTCATCAATATGATTAAATGCTTCAGCTACAGTTTTTGCTAAAACGGCATCATTAATCATTCCAGCTTGAAGAATTAAATAGGGGAATTCCTGCCTATTTAAGTTGAACTTTTCCCGGAAAAAATTACCCGAATTTTTAGCTAAAATCTCCTCTTCAGCGGCAAAGCTAGAGTTAGGTAGGTAAAATGGTTGAGGATGTTGATATTCGTAATAACTGGAAAGGTTTTTAAATCTACCTTCACTTTGGGTAATTACACCCACTGCTTTTCTGTAAGCTAGATTAGCCATTTTACTGAGAATTCCTACTGGCTTCCACAATTCTAATGACAAAAATAAAAATTTCTGTCTTAAAAAATATAGGCACAGCATGGCTGTCACATTGCCATAAATATCAATACCGATATTAATATTATTTTTTAAGCTTTGTAGCTGCTGATTGCGTAATTGATGATTCAAAACTTGAAAGAAAAAAATAGAGAGTTTTAGAAGTGGAACTAGAGGTTTTAACCTAGTTCTATTTAGAAATCTGACGATCTTAAAGTCTTTGCAAAAGTAAATTATTTTTACATTTTCTCCAATTTTACCAGGTTGAGCATAGTCATTCTCTGTAGCGTATATTGTGACTACATATCCCTGTCTTTGCATAACTTTAGAAAGGTTGATGATTGTAGGAGCAACGCCGACATATCCCTCGTAAAAAAAGATAGCACATTGCTTAGACATTTTTTTTATTTCCCGCTTCTCTAAGTTTGGCTATAAAATAAACATTCCAAGTTTTAGCTACTGGTTCATTCCCTGTCATCCATTCACCATAAGCTAATAACTCAAACTCATTAATATCCAAAAATAAATCTATTTCTGGTTTAAACAGATATCGCATTTTATGGGTTTCTTCAAGTTCCTCAACTGCATTCCTAGATTTATTTTTGATGAAGACTTGATATCTAACATCCACTAAGTTATGATTAGGATAGAGCGCAGGTTCAGCAATTCGAGTCACAGTAATTTCTTCGTCTTTTAAACGCTTGACTCGAACTGTTGGCGGATCGCCCAAAACCCCTGGGCCATACCAACAATCAAAAATCAGGACTCCCCCTGGATGAAGATGAGCTTTGGCGGTAGCAAAAGCAGCTTGCAAATCGCGATTAGTTGTCTGATAACTGAATACATGAAATAGAGAGATGACGGCATCAAATTTGCGCTCTAGCCTGATGGAACGAATATCTCCTTGCACAAATTGAAGTTTAAATGCTGGTGTTGGAGGCAAATTTAGCTGCCGCTGTTTTGCCTGTTCCAACATATCTAAACTCAAATCTATGCCACAGACCTCGTATTTTGATGCTAGTAATGCCGCGTGGTTTCCTGTACCGCATCCTAACTCTAACAAAGTTTGTGCCTTTGGTGCATATTTTTCCAGTAAATTCTCTACAAACTTTGCCTCAGCCGCATAATCTTTATCTCGGTACAGTAGATTGTAATAGCGAGCATAATTACCGAATATTTGCATATCAATTACCTAATTACTTCTTTAATTACCTGTGCAACTCGTTCCATTTGTGTATCTGTTAAAGCTATGCCGCTAGGAATATAAAATCCTCGCCTAGCAAGTCTTTCAGCAACGGGATAAGATTCCCCTTGAAACAGTCCCATTTTCTTAAATATAGGTTGTTCGTGCATCGGCCAGAAAAAAGGCCGGGTTCCAATTTGATGTTCTGCTAAACGCCGTATTGCTTCTACTGCATCAAAGGGTAATTCATCTTTCAATACTACACCGTATACCCAATAAATATTTTTTGCATAAGTTGTAAAGGCTAAAGGTAATTCTAAACCAGAAATATCTGCTAGTAATTGATTATAAATATAACCCATTCTGCGCTTGCGAGCAACAAACTCATCTAATCTTTCTAACTGTGCTATTCCCAAGGCAGCTTGAATGTTGCTCATTCGCAAGTTCCAGCCAAGTTCTTCATGTACAAACCGCTGCTGTGGCTGAAAACATAAGTTTCGTAATGAACGACATCTTTCTGCTAATTTAGCATCGTCGGTGACAATCATTCCGCCTTCGCCTGTGGTGATATGTTTGTTGGGGTAAAAGCTAAAGGTACTAATATCTCCAAAGCTGCCACAAGGTTGATTTTTATAAGTTTGCCCGTGCATTTCGGCTGCATCTTCTATGATTTGTAAATTGTATCTTTTAGCTAAGTCTAATAGAGGAGTTATATTAACGGGCAAACCGTAAATATGAACGGCCATAATTGCTTTTGTTTGTGGTGAAATTTTGGTGGTAATTTGTGCTATATCCATATTCCAAGTTTCGCGATCGCAATCAACTAAAACTGGTTTAGCACCCGCTCTAACAATGGCAGCTACACAGGATATAATCGTAAAGGTTGGCACAATTACCTCATCGCCTGGGCCGATTTTTAGGGCTGCAACTGCGGCATCTAAAGCTGCGGAACCGTTACATACTGCTATTCCGTATTGGCGACCAACGCGAACGGCAAATTCTTCTTCAAATCGCTTGACAAATGGCCCTTCTGAGGAAATCCAACCACTGTCAATACACTGATTGAGATATTGGCGTTCATTGCCATCTAAAAGGGGTTGATTGACCGGAATTGGTGCGCTCATTTTTTCAAGTTTAAAGTTCTATAGCAATCCTAAATCATTTGTGAATTTCTTACTCCCTCCCCTTAGCAAGGGGAGGGTTGGGGTGGGGTAAAAAATTTACGATTCATTTAGGATTGCTATAATTACCAATCACCAATTAGCAATTACCAATTACTCTGTTCTTATGCAACTACAAACCACTATAATTTAACTTGCTGTGCTGTAATAGCGGGAAAACAGGTTTTATCTAGTTCTCCGATGAATGGCCCTTGCTTGATTTCAATCATTTCTACTTCTTCTATGACTTCAAATCCATGACCGCCTTTAGCGATGAGAATTAAGTCGCCTGCTTCTAAAATGCGGCTTTCTAAATACTCTCGTTCTTCGTTATAAAAATCAACGCGGAGTTTTCCTTTTTTAATTAAGAGAACTTCTTGAGTATAGAAGACTTCTCGTTTAACAGGGTTGTGAATGTGGGGCTGAATTACTTTGCCTGCGGGATGTTTCATGTAGGCAAGTTGTTGGGAAAATGTGTTGGGTGTGAAAAAGCTAACTCCAGGTTTGTTGAACTTGCCAGAAACAATCAGTGCTAATAGGAGATTGTTACAAGTGATTTCTTCAACTAATTTTTGAGTGAGTTGTTGAGTAGTCATAGGGTCAGGTGATTTAATTTTATTTGTTTAATACTTGATTCAAGTGACAGTAGACCTAATACCCTGTTGATACCGCAGTATTTTTACTGCTTTACAAACGCATCGAAAATTGTCTCAATTGTCCTATTGCTTGAGCTACTGGTTTATAATCTGAATCTGGTAGACTAATTACCCCGATCGCGATCGTAGTATTGAAAGTGGCGATCGCTCTAGCTAGGACGTAGCTTGCTAACATTCGCTGTGGTTCTGGAGGTGGCGATCGCTAATTCCCACTATCACCCTAAGTTTTGCCACGCGGACACAGCGATCGCTCTATCCCGAAGGCTAAACCCAAGTCTATGAAATCTAGGAGAGTGGTATGCCAAAACTCACCAACGCTAAAAGCGCCAGCTCAACTCTAACTCAAACTATAACTTTATTTGGCATATATTATTCCCTTTAGCTATTAATAAATTACAAACTTTATGAAATAAAGTCACTTTTTTGATAATTGTAAATTTTCGGTAAAGGGGGTTGAAATATCCAGATTTGTCTGCTAAATTGGAGCTATTTTGACAATTCGAGTCTCTAGTAAGGGAAAGAAGGGAAAGAGAATAAACTAGGGAAAGAAGGAGAAGAAGAGAAAGTTAGGATAACCTTTATAACTCGATCAATTCTTCCACTAGCGCCCTAATTTCAGCGGCCGCTGCTCCTTTAGGCTCTGTTTCTAACACCGTACACCCAATAGTTGCTGATTCTGCGAATGCCACACGCTGACAAATAGCCGACTTCAAAACTGGAATTTGATACCCAGAAAGAGCTTCTGCTACATCCCGCCCAATAGATGTATTAACTATTTTACGATTAATAACAAATACCGATTTCAGCCAATCTTTATAAACAGAAGCTTCTCGGATCAGGCTAATTACCTTTTCCGTTGCCCAAATATCGTAGGGAGAAGGTTGGACTGGAATGAGCACAATATTAGAAGCCATGATCGCAGAACGAGCTAAGTCTGAGACTCGCGGCGGGCCGTCAATCACTACATGGCTGTAACTTTTAGCGATCGCAGGTAAGTCCCGGTGGATCGTAGGACGGTCTAAACCTACGACAGAGAAAGGTAAATCGCTATTTCTAGCCGCCGCCCAATCTCGTGCAGAACCTTGAGGGTCAGCATCCACAAGCAGTATCCTACCACCGCGCAAAGCCAAGGCATGGCTGATGTGAACGGCGATCGTTGTTTTCCCAACGCCTCCCTTTTGGTTTTGAACTGAGATAATCATGCCGTATTTACAAAAATTTTTATTTACTTTAATACATTAAAACATTAAAGTATATTCCTAGCCAATAATTGATATAACTTATAATCACAAGACTTAGCACACAAGCCAAAAACCCGGTTTCTGCGTCAATATTTCTCGTAGAGAGTCACGATTTTTCAAAGAAACCGGTTTTTTACGTAAGTCCTAAATTAATCAAAAAACTGACAATGGATTTTCTACTCAAACCCTTTGATTACGAGTTTTTCAGCCGCGCCTTATTAGTAGCAATGATGGCAGGTCTATTGTGCGGCGTAATTGGGGTTTATATTACAACCCGCCGGATGAGTTACATTGCTCACGGTCTATCTCATGCTATTTTGGGCGGAGCCGTATTGAGCTACGTTTTAGGTTTGAATTTCTACATAGGCTCTGGAATTTGGGGATTTGTCTCAGCCTTACTAATTCAATATTTAACAGGACGCAAAATCTATTCGGATGCTGCTATTGGTATTGTCACTACTGCTAGCTTTGCTTTGGGGGTAGCGATTATTAGTAGTTCTCGGAAATTCAGTCAAAACTTTGAAGCCGCACTGTTTGGAAATGTCCTCGGTGTCACTCCCGAAGATTTGTGGATTGTTACAGGAGTAACTGTTATTTTGCTCAGTCTAGTTTTCGTCTTTTATCAACCTTTACTATTCTGGTGTTTTGACCGAGAAGTTGCCCAAGTTCACGGCGTACCTGTCAAAGCAATGGATACGCTTTTTGCTTTAATGCTAGCAACCTTACTGGTGACAACATTAAATATTTTGGGAGTAACATTGATTATTTCGGCTGTGGTAATTCCAGCTTCGACTGCAAGGCTTTTGAGCGATCGCTTTAGTTATATAATGTTGATTTCAGGCGGGCTAGGAGCTGCGATCGCTTTCGTTGGTGTCTACCTCAGCTACCACTTTGATATTGCTTCTGGAGCTAGTGTTGTGCTGCTATCCACGTTGGTATTTGGTGGCGTTTTACTTGCTACTGGTTATCGCCAAAGCCGAAAACAATATCTACCTCCTATTCACACAAAATAACTTACTTCTTCCTTCTTACTTTTTCCTTCTTCCTTCTTCCTTCTACTTACCAAGCGGTGCGCCACTGTTTCATTTGCTCAATTTCTTTCTGTTGTGAAGTCAAAATATCTTGGGATAAGTTCTTGATTTCGGGTCGATTGGACTTGATTAATGCGTCTTTAGCCATCACTAAAGCTCCCTCATGGTGAGGAATCATCGCATTAATAAATCGTAAGTCAAATTGAGCATCAGCAACACCTAAGTCCATACTCATCATCATGCTATTCATTTGCTCAGGAGTCATTGCCATATTATGACCCATCTTAGCATCGTAAGCTGTTGGCGTACTGCTGGCTTTTGGATACCAATCGGTGCGCCATTGTTTCATCTGATTGATTTCTTTTTCCTGAGCTTTAATAATGTCGCCAGCTAATTTTTTAGTCTCAGCGCGTTGGGATTTATTAAGTACCTCTTGAGCCATATTCACCGCACCTTGATGATGTTGTATCATTGCATCAATAAATCGTAAATCGTAGTCTGCATCTGCCGGGCCTAAGTCCATAGACATACTGTGGTTCATGCCACTCATGCCGCTATTTTGTACTGTCTCCTGCTGATTATTAACTGAGGTTGCTGCGGGTGAAGTTGAGGGTTGAGATTGGCTTGAGGGAGCATTAGAACAACCTGCGAGTATTCCCCCTGCAAGGGCGGCTATGGCGGTGAAAGTTAATGCTACAAAGCCAGTTTTTAAGGATATAAGTTGCATAGAATTCTAGCTCCAATTAAAAAAATACTTTTACTCCTCTTAGTGTTGAGTGTTGCACTTAAATATGAAATTGGGATGAAATTATTGACTCTATTCTGTTAAAAATCATTGTTAGAGTCTAAGTTAAATATGATATAAATTCTAATTTTATTTGAACAGAAATTTAACAAGGGAACTATGTAAAGGGATTGCAACAAAACTTAATATTTAATTGCGGTTTCCCCCTTGACTCTCCTGTTGACTGGAGAGTACAAGATGGAGCTAGTTCAATGAGAAAGCAAATCGATGGTTACTATGACATTACAGCTCAAAGTTCCCAAAATGGCTTGTTCTGCTTGTGTAAACACGATCGCTAAAGCAGTTCAAAGTATTGACCCAGCCGCTAATGTTGAGGCCGATCCTAAGACCAAATTGGTCAAGATTCAAACAGTTAAGCCTGAAAGTGCAATTAGGGAAGCGATCGCAGACGCAGGCTACCCTGCTGCTTAATTTAACAGTTAACGGTTAACTGTTAACAGTTAACCGTTAACTGTTTTGGAATAATTGCGGAGATTAATAATGAATAATGCCAGATTCAAATTGCGAGGAATGAGTTGTGCTTCTTGTGCTAATAACATTGAACAAGCTATCCTTTCTGTTCCAGGTGTGAGAGAATGTAGCGTCAACTTTGGTGCTGAAATTGCCACTGTTACCTATGACTCCCAAAAAACTGATATTAAGACAATTCAAGATGCGGTTGATGTGGCTGGATACACAGCGCAACTCATCCAAGCACAAGATATATTTAGTACAGGTAACGATGCTGAAGAGCGAGAAAAACAGGCAGAAACTCAACAGTTACTCCAGAAAGTTTGGATAGGTGGAATTGTCAGCACCATTCTCTTAATTGGATCTTTGCCAATGATGCTTGGAATTTCTATTCCTTTCATTCCCGAATGGATGCACAATCCTTGGCTGCAATTGGTATTAACTACACCCGTACAGTTTGGGTGTGCTCGTAGTTTTTATGTTAATGCTTGGAAAGCTCTAAAACGTCATGCTGCGACAATGGATACTTTAGTAGCCCTTGGTACTGGCTCTGCGTATCTTTACTCTATATTCGCAACTTTTTCTCCCAGCTTCTTTACGGCTCAAGGCTTAAGTGCTGATGTTTACTATGAAGCATCTGCTGTGATTATTACTCTGATTTTGTTGGGAAAATTGCTAGAGAGTCGTGCGAAAAAGCAGACCTCAGAATCCCTACGTAAATTGATGGGATTGCAACCAAAAACAGCTCGTGTTATTCGCAACGATCGAGAAGTCGATATCCCAACGGCTGAAGTAGTTTTAGGTGATATAATTCTAGTACGTCCTGGTGAAAAAATTGCAGTTGATGGCGAGATCGTGGATGGTTCCTCTACCATTGATGAAGCGATGGTGACAGGGGAAAGTATACCCGTAAAAAAACGACCAGGGGATGAGGTAATTGGAGCCACAATTAATAAAACTGGTAGCTTTAAATTCCGAGCTACGCGAGTTGGGAAAGATACATTCTTAGCACAAATTGTACAATTAGTACAGCAAGCACAGGGTTCCAAAGCACCGATTCAAAGATTAGCCGATCGAGTAACGGGATGGTTTGTACCTGTGGTAATTGCAATCGCGATCGCGACTTTTATTATTTGGTACAATGTCATGGGTAACATTACCATTGCGTTGATTACTACTGTGAGCGTTCTGATCGTTGCTTGTCCCTGTGCTTTGGGTTTAGCTACGCCAACTTCAATCATGGTGGGAACAGGCAAAGGTGCAGAAAATGGCATTTTAATTAAAGGAGCAGAAAGTCTAGAATTGGCGCATAAATTGCAAGTAATAGTTCTCGATAAAACAGGGACGATTACCCAAGGAAAGCCGACTGTTACTAACTTTGTAGCTATTAATGGCACTGCTAATAGTAATGAGTTAAAGCTAATCTCTTTAGCAGCAGCAGTTGAACGAAATTCCGAACATCCTCTGGCTGAAGCTGTTGTGCAGTACGCGCGATCGCAAGGTGTGGATTTAACAGAATCTCAGGATTTTGAAGCGATACCTGGTAGTGGCGTACAAGGATATGTATCTAATCAATTCGTGCAGATTGGAACTCATCGCTGGATGCAAGAACTAGAGATTAATACTAATCCATTACAGCAACACTGGGAGCGATTGGAATATCTTGGTAAAACAGTAATTTGGCTGGCAGTTGATGGTAAGATGGAAGGAATTATGGGGATTTCAGATGCGGTTAAACCTTCTTCGATCGATGCCATTAAAACTTTGCAAAAGATGGGTTTAGAAGTCGTAATGTTAACTGGAGATAATCGCCGCACTGCTGAAGTAATTGCCCGTGAAGTTGGCATTAAACGAGCGATCGCAGAGGTTCGCCCGGATCGGAAAGCCGATCGAGTAAAAAGTCTGCAAGCAGAAGGTAAGATTGTCGCAATGGTTGGAGATGGTATTAATGATGCGCCAGCATTAGCTCAAGCAGATGTGGGAATAGCAATTGGAACGGGAACAGATGTAGCGATCGCAGCTAGCGATATCACTTTGATTTCTGGCGATTTGCAGGGAATTGTTACTGCAATTCAACTATCTCATGCCACCATCCAAAATATTAAACAAAATCTGTTCTTTGCCTTCATCTACAATGTGGCAGGTATCCCAATTGCGGCGGGTCTTCTCTACCCGGTGTTTGGCTGGCTATTGAATCCGATAGTTGCGGGTATGGCGATGGCTTTTAGTTCGGTTTCTGTAGTCACAAACGCATTACGATTGCGAAATTTTTCATCAAATAGGAGTTACGCAAAGAAACGGGGTTTCTCTGAAAAATATCAGTTTCTCAATTAGATATCTACTCAACTAGATATTTAGGAAAAGCCCGGTTTCTGTTTCTGACCTCGACTTGGAGAAAAAATCATGCTTAATCAAGTTTTATTTTTAAGAAGGTTAGCAGGATTGGGATTGTCAATCGGCATAAGTTTACTTCCAATCTCAGGGGGGATTGCCGCAGAAAGCCATTCTAATCCCTCTAATAACTCTGCTCATAAAACTGCTCAATTTCGCTCGATTGAACAGCCATTAGTCAATAAGGTTGCCGTCACTTTTGGCGGATTAGGGCTAATTGGTTTAGAGCTTTGGTGGTTTTTGTTCAGTAAATCTAAATCTCTGAAAGACGATTGATAGGCGATTGCTTTTCAAGATTTACATTTTGGGTTATGGCGCAAGCTCAAAGGTTAAGTAGAAGGAAGAAGGAAGAAGGAAGAAGGAAGAAGGAAGAAAAATTTAGTTATCTAGGAGAGAAGGAAGAAGGAAGAAAAATTTAGTTATCTAGGAGAGAAGGAAGAAGGATTTAGTTACTTGCTTGGGTTTAAAATAGCAATACTGAACAAAAATCACCTATGCGCCTGACATCTCTTGACGTTTTTCGAGGAATTGCGATCGCTTCCATGATTCTTGTCAATAATCCTGGGAGTTGGGATTACGTCTATCCTCCTCTAGACCATGCAGAATGGAATGGTTGCACGCCTACAGACTTAATATTTCCTTTCTTCCTCTTCGCTGTTGGTGCGGCGATGTCTTTTTCCTTATCGAAATATACTGAAGAAAACCCACCGATATCGACAGTTTATTGGCGCATTTTACGCCGCGCAACCTTGCTTTTTCTATTAGGTTTACTGCTTAATAGCTTCTCAATTTTTCTGGACGTACTTCTCAATGGTTCCCCAATTGAGAATTTTGGTAAAATCCGTATTTTGGGAGTATTGCAACGCATTAGTTTAGCTTATTTTTTAGCCGCGATCGCAATTCTCAATCTCTCCTCCCGCAACCTGCGAATACTCGCAGCTACGCTACTTTTAGGCTACTGGGGTGCATTAACCTTAATTCCAGTTCCCGGTTACGGCGCAAACCTCCTGACCCCAGAAGGCAATTTAGGCGCATATATCGATCGCCTAATTCTCGGAACCCAACACCTCTACCGTCAAGGACAATACGATCCAGAATCACTATTGGGCACATTACCCGCGATCGCCACAGTGCTTGCGGGTTATTTTACAACTCAATGGCTGCGAGTTCAACCAATCAAAACTCGTACTACTTGGAATTTAGTAATATTCGGCCTCGCTTCCCTAACAATTGGTCAACTTTGGGGATTCTGGTTTCCTATTAACAAACAACTCTGGACAAGTTCTTATGTTCTTCTCACCGCAGGCTGGGCCATCCTATTACTTGCTATCTGCTACGAAACAATTGAAGTCCGTCGCTGGCAATGGGGACGACCATTTGAAATCATGGGATTAAATGCAATTTTTGTCTTTGTTGCTTCCGGTTTTGTCGCCAGAATCTTACTAAAAACTCACATTGGCAGTGGTGAAAAGCCTCCAACAACCTATACTTGGATTTACGAGAACTTTTTTCGACCTTGGGCCGGCGCGATGAATGGTTCTCTCGCTTTTGCCCTAACTACGGTATTATTTTGGTGGGTTATTCTTTATCTAATGTATCGGCGCGGCTGGTTCTTAAAAATTTGACAATAGTTAACGGTTAACAGTTAACTGTTAACTGTTGTTACCGAGGTAAATTATTAATTAGTTTAGCACCACTTATCTTTATAAGTTTCGATGAATTTATAAAAAAATGCCCGTGTTGTCTCTGATAATCCTTCCAGCGTATTTTGTTGTAAAAAGCACGTTGGAGATGGTACACACCAGTCAGGAGGCGTTCCGTAAATGATATCGAAAGTGCGCCGAGGAATACTGGCAATATAATTACCACGATGAATTCCCCATGCGTCAAAAAATACACCATCTCCCGGTTGAAGATTAATGCTTTGTGCATTGGGCATATCAGCGAAGTTTTTCTCCATACCATTTAATCCTTTCCTAATTTCAAGTTCTTCTGGAAAATCCCAGCGCTTGTGGGAACCAGGTACGTACTCTAAATTATTATCACGGAGAAAACTAATGTGGAGGTGAATGCCAATAGTGTTTTGCATTCTTGCTTTTTCAGTTTCCTCATCTGGCGCGTCAAATTGCTGGTCGCGATGCCAATCTCCGCTGCGAGTATAGCTGGCTGGATTAAAGAAATATTGCGTATTGTAAAACAAAAGCTCTCGCCCAGATATTTGATATAATAGGTTAACAATTTGGGGATTAGCAATAGTATTTAATAAGAATTGAAGCTGACTATGGTAATTAATAAAATAACGTTCTTCAGTTAAAAAAGCCATATTTGTGAAGTTAGCAGCTTCTTCGGGAGCAAGGGATTCCCTTACCCATTGTTCCCAAATGCGATCGCAAATTTTTTTAAGCTCGTCAATCTGTATAACATCTAATAGTTGTGGGATAATAACATAGCCATATTCATCCCATTGGGCTTTAATAGTTGTTGGATTCATTTCTCAATTAAATAATGGGTCAATTTCGACTTTTGTATTATATCCACCTACTCAGTAATTTCTGCCTTTACTTGTGGCAACTGTCAGCCATTAGGATTAAAATTAAGAAAAGTTACGTGAACAGGAAGGCTCTGTCAATGATTCCAACAGTTATCGAACAATCGGGTCGCGGAGAACGGGCCTTTGATATATACTCGCGGCTGCTGCGCGATCGCATCGTCTTCCTCGGACAGCAGGTGACATCTGACCTGGCCAACCTAATCGTTGCCCAACTGCTATTTTTAGACGCAGAAGACCCAGAGAAAGATATTTATCTCTATATCAACTCACCAGGGGGTTCAGTCACCGCAGGGATGGGTATTTTTGACACCATGAACCACATCCGGCCAGAGGTTTCGACGATTTGTCTTGGTTTAGCGGCCAGTATGGGTGCTTTTCTCCTCAGCGCAGGTGCCAAAGGTAAACGGATGACTCTGCCTCATTCCCGGATTATGATTCACCAACCTTTAGGCGGTGCCCAAGGTCAAGCAACTGACATTGAGATTCAGGCGAAAGAAATTCTTTACCACAAAAGACGCTTGAACGAACATTTGGCGGCCCACACTGGTCAACCTCTCAGCCGGATTGAGGAAGACACCGAACGGGATTTCTTTATGTCGGCAGCAGAGGCAACGGAATATGGTCTTGTCGATCTAGTGATTGACCGCCGCCCTTCTGCTACGCGCCCCATAGTTGCTGTCCCTAGTTAGTTACCGATCTCAATTTAATCAGGACTGACGCAGCGATCGCGTAACGCCGCCGTCCCGGTGGTAAAAATACCGCCCAGAGGGCGGCGTTACGAATATTGTCCTAATCCCGTCATTACTGGAATCTTTGATTCTATTCCCATCTTCCCCCTCTCCCCCCTCTCCCCCCATCTTCCCCCATCTCCCCCCATCTCCCCCATCTTCCCCCTCTCCCCCTCTCTTCCCCTAGCCCCTAGCCCCTAGCCCCTAGCCCCTAGTTATTGCTGAATGGGAATTTCGATCGCAAACTCAGTTCCCTGACCAAGGGTAGAGGAACACTTCAATTTTCCGCGATGTTTTTCTGTAATAATTTGATAGCTAATCGACATCCCCATGCCAGTGCCTTTCCCAATCGCCTTAGTTGTGAAGAATGGATTAAATATCCTTTGTTGAATATCTTCGGGAATGCCAGGGCCGTTATCTGCGATCGCAATCTGCACCCATTGGTCAGCAGTTACAGAAGTTCTAATTTTGATTCGACCAGGATTTACCTCAACTTCCTCAAACGTTCGATTGGCATTCCCCTCTTCGATTGCATCGATCGCATTGGTGAGAATATTCATAAACACTTGATTGAGTTGTCCGGCGTAACATTCCACCAAAGGTAAAGTGCCATAATCTTTGATCGTCTCAATTTCTGGTCGTCCTGATTGCCCTTTGAGACGATGTTGCAAAATCATGAGAGTGCTGTCAATACCTTCATGAATATCCACTGCCTTAATATCAGCTTCGTCCTTACGCGAAAAGTTACGCAGTGAGAGTACAATCTGCCGAATGCGATCCGTACCTATCCGCATAGAAGACAAAATGCGGGGTAAGTCTTCTTGCAAGAAATCCAGATCGATTTCCTCGGCTACAGTTTGAATTTCTGGAGTCGGTTGAGGATATTGCTGTTGATAAAGCTGAACAAAATATAATAAATTTTGAATGTAATCTTCAGCATGAGTGAGATTGCCATGAATGAAGTTAACCGGATTGTTAATTTCATGGGCAACTCCCGCAACTAATTCCCCCAAACTAGACATTTTTTCACTCTGAATCACCTGCGCTTGAGTGCTATGTAATTCACTTAAAGCATTTTTAAGTTCAACAGTGCGTACTTCCACCCGATTTTCTAGTTCTTCATTACTTTTTTCTAACGCCGTAAAGGATTCGCCCACTTGTTTCGCCATGTAATTAAAGGATTGGGCAAGTGTGTTTAGTTCTTTAATTCCGCTATCTTCCACAGCCTGATCTAAGTTACCAGATGCCATTGCCTTACTTGCCTGATTTAGACGGAGAATGGGCTGCACAACCCAGCGGGACGTGAAAATACCCATCGCAGAAGCGACTCCTAATGCCCCTAAACAGAGAAAGATAGTGGTGCGAGTGTTAGCGTTAATCTCTGCCATAAATTCGCTTTCTGGTACGCTCACTACTACTAACCAATCCAATCCATATTTGTCGCGCCAAGGGGTGACATGAAGATAATAAGGCTCTTCCTTTAAATCAAACTTAAGTTGTTTGGCTTCGGTAATGTTCTGGAAATTTTTAAAGCGTTGCTGGAGTTGTTTGGCAATTCCCTGCACTAGGGGGTTGCCACTTTCTATCGCCTTCAAACGCTGGATCTCGTTCTTAACGAGAACAAAGGGCTGCTCTTTCGCAGAATTGGCAATTAACATCCCATTCCGTTCCAGAATGAAAACCTGTCCTGACTGACTGACTTTCATACTTCGCAAGAAATCGCTCAGTTTTAACAGGTGAATGTCGGCTCCGACTATTCCTAGCAAGCGATTTTGTGCGTCATAGATAGGACGACCCGCCGAAGCAACGATAAAGGGATAATTGGGATAATTCCAGGTATAAATCCCCGACCAGACGGGTTTACCTGCTTTCACAGGTTCCGTATACCAGGGCATGGTGAAGTTGTCCCAATCAGTAATCGTAGCCAATTTGGTGCGATTACCCCGGTCATCGGTGGCGTAGGTGTAGCAATTGTTTGGAAGCTTGGCACTCCAATCATCAATCACCACTGTTTTGCCATCATAACTACCAGCTCCTGCTCCCTCACCCGTCGTTAGTCCGATGCCGATGTAAGTCAGGTCATAGGCCTGCATCTGATGCCAGAAATACTTTCCGACTGTTTTGCGATCGCGCACATCCAGCAATCCCATCCGAATCGCATCGGCATTTATCTGGCTCACTTTATGAGGGATAGATAAATAAGAATCCAGATGTTGATTTACCATGCTATTGGTTCGTTCCATCAGTTGGTTTGCCAGCTCATTTACAGCTTTCTGACCATTTCTGAAGGATAAATATCCAACTAGACTTACCGCTCCAAAGATTTGCAGAACGAATGGAATAATAAGAACAAGCTGCAAAGAGAATGCTTGTTCTTTGCTGGAATGTCGCGTCTTCATCTGCGGAATTTAGTTTGACATGGTTGCTATTTACTGCGATTCCAGATATTGGAGGAAATCGAGCAACTGTTCTTTATTTAAGTGATGCCGTGCGATTTTGCCGTAAGCTTGGTTAAGATGATCGCGACCTTGCTTTCTATCCCAATGCAAGCGAGTAATTTCCTCAGTAGTTTTGCTAAAAATTTCTAGATAGTCTAAGAAATCTAGTAACTCATGCCGAGCTAAAATACCCTGTGAAAGCTTGCCGTAAGCTTGAAGCAAATACTCCGATTCTTGATCTTTGCTCCACTTCAGGCGCTTGAGCAGTACGTCAATTTGCGCGATCGTATCGGAATTATCCTCTATGGTCTCGCTCGGCGGGCTCATTTCCAGAGGTATCCCACTTTGAATCTCTGTAGATAGGGGTTCCACTTCCCCTAGATCGAGGCTGCTGTCAGTCGGAGGCGAAAACGACGTTTCACTTTTGCCGCCTGTTGGCGAGGGTATTGCCGCTATCTCCTGACTTGGGGAAGAAACCCCATAACTAGAGGAAAGCCAAGCATCAGAGTCTAATTGCTTCGGCGCAGGGGGAACGCTTGGAGTCTGGGGAGGAAGTGGCGATCGCACGGGTTCAGGAGGCGACGAATATGTAGAGTCATTTACCGGCGTTTTGGTATTGACAAAACTACTTTGAGAGGAAGGAATAACCTTTTCAGTAGTAACAGGAATATCTCGCTGGGGAACTTGCGGTACAACATCTCCAGGGAAAGTTGACATTACATCTTCCCTAACGTCGTCTCGATTGGTTCCTGTGTACAGCCTGACAACTGGTTCAGTTTCCAGAGAAGTTGACTGAGGCATGGGGGCATTAAGATCGAGCATAGAGAGCGATCGCTTCCAGCTTTGATCCTCTGCCAACTCAACACTATCACCAGCAGACATCGCCGTAGCCAGAGTTTTTCCATCTACCTGAATCAGAGTGCGAACGACAAATTTACCGTGATAAATTGTCACCAACTCTGAGATTAACTGACCTGTCGGATAAAGAGCGTGAAATTTAGCAAACATAAGCTTTTGGCCCGAAAACCAGTGAGGGCTGCTCACCTAAGTGTAATACAGCCGCTTGAGAAATTCAGGACTTAGGCAGTTTTGAACGTATTTTTGGTATTTCTGTGATGGCGTTGGCGAAGCCTGCGCGTAGCGCTTGACTAGACGCAAGCAATCCCCAACTCTCCCTATACCCTGAAAGTGCGTAAGTCTTAAAATTTATGTAGCGATCGCGAACTATCTCAAAATTATGCACCCGTAACGCCACCCTCTGGGCGGTGAAAGAACCGCCCAGAGAGCGACATTACGATAAGATAACACTAATAAATCCAATTCAGGATTGCCCTTCACCAAGGAATTCAAAATATCATGTCATTAGCCCCATTCTCCCCAGAAGAAATCGCCGCTGAAGGTCTAAAACCTGAAGAATACGAAGAAATTGTCAAACGGCTAAATCGCCATCCCAACAAGGCTGAATTAGGAATGTTTGGCGTGATGTGGTCAGAACATTGC
Source organism: Kamptonema formosum PCC 6407 (assembly GCF_000332155.1). Classification (GTDB taxonomy): domain Bacteria; phylum Cyanobacteriota; class Cyanobacteriia; order Cyanobacteriales; family Microcoleaceae; genus Kamptonema; species Kamptonema formosum. The sequence continues at coordinate 2,133,381 of NZ_KB235904.1, read as the reverse complement.
TGCTATAAAAATTCGCGGCCGCTACTCAAACAATTTCCCACCACAGGCGATCGCATTCTCGTCGGCCCCGGAGAAAATGCCGGCGTTATAGACTTAGGTAATGGCATCCAACTCGCCTTTAAAATCGAATCCCACAATCACCCTTCAGCAGTAGAACCATTCCAAGGTGCAGCCACCGGAGTCGGCGGAATTTTGCGAGATATATTCACAATGGGGGCGCGTCCCATTGCTGTATTAAACTCCCTCCGTTTTGGTTCCTTAGATGATGCTAAAACTCGGCGATTATTCACAGGTGTAGTATCAGGAATTTCCCATTATGGTAATTGCATTGGCGTTCCAACCGTCGGCGGCGAAATTTACTTTAACTCCGCCTATTCTGGCAATCCCTTAGTTAATGTCATGGCCCTGGGGTTAATGGAAACACCAGAAATAGTTAAATCCGGTGCATCTGGCATTGGTAATCCAGTGCTTTATGTTGGTTCAACTACTGGCAGAGATGGCATGGGCGGCGCAAGTTTCGCCAGTGCAGAATTAACCGATAAATCAGTTGACGATCGCCCCGCCGTGCAAGTAGGAGATCCCTTCTTAGAAAAATCATTAGTTGAAGCTTGCTTAGAAGCATTTAAAACAGGTGCAGTAGTAGCAGCCCAAGATATGGGTGCAGCCGGCATCACTTGTTCCACATCAGAAATGGCAGCCAAAGGTGGGGTTGGAATTGAATTTGATTTAGATAAAATCCCAGTTCGAGAAACAGGAATGGTTCCCTATGAATATCTCCTTTCCGAATCACAAGAACGGATGTTATTTGTGGCTCACAAAGGGCGCGAACAAGAGTTAATTGATATTTTTCACCGTTGGGGACTCCAAGCCGTCATCGCTGGTCAAGTCATTGCCGAACCAATCGTGCGAATTTTATTTAAGGGAGAAATTGCCGCCGAAATTCCCGCAACTGCTTTAGCAGAGAATACGCCCATTTATCACCATAAATTGTTGACAGAATTGCCCGAATATGTAAAGAAAGCTTGGGAATGGTCAGCTAATTCTTTGCCTCCTTGTACAATTAATGGTATTGAAATTGCCGAAGAGTTTCAAACTTGGAATGAAATTTTATTGACACTACTAGATACGCCGACAATTGCTTCTAAAAGTTGGGTTTATCGACAGTACGACCATCAAGTACAAAATAACACTGTAATGCTTCCCGGTGCAGCCGATGCAGCGATTATCCGATTGCGTCCGTTGGAACCCCCCCAACCCCCCCTTGGTAAGGGGGGGCAAGAAAGTGTTGAAGTCCCCGTTGGTAAGGGGGATTTAGGGGGTATTGAAGTCCCCGTTGGTAAGGGGGATTTAGGGGGTATTGAAGTCCCCCTTAGTAAGGGAGATTTAGGGGGTATTGAAGTCCCCCTTACCAAGGGGGATTTAGGGGGTTCTTCCTTTAAAAAAGGAGTAGCAGCAACAGTTGATTGTAATTCCCGCTATGTTTATCTTGACCCCTACGAAGGTGCAAAAGCGGTTGTCGCCGAAGCAGCAAGAAATCTAAGTTGTGTGGGTGCAGAACCTTTGGCAGTTACAGATAATTTAAATTTTGGTTCTCCTGAAAAACCGATTGGTTATTGGCAATTAGCAGAATCTTGTCGCGGTATTGCCGATGCTTGTCGGGAATTAGGAACACCTGTCACTGGCGGTAATGTTTCTCTTTACAATGAAACTCTGGATTCTGAGGGTAAACCTGCATCAATTTATCCTACTCCTGTGATTGGAATGGTGGGGTTAATTCCAGATTTAACTAAGATTTGTGGTCAAGGTTGGCAGGAATCTGGAGATTTAATCTATTTACTCGGAAATCTGACATCAGATGATAGTAAAGAAGATGGTAATTTGACAACAAATGTTACTTTAGGAGGTTCTGAATATTTAGCAACAATTCACGGCATTGTTGGGGGAAAACCGCCGAGAGTTAATTTAGATTTAGAAAAGCGGGTGCAATCAGCTTGTCGGGAGGGTATTCGTAATGGTTGGGTACGTTCGGCCCATGATTGCGCTGAGGGTGGAATGGCGATCGCGATCGCTGAATCCTGTATTTCTGCTAAACTAGGAGCCGAGATTAATCTTAACGTTAATTTGGCAACTGGTAAGCGTTGGGATGAAGTTTTGTTCGGGGAACGGGGGAATACGATTTTAGTTTCAGTTGCGCCGGAAAATGAGGCGGTTTGGGTATCTTATTTAGAGGAACATTTGCCGAATTTGTGGCAAAAACTGGGTCAAGTTGGTACTGTAAAAGCGCCTTTACGGGTTGTGACAAATGATGGTCAATCTTTAATTGAGGTAACGATTGAGGAGATGTGCGATCGCTTTTACAATGCTATTGAACGTCGCTTAGGATCTGATTAATTATAGGACTCGGCGGTTGAAATCGCGTCTACACGAGACTTAACCCGCCTGCGCGGGTTAAATTTTTATAGTCCGCGTAGGCGGACATTGTCTGTATAGATGCGATTTCAATCGCCCGATCTTTTTTAGCTTTAGATGATGCTGACAAAATCTGAGATACACCTGAAAATATCGGATAAGCCTAGTTATGTTTTGGATCGTAAATTAAGTTAAAAAGCTCTGCCTGCCGTAAATACTTGTTCTGCCCTTACTTGGAATTCAGGAAAAATAAAAGAAACAAGTCGAGCATTATTTTGAAACAACTCTTTTTGATATTCATCCTCTCGCAGCGTACAAATTGTAATTGTCGGTTGTTTCGGTTTGCCAATATATTCTCTGCCACCAATCCCCAAATAATCAATAATCCAATACTCAGGCACGCCTAACAAGGCATAATCTTCAACTTTACGGGCGTAATCATTTTGCCAATTGGTACTGACAACTTCCGCAATTAGTTTAATTGATTTTCCAGATGTAATTACAGGTTCTTGTTGCCACAAAGGTTCATTAATCAATTCAGTTTCATCTAAGACAATGACATCCGGCCGAAAAGCTGTTTCTGTTCCTAATAATTTGATGAGACAGCGAGGGGGGATAAAGTATGATAGATCCTGACGATCGATTTCTACATTCAGCTTTCGCCCAATAAAAGCCGATACTTGTTCGTGAGGCCCTGTTGGTTCCATTTCTGTCAACTCACCATCAATTAATTCGTAGCGATCGCGATCGCCGTAGTGGGTGATAAATTCATCAACAGTTAGAATTTTGGGAGGTGATTGAACCATTATCTTTGTTCCCAATTATTGACCTTACTTGGCCGCACATATTCCCTAGATAATATAGTATGTCAATTACACAGGAAAGTCAAGCGCACAGAAGCAGCCAGCCACAGGCATCGCACCTTAATTCTCATCTTTTAAAAGCGCGATCGCGCCTTAAGTCTAATCTTTGAAACTGTAGGAGCGGGTTTAGCAGATAACCTTTGTCACAAACAAAAAATATCAAAACAAAACCCGCCCCGAATCTTAGCCATTAGCCATTAGCCATTAGCCATTACCCTTGATTGTGGGAGTCCCGCATCTGAATTTGGGGGAAATCCCCCCGATCGCACGTCGTTAACTAACGTTACAATTAGAAATATGTGCGATCGCTTACCATGCCATCGAACGCCCCTTAGCATCTGCCTTAAGGCATAGGATGTGAGTTAATGCCTATTTCATGGGAACATTAAGAAATAATTAAACTGCGCGGCGGCTGCGCCGGACAGCATTCAGCTTTCAGAGCCTCCCACTAACCCACGATCCTGTATTAGGAACCAAGCCATACCATGATCCCCAACCATCCCCTCGCGGCTGACGAAAATTTGGCATCCGACAAGCAAGAAGAAGCTTGCGGTGTTTTCGGTATCTGTGCCCCCGGTGAAGATGTCGCTAAAATGACATACTTTGGTCTGTACGCCTTACAACATCGGGGTCAGGAATCAGCAGGAATTGCCACATTTGAGGGTGAAAATGTGCATTTGCACAAAGATATGGGCCTAGTCTCCCAAGTCTTCAATGAATCCTGCTTAAGTCACCTGCCTGGAACCATAGGAGTTGGTCACACTCGCTACTCTACTACAGGCTCATCAAAGGTTGTGAATGCTCAGCCTGCTGTTGTGAAAACCCGCTTAGGTTCCTTGGCGCTAGCACATAATGGCAATCTTGTCAATACTGGTGTCTTACGCGAAGAATTGCTAAACCGCAACTGCAATTTTGTAAGTACAACAGATTCAGAGATGATAGCAGTGGCGATCGCGCTAGAAGTAGACGATGGCAAAGACTGGTTAGAAGCTGCAATCAGCGCCTTTCATCGCTGTACGGGAGCCTTTAGTTTAGTCATCGGCACCCCCGCAGGCTTAATGGGAGTACGCGATCCCTACGGCGTGCGTCCCCTCGTAATTGGCACTTTAGGTACAAATCCCATCCGCTACGTCTTAGCATCAGAAACCTGCGCCTTAGATATCATTGGTGCCGAATATTTGCGAAATGTAGAACCAGGAGAATTAGTTTGGATCACCGAAGATGGTATGGCTTCCTTCCATTGGAGTCAACAACCAAAGCCCAAACTTTGCATCTTTGAAATGATTTATTTTGCTCGGCCAGATAGCATAATGGAAGGCGAAAGTTTGTATAGCTACAGGCTCAGAATCGGGCAAAAATTAGCACAAGAATCCCCCATTGATGCTGATATTGTCATCGGCGTTCCTGATTCTGGAATTCCCGCCGCTATTGGTTTTTCTCAAGTTTCCGGGATTCCTTATGCTGAGGGACTGATTAAAAATCGCTACGTTGGACGTACATTTATTCAGCCAACTCAGACAATGCGAGAATCAGGAATTAAGATGAAACTTAACCCTCTTAAAGATGTCTTAGAGGGTAAGCGAGTAATCATGGTAGACGACTCAATTGTGAGAGGTACTACTAGCAAAAAAATTGTTAAAGCTTTGCGAGATGCCGGTGCTACTGAAGTTCACATGAGAATTTCGTCACCCCCAGTAACTCACCCTTGTTTCTACGGAATTGATACCGATAACCAAGATCAGTTAATTGCTGCTACGAAATCAGTAGCAGAAATTGCCAACCAAATTGGGGTTGATTCTTTAGCTTTCTTGAGTAGAGAAGGAATGCTGAAGGCGACTAAGGAAGATTCTAATAATTTCTGTTCGGCCTGTTTCACAGGGGATTATCCCATTGTTGTCCCAGAACCAGTTAAACGGTCTAAGTTAATTCTGGAAAAGGTTCCTACTTAATTAGTCAAAGTAGGTAATACCAACAGGGCTTACCCATACTCTCTGTAACGCCGCCATCCTGGCGGTAATCCCTATTATGTCACTTTGGGGAGAGAATTTTCTGGAACTACTGGTTTTTCAGGCTGGCGAATGCAGAAGCCTAAATTATTGAGAATGGCTCAAATCCAGCGATCGCAAGGCGAAAGCCTTTTTCTCTGACCAAAGTGACATAATAGGGATAAAGAAACCGCCAGGATGGCGGCGTTACAGATTTTTTGCGTTGATTAACAGACAACACTAATGCTATTAGGCTAGTATTACCTGATTTAAGACTGAGCTGGAAAAGTCAAAACACAGCCATCCCACCAACTAAGGATTATTATCAATAAAGTCCATCAAAGCATTATATTTCGGCGAACCATTTTGGCCAACATACTCCAAAGCACCCCAACTACCCCACTTACTTGGTACACCAATATCCAAATATTGCATGAAAAGAGTACCGCCTGCTTCTTTCCAATTTTCCAGTAATTTTGTATATAACTCATACATTTCTGGTCGCCTATTTAACTCAATAAAGAAATTAGTAAGCTTTTCATTATTCTCATTCCCTTGAATACCTACAATATGTTGACCTCCTTCATAAGCAACTAACTTAAGACCCTTTTTCTGCGCTACCTCTGAGTGATATTTAAACAAACCATAACCATCAGATAAACTATCCTTAAACCCTCCTAGCAAACCGCCATCTCTCAATTGTTTAAAAGCCTTACTAAAACCACCATCTGAATCATTCAACCAAGACTCTACGATGCTGGTGTTTTCTGGCGCACCCAAATTACCACTAAAATATCCAGTGATAGCATAGACATCTATACCGCGTTGATAGCAAGGTTTATTACCTTCTGCTACCCAATAAGAACATTCTAAAACAGAATTTTCTAATCCTTTCCATGCAGTTTGAGTTGAGATTACACACACAACTCGATCCTTTTGTTCGCTAAAAATATCTTTCCAAAAATCGCACATTTGAGCTGTACGCATTCCATACCATTGCATATAAGCATCTTGTTTATCCTTTCCCCACCTAGCTTGACCTTGTTGTAAAGCATATTGAGATTGGGGAAATGAAAAATTCCAAACTTCATTAGAAAGCTCTACATAAACTTTTAAATTTGGATCTAAACTATTTTTAACAGTCTGAGCAAAGTTTTTTAAATATTCATCAGTAGCCATGATTGGCATATTCAACCAAGCATTTGCCTTGATTTTATTCGCCAAAGCAACCATGATTTCAATTGGGACATTGCCTTGATAAGCATAGGAAATGTTTTCTGGTTTAGGTCGGTTTGACCATTCTTTTTGTTCAGAACCATTTGTACTCATCCAATCCATGAAACGCAGGGTTTTAAATTTTTTAATTTTGTCTATAAACTTGGGGTTAAATATCTCACCACTTTCATAAGCTTTTTCATCTTGAGAGTGAATCACTCTAATGTTGCGGATATATTTTCCTATTTTGTTGGGATCTGTGGCAGTAATTGTCAGCAAGATTCCCTCTTTATTGGTAGCATCTACATCAATAATATCTCTGCCTGGTTGTGAGGATGCTTCATCTTTTTTAGCCGCAAATTTATACTCAATTGTTCCCTCGCCTTCATACATGACAATATATTTGCCTGATGGGAAAAAGTTTGGTATGTCCCTTAATAATAAGGTGCTGACACGGGTATATTTAGGAGAATCTTGGGGAAGGGGAAGAGATTTGACCCAGCCGTTTTCGTCAAGATTTAAAAGATTATATTCATTGGTATCGAATTCTCCCTGACATCCAGCCTCTTTTGGATCGCACTGAGTCATCCATTTTCTAGAAGATTTAAAGGCATCTAAAAATGGTAATTCTGTTGACCAGTCGGCGATTCCAGAAAGATTAACTCCTACAGGAGAGGTTGAGTTAGAATTTTTGGATGAGCTATTAATTGCTATTGTATTTGGTGAGTTATTCACAGTAGGATTCTGATTTTTTGCTAAGTTTAAACAGCCAGGTAGAATAAAGATAAATATCAGTAAACCCGATAGAAAAGTTAGAATATTTTTTGTATTAAAGTAAGTCAAAAAAGTCATAATAAGAAGGAAGAAGGAAGAAGGAAGAAGGAAGAAGGAAGAAGGAAGAAGGAAGAGGGGAGAAGGAAGAAGGAAAGGAGGAGATGGGGATATAAGTAGGGTTTTTACCCAATTGGCAATTAGAGGATTTACGGATTGTAAAAGTATAGTAAGTGGTTGAGATTGCTTCGCTTGGCTCGCAATGACTGAATTAAATTGTCTATGGGTAAGTTGTGAATTAGCGATTAGCGATTAGCGATTACCAATTACCAATTACCAATTACCAATTACCAATTACCTCTAAATTTCCTAATTAGATTGCCAAAAATCTGTAACGTCATATCCCAATTCTGCTAACATTACTCGCAGTAGTGGCAAGCTTAAACCGATGACATTGGTGTGACAACCTTCGATTTTCTCGATAAATAATCCCCCTCTACCTTCAATGGCAAAACAGCCAGCACATTGTAGCGGTTCTCCTGTGGCGACATAAGCTGCAATTTGGCGATCGCTAACTTCAGCAAAATAAACTTGGGTAACTTGACACTTGACTCTGATTCTATCCTGTGTTATGTCAATTAAGGTATGGCCAGTGTAGAGTTGGCCAACTTCACCGCGCATTTTTTGCCACCGCGCGATCGCATCTTTTGCATCTGCTGGCTTTCCATGAATCTCGTCGCCAACAACCAGAAGGGAATCGCATCCCAAAACTACGATCGATTTACCTTGTTCAAATTCTCCCTTTTTCCCAGTCGGGAGTGAATTGGGATTCGCAATCAGAGATTTAGCGACTGTTTCAGCTTTTCGTTGTGATAATATCTCGACTAATTCAGCCGCATCGTTTAGTTGAATTTGGGACTCGTCAAAGTCGCTGGGATAAATAATAGGATTAATGCCAACACTTTCTAATAGGCGGCGGCGCGCGGGGGAAGCTGAGGCTAGTACAAAAGTGGGAATATCCATTTTGTGCGATCGAGACTTATAGCTGTTAACTGTTAACTATTAACAGTTAACAATTACCCTTAAAAGCTTAATAGACAGAGAAAGATTGAATGACTTTCTCAAATAATTGTTTGGCTTTTGGCCATCTATCTTCAGTAGAAGATATGTTGATAGTGAAAAGTTTACCGCGACTGACTGCTACGCTAGCTAGGTTGTGCCGCAGTTGGTTGGGAAGTTTGACGGCATACTCTAAAATGTAATAACTTTTCGTTCTAGATTCACGGGCTTCGGCATTAACTAATTCTGCTTCGCGGCCGGAATTGGGAGGTGCGATCGCGCTTTTGCTTAACCGATATCCTACTTCGCTGGGAGTACCTAAATCCGCAAGAGTTTTACCACTGGGAACTTCACTGATAACGACGCTGACGTTCTCTGTTTGCTCAATTAAATCGCGAAATACTACATCTGGGCCATTGGAAACATTTAGTGCCGTCCAGCCATTAGGATAGAGAAATTGGTAGCCGTCGGCTGTGTCAATGTAGCTTTTGAGCCCGCTAACGGTTGATACACAACTGGTTAAGGTAAAGCTAAAAATTACCAGAAGTATTGCCGCGATTCGTTTGAGCATTATTCTTGATTACCTGGTCGGGGTGCATAATGTGATGATTTTGATTTTCTCATAAAGACACCCAAAACGGAAACCGATCGCCTTCAAGGATGGGAGGAGGGATATTGACCTAAAAACAATTTAGCTATGGAGCGCTTCCCTCGTCCATAGCTTTGCAGTTCTATCTCGAAATCCCAATACACGCTAGTTTGTTATCCCAGAAATCCGTGCCTAGCTAGCACTTCTAAACCTAGTAGCGAGACAAAACCAATCATGGCAAGGCGACCGTTTAACCGTTCTGCGTAGGTTGTAAAGCCTGTACGCGGCTCTTCTTCGACGTAAATAGTGGGTTCAATGGCAAAATTGTTGAGTTTGCCTTGATCGTCAACGATCGCTCCTTTGCTAGTCATGTTTGTACTCCTGAATGGTTTTTTCTCTCCTGTTAACAAATGTAACAGAGCCATTAATAAATGTAAAGTAAAATATAAAATTTTTTCAATCTCAACATTTCCTTGGATTTAGGGCGATGAATCTAACTGGGGACAGTGGACTCTGGACAAGGAACAAGGGACTATATAGAGGATGGCAAGTTAAAGGTCAGTACCAAATCCAGTCAGGGCTGGAAAAAATGTTGCAAGGGAGGAAAGATTTATGCGGGCCAGTGTGGAACTGCGATGGTTTTATAGTGGCACGCTGCCAAAAGCGATCGCCCAGTGGTTTTGGCAGGATAGTCTGGGCGGCTATTTATGGCCTCATGAAGAACGGGAAGACTCATATTTACTGATACCTAGCTGCGATTATCTGGGCATAAAGTTGAGGCAGAAAGGCTTAGAGGTAAAATGGCGGCAAGCTGAGTTAGGGCCAGTGCAGTTTGGCAACCGTTGGGAGGGAAAGGCGGAAAAGTGGCTGAAGTGGGTTTGTGTAGAGACAGAGGCACCTGTGGCGGCTGATATTTTGGCAACTGGGGTGTGGGTGACGGTGAAGAAAAAGCGATCGCAACGTCTATACCAAGTTTCGGAGGAAGGTTTGACTCCGGTTCCAGTGGAAGCGCCTATCCCCCAAGGTTGCAGTGTCGAAATTACGCAGTTAAGTATTAACGGGGAGGAGTGGTGGACTATTGCTTTTGAGTCTTTTGGCCATGACAGTTATTTGATGGAAAATTTACAGATTGTAGCTGGTTGGGTGAGTAAGAGTTATCCGGGTCAAAAGTTAACTTTGGATAATTCTTTGGCTTATCCTCAGTGGCTTAATCGAGTTTAGCTTTTAGATTTTATCCTCTGGCCCAATAGAGGGCGATCGCGATGGGAGGCTGTCGCGATCGCTCTTTATTGACTGACTTGGAGGGTGTGGAGAGAAGCGATCGCGTCGATGTTAGCTCTACAATAATAGGGCTTACGCTCATGGCTCCAGAAACCGGGTTTTTGAGAGTATCTGTGGTGAAAACGAAGTATTTTCGTCAAAAAACCCGGTTTCTTTGGTTGGGTGCGTAAGCCCTAAATAAGTTCCTGCTAAGATTGCGCTCATATTGTTACTTATGGAGTCAATGATGAGTGAAACTACTTTAAAGCAGCAAGAAACTACTAAAAATCACATTATTTATGTATTGGAACAGTTGACTTTGGCGGAGCGAAGTGCTAGAGAGGAATGGCAAAAAAATGCTGTTGAGTTTCCGGGGAACGACGAGGCATTTTCTTTGTTATAGGAAGTTGAATTATTAACGGTTAATTTGCGAGGTTATGCCAGTCAAATTAAGGGAAGAGGGGGATTGAAAATGAGTTGCAGGTAATTGGGTAATTGCAAGCAATGCGATTTTTTAATGTGCCTGTTATTGCTGATTTTTACTTTGACACTCAGGGAAAGTATGAGCGGATGAAGGGTTATATTAGGATGTTAGATTATTTGCGGTTGTTGATGGTGGAATATTTGCAGTTAGTTCCGATTTTTTAAATCAGGTAAGTATGTTAGATCCGAAGTGAGGAGAGGGTTACATTGTCAAGACTCACCCGAAGTCGGCGCAATTCGTAACGGGGAAGCGGTGACAGACTTGCAATTGGTGGCATTATAGGGTATTATAACGCAGGAGAGTGACACCGATGTATAAGAGTTAATTAAGTTTACTCAGTATTTAGCAGCTTAATTTATTTGGAGACACTTAGTAACTATGGAGAATTTACAACAAATACTTGATACACGCCGACAAGAATTAATTAGTAAAATCCAGGGTTTGTCAGACCAAAAGCTCCAAAATATAGAAGCTATTTCTCATTGTTATGAGTTTATTCGAGAAGCTATTGAGAAAGCCGAAGTAGAAGCCAAAAATATAAATTATAAAGATTTGATAGAGCCTTCCTTCCATATTACAGATAATTTTGATAAAGTCATGTTTCAGGGACATATAAATACAGCCGCAAATCTAATTCCTAAAGAATTTGGGGAAATTAACAATGAATATATAAAAATGTCCGAAAAAAACAAAAAAGTTTTTAACTACATATACCATCAACTTTTTATAACTATCATAACAGTATTAGATGATTTTTTCTCCCAAATACTTTTATTAGTTTTAAAGGCATATCCCGAACGATTAGGTGACAAAAAGATTAAAAAGATAAAGGAGATAAAGTTTAGTGATTTAGGTAAATTAAGCTCTGCCTCAGAGATAGCGGCTTTTTTAGGCATGGCAGAGGGCGAAAAAGCCATTAAATTAATTGACGGAGAAATTAATAGTCTGATCCGAGATGACATTATGCGTGGTAGTCCATTAGACTATATCAAGAATTTACGAACATATTTAGAAACAGGAGACACATTCTTACGATTAAAATGGCTACTATATGCAGAAAGAAGTTCACGGCGTAACGCTGGCGTACATAGTGGCTGGTTCGGCAATGATGAGTGTAACAAAAGAATTAATGAAATTATTAAAATAGATACAGGAAATCAGCTAAAATTATCGGAGCTTAAAACAAATTTTATTGGATTCGAGGCGGAGTATTTTTGTGAAACATATCGTTTAGCTATTGATATCGTTAAAGCCTTTAAATCTCATTGTGAAAAAGACTTTAAATCTCATTATGATGAAAATGGGGATTTTATGCCAGCTACTCAGGATGAATCTGGCTCATTTATCGAAACAATAGGCGTAGAAACCGTTTATCCTCATCAATTAATTTTAACAATTCCTGCCCGTGAAACGATGGGAGTTCGAGAACATTTAACCACAGTTTTAGATAATTTATCCGATGATTTAGTTGCCGAAGTTCGTGACTTTGCTGAATTTTTGCAGCAAAGACAACAACAAAAGCAAGTAAGCTAAGAATAAGAAAATGCTCGCAGAGCCTAAATGTGTTAACAAAGACAAATAAGGTGTTATTTGACAACAAAAGATGGAGAATAGTGGGCTCGAACCGCTGGATTCTGCGGTTCGAGCCCTATCAGGTAACAAAAAGTTTTAAAGCTAATCAATGTCCATTTTTTCCTTCCGCTTCCAGGAGATGCAATGAAGGAAAAAATGTACACTGACTTTCTTTGCTAGAATCTATTCTCTAGTTACTAAAAGTATCCTTGATCTTATCAACAGTGCGTTCAATAGCATTCTTTGTGTTGTCTACTGCTTTCTTAGTCCGAGCCGCATCTCGATCGGCTCTTTCTTCAATTCGCGCTGTATCTTTGTCTGCTTTGCGTTCAACAAAACTACGGTTGTCCGTTGCTCGATCGACTTTATCGGCATTTCTATTTGCAGTTTCCTTCACCTTATCTTTCGTATCTTCGATGAAATTTTTGGCTCGTCCAGCATCTTCACTGGTTTTAGCTTTAACCTGATCGCCCGCATCTGAGGTTGCGATTAGGCTGGAAACAGGATTAGCCATTGCTGCGGTGTTCGAGAAAAACGCACCTTGCCAAATGAAGGCGATCGCTGACACGCAAAACAGAGCTGTCGCCATCCAGCGTCCTAGAGTCGAAAGCGGTTTTGTAAAATAATTCAGTTTCATAGAATACAATTCGATGAGATTTAACACTCTCTTTGTACTTCATTTGAGCGATCGACCAAATCTTTCCCTAGACTGAAGTTATGCGATCGTAAATTATTCAATAAATCCACTCTTTCGATAGATTAAATTTATAGGGTATTCCACTAACAGCGGCTAATGTACCTCTTTTGATTGAAAACTGCTATATATTTATTGTAAAGGCGCAATGCTATAGCAACGATAATTAGACATACTATCTTTTGTCGCTAATTTCTTCCTTAGCATTTAAGTAAGAAAAGTAAGATATAACAATTTTAAGCTTTTTTAAAGCGGTGTATCTCATCAACCTGGAATCTGCGACAAATAATGTGTTAATTGACAACAAGATATGGAGAATAGCGGACTCGAACCGCTGGCCTCTGCGGTGCGATCGCAGCGCTCTACCAACTGAGCTAATTCCCCCTACCGAGCTTAGATTTAAGAGTAAAAAACCTAAAACCTCGATCGTGACTGCTTGCTAAATACTTGCAGATATTTAGCGATCGTACCACAATTTCGCAAAAATGTCTAGACTATGCTGGATTTTCCTGACCTACCTCCTACGAATAAACCTGCTGGACTCTCTCAAATTCTAAATCGGAAAGGTAATCTACAGTCCAATTAGCAGCACGTTGGAGGAAATGAAACGGATAAGTATTCGCCACACCCACAACAGAAATACCCGCTTTTTGGGCCGCTTCAATCCCAGCAAAAGTATCTTCGATCGCCAAACATTCCCCAGGTTCCAACTTAAGGTCTGGATAAAGCTGGTTCAGCCTTTCAACTGCTAAGAGATAACCGTCTGGTTGCGGTTTACTTGCCATCACATCATCACCAGCAATAATTACCTCAAAGTATTGTGCTAAGCCAGATCGATTTAACACCAATTCTACCTCCAACCGCAGAGAACCTGTCACCAAAGCGATTTTTAATTGCGCTACCTGAAGACTCAAAATAAATTCTTCCAACCCCGGATATATCGGCAATTTTTCCAAAAGCTCCACCTCTTTAATGTAAGCTTGAGCCTTGCGTGCAATCAGCCGATCGAGATAGGTTTCAGTCACAGTTCTGCCTCTGCGGTTGAGTAATTCTGCAATGCAAGCGCGATCGCTTCTTCCCAAACAAACTTGGCGAAACTCTCCACGATTAATCCGTAAATTTTCCTGAATTAGTAATTGCTCGATCAGCCGTTCGTGAATCGACTCATCGTTAATAATCACTCCATTAAAATCAAATAAAACCGCTTTTAGGGTCATGGGCAAAGTGTAGCAAAAAGCTAAGTTTAAATACTTTGAAAAAGTGTTTTAGGCTGGCGCTGGAAACCCTTCTAAGTCGAAATCAGGCACGCGATCGCTCGCATTTTGCCACTGATTGACCCGTACCTGCGGATCTTGGCCAGGAAGTGGTTTTACACCCCGTGTCACCTGATTTACCAACCACACATCGTCAGTTTGGACAGCACCAAATCCAGCGCTACCCATCCAAGCATCCAGATTACCAGCGGCATAAGACTTAATATAAGGCTCTTCAAACACATCTGTCAGCCATTCTGTCTGTCGCAAAGTTTTCTGGTTCCCATCCAAAACTATTACCTGTCCCCCAACCGTCAGCAAGCGAAAACTTTCTCGGAGAATATTTTGCGATACTGTTGGCGGCGTTTCATGAAATAATAAAGAAGCAGTTACCAAGTCAAAGGAAGCGTTAGGAAATCCCGTTTGTTCAGCATTTCCGTGTCGCCATTGAATATTTAACCCCGCTTTTTGAGCTTTCATTTCTGCTACTAGAATCATATAAGGCGATAAGTCCATCCCGATGACTTCCGCTTGCGGAAATGCTTGTTTCAACATTAGGGTTGTCGAACCCGTACCGCATCCTAAGTCTAAAATTCGCCTCGGTACACCCATAACAGCATCAATTAATCCCTGTCTAACGATCGCCTCGCTAGGAGGTAAGACATACTGAGTTATGGGGTCATAGGAAACAGCCGCGCTAGGATTGAGGTAGCCTCTTTCTATACCGTGAAAGTTCTGGCTGCTGTAGTATTCGGGATAAACTAGATTTGGCTGAGAGATGCGATCGCTCTCTTTTTGCCAATCGATATTTTCATATAACCGCCGCAGCGCCTCTTCGTCAATCATCAGCCGCATAATCGGCGACAAGAAACGCTCAAAAATTGTATCCTTGCGAACAGCCATAGTAGTCTCCTCGATCGTGTTTAGTGGCTTTGCAGGTCAAACTTTAGGAAATTCTCTCATCTAAAGCTTTTTTAGCAATGCGAGTGATATAAACCGTGACTGCGATCGCGGCTACCAAACCCACAGCATAAAGCACCCACTCACCAATTGTACGCGATCGCCCCTGAGTGCCCAATGCCGCTAAATTCCCAGCTAGAGAACCAATATAAACATACATAATCGTTCCCGGCATCATACCAATCCAAGAAGCAAAAAAATAGTCCTTAAGTGATACTTGCGTTACCCCAAAAGCATAATTGAGCAAATTAAAGGGGAAAATCGGCGAAAGTCTAGTTAAGCCTACAATTTTCCATCCTTCTACTGCCACCGCCTCATCAATTGCCTTGAATTTTTCATTGCTTTCTATCTGCTTAGAAACCCAATCGCGAGTTAAATATCTGCCTACAATAAAAGCACAAGTTGCCCCTAAAGTAGAAGCAATAGAAACCCAGATTGAACCCCACACTACTCCGAATAATACACCAGCGCCGAGAGTCAGTAAAGAACCTGGAATAAATAGCACTGTTGCCAGAATATAAACCAAGATAAAAGCCACAGGCCCCCAAGGGCCGAGATTAGCAATTAACTCTAAGGAATCTTTAAGAATTCCTTGAAGGTTAAAAAATTTTGCTCCCACAATTAGAGCAATAATTGAAAGTATTCCGAAAATTAACTTTAGCTTATTTGAGGAAGGCTGATTTTTATCAGGTTGATTATCCATTTTTTAAATTTATCGCTTAAAATTCGCAGGAAGAAAGCAATTCATAACGCCGCCCTCTAGGTAGTAAATATACCACCCATAGGGCGGCATTACGTGATTTTTGCCTAAGTTTATAAGTCCTGAATTATATCATGTCCGGTTAAATACTTGTCATTGCGAGCAAAGCGAAGCAATCGCAGAGACTAGGCGATTGCTTCGGGCTTGCTTCGTACCTCAGATT
This sequence comes from Kamptonema formosum PCC 6407, assembly GCF_000332155.1. Lineage (GTDB taxonomy): Bacteria > Cyanobacteriota > Cyanobacteriia > Cyanobacteriales > Microcoleaceae > Kamptonema > Kamptonema formosum. Next base: position 2,117,344 of record NZ_KB235904.1, on the reverse strand, counting down.
GCTTCGCACAGCGAACAACTGCGCTTAGCTTGACTGACAGATTGTAAGTAATTTGCCGGACATGATATTAGCCATTACCAATTAACAATTAACAATTAGCAATTAGCCATTAGCCATTAGCCATTAGCCATTAGCCATTAGCCATTACCAATTACCCATTACCAATTACCATTATCTTCAAACAAGAGAACCACCACAGCTAGAACCACAACCTGCCGTGCAACCATAGCAATAAGCCGCAGTCTGTACCTCTTGAATTAAGTCTAAACTACCAGATTCTAGCAATTTTGCAACTGTTATTATTTCCCCCGTGCTAGTTTTCGCAGGCAGATTTTCCATTTGATTAAAATCGCAGTCGTAAACATTGCCAAGGTAGTCAATTGAAAGTTCATCTCGACACATTAAATGTTCAACTGTAGTCGGATTAAAGTTGTTTTCTAAAAAATGGAGATAAGGCTTGTGCAGTTTCTTATGTTCCAGATGAAATTTAGTCCTTCCCACTGGCAAGTTAGTAATTGTGTACAAGTGATTAAAACAAATACCAAAATGTTCGTCTAAATAGGTTTTATAATCGCGCTGAAGCTTATTTTGTTCTGGTGTCAGAGAAAATTTATCTGTACTGGGAACTTGAGGATTATACACCAAATCTAAAATTAAATCTGGGTTTTTACCGTAGCCTAACTGGTTCAGCTTTTGCAAGGCTTTAATTGAATTATCAAAAACACCATTTCCTCGCATTTTATCAACATTTGCTGATTGGTAGCAGGGAAGCGAAGCCACAATTCGGATCTGGTTTTGGGCGCAATATTCCGGGATATCTTCAAACCCTTGTTCAAAGTAAATCGTCAGATTAGAACGGACAATCACTTGTTTACCAGCAGTACGTGCCGCTTCAGCTAAAGGTTTGAAACCATAAAGCATTTCCGGTGCGCCACCAGTGAGGTCAACAGTTTTAATTTGGGGAAATCTACGAATTAAATCTATTAGTTGATTACAAGTTTCTGGGGAAAGTTCTTCAGTTCGTTTCGGCCCCGCCTCTACGTGACAATGGGTACAAGCTAAATTGCAGCGTTTGCCCAAATTGATTTGTAAGACAGTAATTTGCTTCTTAGTTAAGGGTTTGTCGAGCTTGTTTTTGAAAGGTGTCAGGGCAGTTTGAATCATCTGTCAATCCTTTTGATGCGATCTTCTAACTAATATCCTGTCTGGTTAAATACTTGTCGAGGAATTACGCAGGCTTGTGTAGTGAAGCCACCGTCTCAGCAGTCTTTTAGCGCTGAGGCGGCGGCTTTACAAAAGTTTTGTATAATTCTTATTGTCATTACGAGCAAAGCGAAGCAATTTGAAAATCTTGCGTTGGCTTAGCCTCCCCGAAGGGCTTATGCTTCACAACGTCAAGCCCTGCGTGCAGGCTAAGCCAACGCAATGACAGATGGCAAGTAGTTGACCAGATTATGATATAATACTACCAATTCTGACAAATTTGGCAACAGTAATAGCTGGAGGTTGGGTGTAATGAAGTGAAACCCAACTCTTTTGTTAACAGTTAACAGTTAATCGTTAACCGTTAACTGTTAACAGTCAACCGTTAACAATTAACTGTCTAAAACCCAAAGCTAAAATCATCTACTATTAGCTGACCGTCAAAAGCGTAGAAAGTCACTTGGTAAATATTCGGGGCTTTTACTATTAGCTTAGCGTTGGGGGGAATGCGAGAATTAAAGCCAGCTAAATTTGGTGCGGGTAATTCATCCTCAGTAATTACATTCCCAGCGCGATCGCGTGCTGATAGAACAGTTCGCCGCGAACTGGTGACAAGTCCCGAAACAAAGCGAACTGGATGCTTGAATGTCACCTCTATAAGCCCACTTTTAGGCGCTCCCATTAATACTGTCACCCCAGAACTAACTGAAAATGCTGGGTTTGACGGTTGGATCGCGACTGCATTGGCAAAAGTCACTCCGCAATGCTCAAACTGAGACTCTACGACTTCAAAACATTTCAAGTCTTCTAAAGCTAAGCGGACGCAAGCAGGTGGAGTAACGGGTAAACGAAACTCTGACCCTCCCAGACTCCCTTCTGGAGTAGCAATCAAAATTTCTGGGTCGTTAATTCCAATACCGCAATGCACGGGCGATTTGGCTTCGCTAATGAGAGTCTCAAACTCTGCGGAGCCGTCAGATTGAACATCTGGCCTGTCAACCATAAAATCTTCGCGATTCCCTGTTTTGAGCAGTTGCATTGTTAGTAGACCTCCCCTAATTAATTATTTCTTTGGTCGTAGATGGTATGCAGCCAGACCGAGTAATGGCAGAATCCCTATTAGGGCTTGAAACTCGTACTGGTTACTCTCTACTACACCCTTTCGAGTCGTTCTATCGCCAAGCCGGAAGAAATTGATATGATTTTTCCAGATGGAGTAATAAACCTGCTGCGCGATCGCGCATCCTGTACTGACGGCTAACAAATTTCCTGCAATGAGGGGTCTTACCCCTCATTGACGAATTATCCCCGATCTGACAGAGTTTGCAAGGGTAGCGCGATCGCCATTTGCCCACTCCTAGAGAGTCAAAACTCCCTGGCTGTCTGTGGTTTCAGCCTGTAGACCGATTAAAAGAGACAAAAAATATTTATAAAATCTTTACAAAAGTAAAGCTGTCTTTACATTAGCTCGATATTTTCAGATATAACGTATCACTATGTTGAGCTTGGTCGGCAGTCCCAAATTCAAAAATTGCCTAGTCAAATAGTATGATGTAAAGATATAAAAATTATGACTATAATAAATCCCTCTTAGAAATTAAAACTTATGTTTCAGCCCCTTGGTTTTGGTCAACGCTCAATAGTCACATCTCTCGGCAGAATGGTGTACTACACTGCTGACGATACACCTTGGATAACCGCAGATACACAATCGTTAGAGAATTTACCAACTCTGGTTTTTTTTCATGGATTTGGAGGAGGTTCTAGTTCCTACGAGTGGTCAAAAGTCTATCCAGCTTTTGCAGCAGAATATCGGATTTTAGCACCCGATTTAATTGGCTGGGGACGCTCTGAACATCCGGCAAGGAACTACAAACCTGATGATTATATCACAACTTTGATTGAATTTATAGAACAAACTTGTAGCAGTCCAACTGCTGTAGTTGCTTCTTCTTTAACAGCAGCTTTTGTAATTCGGGCTGCGATCGCACGCCCCGACCTGTTCAAATCCTTAATTTTGACTGCACCAGCAGGTTTGTCAGACTTTGGAGAAGATTACGGACGTAGTTTCTTTGCTCAGTTAGTAAACACCCCCATTCTAGATCGAGTGCTTTACAGTACTGGAATTGCCACCACCGGCGGGATTAGAAGTTTTTTAGAACAGCGTCAATTTGCCGAGCCGCGCCGCATTTACGATGAAATAGTAGAGGCTTATTTACAATCGGCATTGGAACCAAATGCAGAATATGCAGCCCTCTCTTTTGTCAAAGGTGATTTGTGTTTTGATTTGTCATTGTACATCACCCAACTGAAGACACCGACAGCAATTATTTGGGGAGAAAAATCAGAATTTACTGGCCCAGAAATTGGACGGCGTTTGGCTAATCTAAATCCCGAAGCAATCCGAGCCTTTCAACCTTTGAAAAATGTAGGATTGACACCACAGCTAGAACTTCCCGCGATCGCTATTGGCTTAATCCGCCGATATTTGTTTTCGCTGTTAACAGTTAACAGTTAACGGTTAACTGTTAACAGTTAACGGCTAACAGTTAACAGTTATTCATTTCTCTACTCGCACATCGATAACACTAGCGTTAAAGTTGTAGTTGAGGCCTTCAAGCTCTACTGTATTACCAATTTTGATTTTGATATTGCCAAGAACAGGGCCATCTTTAGTGATTTGGCCCTTTCCTTCCAAGGTAAACATCATATTTCTGCTAAAGGATTCTTCTTCTCTGGGGTCTGGTAGAGCTTTTACAGTACCGTTTGGTTGAGGGACAACTACCGTCCTCGTCAAGAGATTAACAGATTTGATCTCAACCTGACCGTAGGGTTGATTGCGGATAATCAGATTGACTTTATCTCCTGTTTTGAGCAAATCTTGAAGATTGCGCCCCTTAAGACCTAAAGCAATCACATCTACCTGTACGGATTTGGTAGTTACACCAACTTGAGCAACAGAACCAGAAGTGCCGGGAAAGAAAAATATACCAACGACAACTAGGAGAATAATCAGAGTAGCACCCAAGTCTAGGATGCTCAGTTTGCCGAATAGCCGTCCTTGAGAATCCAAAATTTTCATAAATCAGCGTCCTAATTGACAAATCAAGGGCTATTACCATTGAAGCCCTAAGAGAGATTACCATGACTGCCGTCAGAAATCCGCCGCCACTTGGTGGTTAGGGGAAGAAGGGGCTAGGGACTAGGGGCTAGGGACTAGGGCAAGAGAAGAAGAAATTTTTTGTCCTGTTCTATTTCCTAATCAGTAACTCCCTTATTTCCCTAATCTCTAGTCCCTATCTTCTCTTTCTTTCCTTTCCCTAGCCCCTAGCCCCTAGCCCATCTCTTCAATAGAAAGCTAAAATAGCAACTAATCAGCTTGAAAGTACGTCTGAGTTGTTGGGGCTTTTTGTTCTTTGGTCTACTAAATTATATGTTTAAATTTTTCTCACCCTTCTCGATCGCCTTCAAAAGCTTCTGGTTGAGTTATCGACGTGCTTACCGTCGGACAGTCTATGTGTTGTTGTCTCTTTCCATAATTGCAGGTATTTGGCTGGTTTCGCCTCATCCGGGTCAGGCGATATCTTTGCCAGAGCTAATTTTTCGCGGGATTCAGGTAATACAATTATCGAATCTATCCGATCGCCAAGAAGTTTCGATTGGCGAACAGATTAATAAAGAGTTAACGGGTAGCGAAGTTAAAATTTATCGCGATCGCGCTGCGACTAGGTATGTTGATGAAATCGGTCAACTGTTGGCTCAACAGAGCGATCGCGCTAATATCCCTTATACTTTCCAGATTGTTGATGATGACGATATCAATGCTTTTGCCACAATGGGCGGCTTTGTCTATGTGAATAAGGGTTTGATGGCGGCGGCGGATAATGAAGCACAGTTAGCAAGTGTCATAGCTCATGAAATTGGGCATATCGTGGCTCGGCATTCGGTTAAACAAATGCGTCAAATGGCGATCGCGCAAGGAGTGGCTTCTGCTGCTGGACTCGATCGAAATCTGGCCGTACAGATTGGTGTAGAATTAGCTTTGCGTCGCCCCCACAGTCGAGAGGCGGAATATCAAGCGGATCAATTGGGATTGCGAATGCTGGGACAGGCTGGTTATGCTCAATCTGCCATGATTGAGTTTATGAAAAAATTGTTGAATAAATCTTCGCCTCCTACGTTTTTGAGCACTCACCCAGCAACTAGCGATCGCATCGCTGCTATGAGTCAATCTATAGATCCTGCTCGTGCCGATCGCGGGGAAGGTTTGAATAATGCGGCATACAGACAAAAGATTCGTCAGTTTTTAGGATCTTAACAGGCTAATTTGTAATTTGTAATTGGTAATTCGGATTCTACTCTTTCTCAATTTACCCCTGTAATAACAGGGGTAATATTGATTAATCAACCCTCAAACTGTTGGCTCTAAAACTGTGCTAAGTTGATAAACTAGCAGTGCCAGAGAAACCAGACCTCCCGCAATCATTAAGCCCGCTGGCATCAATTTCCGAGTTTTAACTAGCCGTGCAATAAAAACAATTACCAGCACAGCAGCTACAACTGTTGCTAAGATTAAACCCCAACTTTGTCCCTGAAGTTGGACTATACCGCTAAAAATCAGCAGCAGGCCGCTAAGACTCCCAGAAATCAAAGAGGCTTTGCTTTGAGCCTTGGCATATCCAATAATGCCGCCAACAAAAGTTAAAATGCCATAGGCGATCGCGGTGGCTATACCTAAATTCATGGTTTAATTTACCTAATTGCAGAACTGCATCTAAATTTATACATCCAGGTCTGCAATTAATTGCACAAGTTGTTAGAAAATTTACAAATATAGCTGCCCTCTGAATCTGCTATACAATTACCAATATGCCTTCCCTAAACTTTCAAGCGATCGGAGAGATCCGCTTCCTCCAACGCCAAGCCGCATCCCTGTTGCTCTATCAATCCGTTCTCAAAAGTGAAGTGGGTCATGCCTTTCTCGAACTCCTACAAGCTCTCCACCATAGCGGAGACAACAGTTTTGAGTGCCTGCAAGCCTATGGGAAGTGGTTTGAAGTCCAAGCTGCTAAAAATATTAGTTGGCAAGAACATCTGATTGCACAAATTATCACAGATGACAACCCCTTTTCTCGCCAAGCTCAAAATGTAGATTTTGCTAACTTATCACCAGCTTTAGTTGATGCTGCACGGCATGATTTACAAATATTACAAAGCCTTTATCAATGCAGCGGCGACCAACTCAGCAAATGGGTACGAACCGCCGGTCAACTATCAGCTCCACCTGTTGTTTGGCATTCAGAAAAAAAAGACGTAGAAGCAAACCATGAATTGCCCCTACGCAGTAAATTAGAAAAGCTAGAAAACTGGTCAAATTCCCTAGAAATGCTAGCAGCTAACTATCGGCAATTTGGCTGCGGATTGTTTGCTAAGTATCGAGCTTTCCAATGGCGAGCCGGGAAGTTATCAAGCATCCCATATCCCGACCCTGTAAAGTTGACGGAGTTAGTGGGTTACGAGTTCCAGCGCGAGGCATTGCTGAAAAATACCAAATTTTTACTAGCAGGATATCCTGCTTTGCACGTCTTACTTTATGGTAGCAGAGGCTCTGGTAAATCATCCTTAGTAAAGGCACTCTTAAATGAGTTTGGCAATCGCCATCTTCGCCTAATTGAAGTAGCAAAATCCGACCTGAAAGATTTGCCATTGATTATCGAGCAGTTACGCGGTGTTTCTCAAAAGTTTATTATCTTTGTAGATGACCTCTCCTTTGAAGAAGATGACGATGCTTTTAAATCTCTCAAAGTAATTTTAGAAGGAAACGTCACAGCTAGACCTCTAAATGTCGTAGTTTATGCTACTTCTAATCGGCGGCACTTAATTCGAGAATTTTTTGAAGACAGGCCCCGTCCCCGCGACGGTGATGAAGTTCACGCCTGGGATACAGTTCAGGAAAAACTTTCCTTTAGCGATCGTTTTGGTTTAACTTTAACATTTGAACCAGCCGACCAAAACATCTACTTAAAGATTGTCCGCCATTTAGCAAATCAAGCAGGAATTAACCTCAGTTCTGAAGATTTAGAATCTCGCGCTAAAGAGTGGGCAACCCGGCACAACGGTCGTTCGGGAAGAACAGCAAGGCAATTTGTTAACTTTCTGCAAGCAGATTTAGCTATTTCTGGGCAAGATATTGGAAAAAATCAGCAGACAGTGCCATCATTGTAATAATACAAACTCTCAATTAGGAGAAACTGACAATGGGTTTGTTTGATAAACTAGCGGGCGACCGCAAACAAAGTGAAGTAACTCTAGGCCCAGCCGAAGCTTTTGCTGCGATCGCACTTATTGCTGTTGCTGCCGATGGTTACATTACTGATAGCGAAGGTCAAGCTATTAGCACTACGCTATCAAGAATGCAACTTTTTCGGAGCTATCCTAATGATGTGATGAGAAAAATGATCGATCGCCTTCTGAGTATTCTCCAGCGGCAAGGTGTTGAGGTTCTATTTAATGCTGCTACCGCAATACTGCCTGACGATCTCAGGGAAACAGCTTTTGCTGTTACAACTGATATTGTCTTGGCAGATGGCGAAGTTTCGGAAGAAGAAGAAAAACTTTTGAACGATCTCTATCGCGCATTAGAGATTTCAGAAGAGACGGCGCTGAAGATCGTAGATGTAATGATGATCAAGAACAAAGGATAATTTTAATTTGAGATTTGAGAGCCACATCTATTAATAAAATTTGAGATGTAGTTACATCCCAAAATAGTATAATCGTCTCAAATCTCAAATTTTCAATACATTGATAGAGCTCTCGATCCCATTTAAAATCTAGTTAAAAGTCAAAAAAGGCAAATTTATGGATAATATCGCCTACTCTCACTTATACCTAGCCTACGAGCAACCATCTCAAGTAAGAGAATGGAATTGTCCTCAACTCACTAGCAAGATTCTATTCTGTCTCCCGTCAGTTTTGACAGTAGTATCTGTTTTGGGAAATGTAAATACTTCCTTCGCAGCACTAAGCGATCGAACCAAAGATTTCCCAGTAGTTGAGCTTCAAAACCGATTGAAAGAGCTTGGTTACTTCCCAAAGAATGTAAAATCTACAGGATTTTTTGGAACGATCACTCAAGAGGCACTAGCTGAATTTCAATGCGCCAATAATCTCCTATCAAGTGGTATTTTAGACTCCGAAACTTCGGCAAAACTAGAAAGTGGTGAAGCTCAACCCTACTCACCGCAAACTGGCATTAAATTATTAAAGTTAGGCAGCAGTAATGGTTGCGTTAAACAATTGCAATTGCAGTTAGCAGCTTTGGGCTATTACAGAGGTAAAATTAATGGCAGATTTGAGTATTCAACTCAAGTTGCAGTCCAGCAGTTTCAGCAAGATTCCTCTCTGGAGGCAGATGGAATTGTTGGATCGGTCACTCGTAAAGCCCTGAACGATAAAGTGAAGGATATTTAACAAATTTAATCTCAATTAATCATTAATGCCCTTTACTTATTTCCGAATAGTTCGCTTTCAAGATACTGATGCTGCTGGTGTGGTTTACTTTGCGAATGTTTTGGCAATTTGCCACGAAGCTTATGAAGCATCTCTAGCAGCATCCGCCATTAATCTTAAGGTATTTTTTAGCAACCCAAAGGTGGCGATTCCAATTGTTCATGCCAGCGTAGACTTTTACCGTCCCATGTTTTGCGGTAATGAATTGGCGATCGATTTAACCCCTCAACAGCTTGCAAATGATGAATTTGAAATTACTTATCAAATTTTTTCTAATGAGGTTGCAGATAGATGTGCTGCTAAAGCAATTACTAAGCACGTCTGTATCGATGCAACTACTCGGAAGCGCCAACCTTTATCTCAGGAGTTAATCCAATGGCTAGCTCAATTTTAGATATTAGATGCTAAATTATTTTGGGTTATACAACTTACTAAAATTATGTAAGATATATTCCTAAATGCTCCTTAAAAAGGAGAAATGATGAGTAAACTTCTATTCGTACTTTTTTAAGCTCACCTTTTTTTACTATGATAAATCGCAGTTATGCTATTCTGGGAACAGGTGCTTTAGGCGGCTTCTATGGTGCTAGATTACAGCAAGCAGGTTTAGATATCCATTTCCTGCTACGTAGTGATTACGAGTACGTCAAGCAAAATGGTTTGGTGGTAAAATCGCCAGAGGGTGACTTTACTTTGCCACAAGTTCACGCCTATAAAAATGTTGACCAAATGCCGAACTGTGATGTTATAGTTGTGGCTTTGAAGACTACTCAAAATTATTTACTCCCGGAATTATTACCACATTTTACAAACCCAAATAGTATTTTTTTAGTATTGCAAAATGGGCTAGGCATAGAACCAAAAGTAGCAGAAATTGTCGGAAATAAACGGGTAATAGGAGGCTTGTGCTTTCTTTGTTCTAATAAGGTGGGCGCAGGTCATATTCGCCACTTAGATTATGGTACAATTACTATGGGTGAATACTCCGCTCAGTATCAACCAAGTGGAATTAGTGATAGATTACGTGAGATTGCTAATGACTTTGAATCCGCTGGCATTCCTATAGTAATCAGCGAAGATTTACTTTTAGCCAGATGGAAGAAACTTGTCTGGAATATTCCTTATAATGGGCTTTCTGTAGTTCTGGATGCTAGAACTGATGAACTGATGGCTAATGCTGATACGCGGATTTTGGTGGAAAAATTGATGTGGGAAGTTGTAGCGGGAGCAAAAAGTTGCGATCGCACTATTCCCGATGATTTTATCGCAAAAATGCTTGATTATACTGACAAAATGAAGCCTTATCGGACTAGCATGAAACTGGATTACGATCGAAAACAACGGCTAGAAGTTGAGGCGATTTTTGGCAATCCACTGCGAATGGCTGAAGAATTAGGTGTTAATTTACCTCTAATTGATATGCTTTATCGACAGTTAAAGTTTTTGGATATTCGTGAATGTAAATAATAATTGAGCTCAGAAATAGCGTTAAACTATATTCATCGTCTATTCCTAAAGTAACTATGACTTTTACCCAAATCCAAACCCCTACGTCCGAAACCCAAAATCAAAAAGAAGATGATATTATATTCCCACCAGGCGACCTTGACAGTAACGAACCTCCCTTGGAAAGCGACTTACACCGCAAACAAATTGACCTACTGATCCGCCTCCTAGAATGGTTATGGCGCGACAGGCAAGATTTCTACGTTTCTGGAAATCTTACTGTTTACTTTAGCCCCAACCAAAATAAATCTCAAGATTTCCGAGGGCCAGACTTTTTCGTTGTCCTCAATACCGAGCGCAAGCCACGCAAAAGTTGGGTTGTGTGGGAAGAAGACGGGAAGTATCCGAATGTCATTGTAGAATTGCTTTCATCTTCTACTGCTGCTACAGATAAAGGTTTAAAGAAGCAAATTTACGCAGAAAATTTCCGTACAATCGATTATTTTTGGTTCGATCCTTACAATTTGGAATTTGCAGGATTCCATTTTGTAGATGGAAAATATCAACCCTTAGAACCTAACGCCGAAGGGTGGTTGTGGAGTCAACAGCTTGAGTTATTTCTGGGGATTCATAATTCGCAATTGCGCTTTTTAACACCAGATGGTAAACTTGTTGCCACGCCAGAAGAAATCGCTATCGAATCCCAGAATTTGTTAGCTCGCTATCGGGAACGCTTTGGCGAATTGCCAGAAGATTAACAGTAAAAAAATTAAAAATTTGCCTGTGAAATTCAATCTAATCATTAGCCTTCAAAGATTTTATGGCAATTTCTTGTAACCGTTCGCGGTTGACTTTACCTTGAGAATTGCGCGGCAAACTTTCGACACTCATCCAGTATTTAGGCCGCTTAAATTTGCTCAATTTATCCTCGATTGCAATTTGCAAAGATGCAGTAGAAACCTCTGGTTTTGTAGAAACATAAACCACAGTTACAATTTGACCCCAATAGTTATCTGGTAAGCCAATTACGCAGATATCAGTTACTAAACCAGTAGCTCTAATTGCCGCTTCTATCTCAGCAGGAAATACATTTTCGCCCCCAGTTATAATTTTATCACTGCTACGTCCTACAATATTTAAATAACCATATTCATCTAAATATCCCAGATCATCTGTGTGAAAATTATCTCTATTTCCAAATATTTTAGGATAATAACCTAACGTTAAGGAATCAGCATTAATAGTAATATTTCCTATTTGATTATCAGCTAATACTTCGTGACTCCCACTAACAATATTCACCTTCGCATGGGGCAAAATCTGACCATAGCTGTTATTTCCCGCCAGGAAATATTCTGGTTTGAGTGTCGCAATTTGGGAAGCCGTTTCTGTCATACCATAAGTTGGAGCTAATCGAATGCGGTATTTTCTAGCTTCTTCTAATAGTGAATTCCAAGCTGGAGCACCACCTAAAAGGACAGTAGGAAAGCGAGATAACCAACTAGCTATATCTGGATTTTCTAGCAAGCATTGTAGTTGAGTTGGCACTAGAGAAATGAAAAAATCTGCGGGGTTTATCTCACCTTTATCATTAGATTCAAGTGCTTTAAATGGTACGATTACCAGTTTACCGCCGCTAGTAAACGAGCGCATAAATTGCATTAATCCACTGACGTGATATAGCGGCAATACGCAAAATGAATTAATGGCGGATAATTGGAAATATTGTTTAAATCCTTCTACCGATGCCACCAAAGTTTCCCAGGTATGGATAGCAAATTTAATTTTTCCTGACGAACCTCCAGTAGGAATCATTATTAATTGGTAATTGGTAATTGGTAATTGGTAATTGGTAATTGGTAATTGGTAATTACTTTTTAGATATTCTGCGTCTTGTCCCCAAATTATGTCAGGATTAACTAAATTAAAAACTTGCTCCCACTCCTGTTTTACCCAGTTAGGATTGCAGAGAAAAATCTGACTTCCCGCCGCACAAGCGGCAATAAAACTGGCGATAAATTGCACGGGTTCTCGCTCCGCCAGTAAAATTATCGGGGGGATGTTAATATTATCTAATTGTGTTAAATTATGGAACTTTTGCTCTGCAATCCTGGCAACTTCGCCACTGTCGTAACCAATAAGCCAGTTATTAGGTAAACGCGATAAATTTTCTAAAATATCGGGAATTAAATGTTGTGCCATAAATGCTCTAACCAGCTTTCTTCCTCTTCATCAAACCAGTGGTTGACACCAAAACCTAATGCTCTATTATGATGGGAAAGTTCAAAGGCTAAACTCAGTGCTTTTTCTCTTCCAATCTTAGTTTCAAAGACTGATGAAAAAACAGCATCAATATCATGGCTTTGGCAAAATTGTCGCAATTGTGAAGGGGAACCAGCTATGCAAGGTTTAATTACAAAAATTCCCCGCCAACCTTGCTGATAACATTCTTGCATCTGATTAATGGTAACAACCGATTCATCTAAAGCAATGGGAGTAGAATAGCTACTGGATAAGTGTAACATGAGATCGAATTGATTTACAGGTAATGGTTGTTCTATAAATTCAATATTTATGTTCGCTTGCTCATTAGCAGTTATAGAATCGCAGATTTCTAACCATTGGCAAGCGTCTTTATAGGTTAGTCCCTGATTGGCATCTAAGCGCAAAAATACTAGAGTTTCCATCTGAACAATAGCAGAAATTAATTGTTCAAAAACTTGAAGTTCTTCTTGAATTTGACCAACTCCTATTTTCCATTTAAACGTGCGATATCCTTGATTCCATAGTGTTTGCCATACCTGTAAAGCTGCTTTCCCAGATGGCAATAAACCACTGTATTGATTTTGGATTTGATCGCCATCTTTTGCCAATTGTGGGTAAGGGGGAGCTGTATTTTGTCTTGGTTGCTCAATATTTTCCCAAGCAGACTCAAAACCAAATTGGCAGGCGGGTAATTCAGTGGGAATCGATAAAATAATCTCCTCTTTAATTCTTGCTGGTAACTGGCGACAAAAATCTATAGCTTGCTCGAAACTTTCGGAACCCAACCAATTAATGGGAGCAATTTCACCTAAACTAAATTTACCAGTTTCTCCAGTCAGACGAATGATAATTCCTTCTCGAATATTCCAATCGCCGTGATTGGTTTGTAAAGGTCGATTGAACTTACGTTGATAGATGCGAAAATCAAATTGGTATAACATCAACTTTCTGCTGAGCAATAAAATTTCATCAGAATTGTGACAAATTTATTCGGGTTTTCTAAGTGAATATTATGACCAGTCTTGGGTATAACTTCTAACTTAGCCTTCGGGCATAAACTTGCCATCTCTGTATTGATAGCTATAAATTTATCATCATATTCTCCCGTTAGCAACAGCATAGGTTTTTTATTTTTTTCAAGTTCCTCCCATAGAGACGGCTGATTGCCGGTTCCCATATTACGGAGGGATTTGGCTAACTCGATTGGATTATTATCTAGCTTGCGTTCTATTAATTGTTCAAAATCTTGGCGAACTTTTAAAGATTTGAATAAAGGCTGATTATACCAGTTTAATAAAAAGTCTTTGAAGTCGCTTGTTTTCAATTTTTGTACTAGGTGTAAATCAGCTTGCAAACGTTGTTCGCGCTCCGATTTCTGCCTCAATCCGGGAGATGCTGACTCCAATATCACCTTATCAAAACGGGAGGGAAAATAAAGGCTCATGTATAGTGCCAATCGCCCACCCATTGAATAGCCAAATAACAAACATTTATCAATTTCTAGATTGTCTAGTAATGTTATCAAGGCTTGGGCTGTCTTAGGCATTGTATAGCAATCTTCACCACCAATAACTCTGGTTTTTCCGTGTCCGGGAAGATCAACTGCTAGACAATAGAAATTTTGGTATAATAGGGAAATTGCTGCGTCAAAGTCCTGATTGTTGCCCATAAATCCGTGTAAAAATAAGATTATCGGTTGATAATTGCTGCCCTTTAAAAAATAGTGAAATTGATAATTTCCAATTTTTATTATCATTTTAAAGTCGGATGTACGAATTAGTAAATTGAGTTACCTGCGCTGATAGCGAATTTCCGCACTGCTAACGGAGATTACTGCTCGAAAAGGGCAGAGAAAATCCATGCCAAGAAGACCATCTAAACGGAGAGGTGATGGTATATCATGGGCAATTATTTCAAAATTCTCTATTAGTTGCCCTACACAGTTGAACCAAGATGTCCTAACAACAGGAGCATAGATTCTTCCTTGACCTGTAAATATTTCTTGCCTGCGTAAAGGATTATGAATATCATAACCTAAATCCTTTAATACCTGAATCGGCAAGATAGTAAAACTGGCTCCCGTATCCACTAACAAACGTAGCCGAACAAAGTCACCGCTTTCTATAGCGCCGACAGTTGCTTGCACTCTAAGCAAATTCCGCCCGTGAGGGAATAAGTGATAAGTTTTTTGATAACGTCTTCTTTTTGTCACAACATCACCGCTAGGTCTTCAGGTATAGACCCAGTATATTCTATTGCTACAGGTCTGCCCTTTCTTAATGAAAGCTGACTGTAAACATCATCTCGCTCAGGTGAATGTATCAAGACTTCGCCGCGAATCACATTCAGATCCTCATCCAGTTCTGGGGAAACAATTAGTACCCATTCGTCAGGATATAAGCTGATAATTTCTTCGAGAGTTAGAATTTGGCTAATTTCTGCTTTAGCATTCATACTTTAACGCTCCGTTCTATGTGTCAAAATGGGGTATGACTCACCCAGTCAAAGACTGTATTGAAAGCTTGCTGAAAAAAGCGATTACTCAATTTAAGCGGGTCATACCTCCATAATAACTGAATATCATCCGATGGGTAAGACAAACCCTAATCCCAGCAGTAAACCACTAATAAAATGCAAAGCTACTGCTATAAACTTAGAATTGCTAACCTTTCCAGGTTGACCGTGATACTCGTTGACATGGCGACAAAGCTTGATTGCAAATGGTAAACTCCCAAAAATTAATAACGTCCAAATTGGGAAAAAGCCCAGAGCATAAAATGCAATAGTCAAAGCAAACAGACTACCGCATAACCATACTAATAAATTAGCACCTGTTTTTGTCCCCAGCCTGACAATGGGTGATTTTTTCCCAGCCGCTAAATCATCTTCAATTTGGTGAAAATGAGAACAAAATAAGATAATGCTAGTAACAACTCCCACAATTACAGAGGCAGCAAAATTTGTTCTCGACCAAGCTTGAGTTTGACTGTAATAAGCTGCGGCTACAGCCAAAGGGCCAAAAGTAAAAAAGCAAATAATTTCCCCTAAGCCCTGATATCCTAAACGGAAAGGTGGCCCTTGATAGCTATAGCCTAAAATGCAGCATACGATTACCAGCCAAATCACCGTTGGGTCTTGTTGCCACCAGGAGATCGCGAAAATTCCCGACACACCTAGAGCTAAAAATAAATTGCTCAACCAGAAAATCAAAGTTTTATTTCCCGTCAAGTTAACAACAGAATGAGCCTTGTTTTTATCAATGCCTGTGTCTGCATCAAATACATCATTGCTGAGATTCAGCCAAGCCAAAATTAAAATGGCTGCCATGAGAAAAGTAGAAAAAATTGGCGCATTAATCCTTTTAGTTTCAGCAAAAGCGATCGCAGTTCCCACCCAAATTGGAATAATCGCCACGCTGTACATCGGCGGCTTGATTGCCGCTAGCCATAACTTACTGTTGCTAGGCTCAATTAATTTTGTTGTCATTACGCAAACTTGATTAAATTGTTACGAGCCTAGCAATTTTACAATTTTATTGGGTGCGAAGGTGTACTCTGTATAGGATGGGAGTGCGTGTGGGGCGTACCTAGACAGCGATCCTCGCCGATCGCCCAGCCCGCGATCGCTCAAGACATAACCCCCTAAAGGGGAGTCCGTGAGAGGAAGAACACTCCGATTCTAGGAGTCTCCCGCTTCTTAGTCTCCCGCTCTTGCCCTTTGCCGGGAGCGTCAACAGGCATACAGATGTGGCGCGGCGTGTCTAGCGATCGCGAACAGTGCTTAGATTGGATAGGGAGTTGTACCTAAATATACCCGCGATCCTTCAGAAAAATCTGCTATTTTTGCTTCCATGCCAGTGATACCCCATCGCACTCATCTTTTTCAAGACCGCAAGGAACTGCATCAATTTCTGTTAGATTGTCAGCAGTCTTTAACTGAAAAAGACCCGACAAAAATAGTTAGTATTTCTCTGGAAATTGCTGTCGTCGATCCCCTTGCCGTCCTTCAAGCAATTGCTGAACCAGATCGACGACATTTTTACTTTGAAAAAAAAGATTCAGGGGCACCAGATATCAGCAGCGGATTCGCGATCGCAGCCATTGATTCTGCTATTTATTTAACACTGGAAGGATCTCAGCGATTTTCCCTCGCTCAAGATTTTATTCAGTCATGCCTCGATATTACAGTTGCCATTGGTACTACACATATTCCCTTTAGCGGGCCACATTTCTTCTGTAGTTTTACTTTTTTCGATGAGAACATCGCTCCTAGCTTTGACTTTCCCCCAGCCACCATATTTTTACCTCGCTGGCAGATTACAAGACAAAACAATAGCTATATTCTCGTTGCCAACACAGTCATCGATATAGATATAAATATTAAGCTCATGGCTGACGAAATGTGGAGCAAAATCAACAAAATCAGCTCAGGAAAATACAAATCATTAATAATTCCTAACAACAGCTCAGTTTATTTAAAAAAAATAAACATGAATAATCCCCGGCAATTTGAAACATCTGTAAAATCTGTTTTAGAATTAATCAAATCTAAATATTTTAGTAAAATCGTCCTTTCCCATGCCATAGATGTATTTTCACAAACCGAGTTTAATTTGATTAATTCCTTGGATAATTTACGCCTTATCTATCCAGGGTGTTACATATTTTCCACCAGTAACGGCAAAGGTCAAAATTTTATAGGAGCCAGTCCAGAACGCTTAATTAGCATCCACAACCATCACTTAGTAACAGATGCTTTAGCAGGTTCAGCACCCAGGGGTAAAACTATATCTGAAGATGCAAACTTAGCTAATGGTTTACTATGCAGTGAAAAAGATTTACGAGAACATCGCGCCGTCATTGATTTTATCATCGAACGCCTATCTAACCTCGGCATCAAACCTCATACATCTTCCCAACCACACCTCTTACAACTTTCCAATATTCAGCATTTATGGACACCTATCAAAGCTCAAGTTTCCGCAGAAATTCATTTATTGAATATTTTAGCAGAGCTCCATCCTACACCCGCAGTTGCAGGTGTACCTAGAGATATTGCCTTAGAGCAAATTCGCCGTTATGAAACATTCGATCGCTCTCTTTATGCAGCACCTTTAGGTTGGGTAGATCATCAAGGAAATGGTGAATTTGCTGTCGGGATTCGCTCTGCTTTCATAGACGGCGATCGCGCTAGACTATATGCTGGTGCTGGTATTGTTTCGGGTTCTGAACCAGACAAAGAGTTAGCAGAAATTAAACTGAAATTGCAAGCGCTTTTAAATGCTTTAGTTTGAAGGAATAAGGAAGAGAGAAGAAGGAAAAAAGCAGAAGCTAACAACTTATGTGTTACCATTAATAATTAAAATTATACGCATTGAATTTGTATGTTAACTTATCATATATTTCGTCTTCTCTTGCCGGGAAAGAGTTTGGGTTTAAGTCCCGATATTAATAACGTAACAGCTTATCAATTATAGCAACCGCCACAACGGTTAGGGCATTCTCCATCCCCCAAACCATTTCTAGTATTGCATTTTCCTCCTGCCTCCTGCTATATCAACCAACAACTAACAATCAACAACTAACACCTACCAAATGATAGATTTTCGTAATACAAATACCCTTTGGTCTTCCATCTTAGTAGAGACTTGGCAACGTCTAGGATTAACCACCGCTATCATTTGTCCAGGCTCCCGTTCTACACCATTGACAATTGCCTTTGCTCAGAATAGTAAAGTCGAAACAATCCCCATCCTTGATGAACGTTCAGCAGCATTTTTTGCATTAGGAATAGCAAAAAAAACTGGTTTTCCAGTAGCAGTTGTTTGTACCTCTGGAACTGCTAGCGCTAACTTTTTTCCTGCCATAATTGAAGCTAAAGAAAGTAAAATTTCTCTACTAATATTAACAGCAGATCGTCCTCCAGAAATGCGTGGATGTCATGCAGGTCAAGCCATTGACCAAGTTAAATTATATGGCAATTACCCCAATTGGCAAACTGAATTAGCCTTGCCATCTGCGGAAACAGGAATGCTAAACTATTTGCGGCAAACAGCAATTCATGCTTGGGAACAGGCACTTTTTCCTGTTCCCGGCCCAGTCCATCTCAATATTCCCTTTCGCGAGCCTCTTGCACCTATTCCAGAAATAGCAACCACAGCATTACAAGCTAAATTTTCTCCCGAAAATTTCTTTGATAGCTGTCATTTTTTGCCTGGTAATAACGAAGAATATGGGAGTAAAATATCCCCAAAAAGTGAAAATTTTTTGACTGATTTATTCCATCAAAAATATCATAAAATACTTGTCATTGCTGGCATCGCGCAGCCTCAATTTCCCGAAATATATTGCCATGCAGTTGCACAGATTTCTCAATCTTTAGGAGCGCCAGTTTTAGCAGAAGGACTATCACCCTTAAGAAATTACTCTCAATTAAATCCCGATCTAATTTCCACTTATGACTTAATTCTACGAAACCAAGAAATAGCAGAAAAATTAACACCAGATATTGTCATTCAACTAGGCGAATTACCCATCAGTAAAAACCTCCGAACTTGGTTAGAAGATACCCAACCTAGACGATGGATAATTGACCCTAGCGATCGCAATTTTGACCCGCTGCATGGTAAAACTTCCCACCTAAGAACATCAGTAGAATCTATTGCTTCTATACTTTTTGAGAGGAAATTTACCGAGTCCAGTTCAACCAACGAATATCTGCAATTATGGTGTAACACCGAAGCCAAAATCAGAACAGCTATTGACCAGAAAATGAATACTATTAATAATATAGTGGAACCAAAAGCTGCTTGGCTAATTTCCCAAATTTTACCAACCGCAACCCCGATATTTATTGCCAACAGTATGCCAGTGAGAGATGTAGAATTTTTCTGGGTTCCTAATAACTTAAATATACAACCTTTTTTTAATCGAGGAGCTAATGGAATTGATGGCACTTTATCAACAGCTTTAGGCATTGCCTACCGCAATCAAAGTAGTGTGCTGTTAACAGGAGATTTAGCCCTTTTACACGATACAAATGGATTTTTACTGAAAAATAAATTTGTCGGGCATCTAACAATTATTTTAATTAATAACAACGGTGGTGGCATTTTTGAAATGTTGCCTATAGCTAAGTTTGAACCTACCTTTGAAGAATTTTTTGCTACTCCCCAAAATATTAACTTTTCCCAGTTATGTGCAACTTACGGGGTTGAACATGAGATTATTAATTCTTGGGAACAGTTAAAACAACGTTTAAACCCACTACCTAGCAGCGGTATTCGCGCCTTAGAATTACAAACAAACCGACGGGAAGATGCTCAATGGCGTAAAGATAATCTGAGCAAATTTTCCTATTCATAGAGACCAAAAATCTCCTGAATATGGGGATTTTTGGTCTCTTCACCTAGCAATTTTAAGAGTTTTCAAAGCAGTCCCTATACTAAGCAGATGGCTGACTTAACAACGGATCTAACTGTGCATTTCCATCTAATTTATAGATGTCATCACAACCACCAACGTGCTCATTATTAATGAAAACTTGCGGTACGCTACGCCGTCCATTTGCACGTTCAGCCATTTGATTTCTAGCTGCTTCGTCGCCGTCAATTTTGTATTCAGTATAGTTTACGCCTTTCCACCACAGCAATAATTTTGCCCTCATGCAGTAAGGACAAGTTTGCCAAGTATAAATTTCCACATTGGCTTTAATGCGTTCTGGATGGCGGCCTAAAATAGGATTGAGGAAATCAAGCATTTTTATTACCCTGGTAAACGTGGATTTAAGAATTGAGCTTAAAGCTAAGTAGTCGGACATAATTAAACGCATATATAACTTGTAGGGTGGGCGCAAGCCACAAAAATCTGATCGCGAGTAGCTAATATGCTTTCGGCTTGCGCCCACCTTACGTTTACGTTTATTTATGTCCACCTGCTTATTATAGCAATCCTAAATCAATTATTAAGAGCCTAGTTTGCTTGAACTATGGGATCTCTGCAATTTATACGGTTTATTCAAGAACAGTATGAACTCGTACAAAGCGAGTTAGAATTGGCAGAGTTTATTTTTGAATTCTGGCTTTATTTCTATTCCTAAAATTTAACTCTTTTGACATTGCCGTATAGTAATGTACTGCAAACAATAAATTGATTCCCAAAAACAACAAAGCTAATAGAAACCGAAAAAAACTCATAAAGGATAACCCTGATGTCATCGTAAATATGGCGAAAATGACTGAGCAAAGAGCAAACCCTGATGCAAAAGAGCTGAGAAATAGCGACTGCACTTTAGACATGATTTTCTTAAAAAACCTATTGGTTTAATTAGGTGATGTAACCAGAAAAGAACTCTAGTTCGGACTCGTTATCCACATATATAGCGGAAGATCGTCATTCCGCCAATAGTAAAGCCGATTTTTCTTCCCTCTCCCTTCTTCCTTCTAAAAAGGTTTAAACTCTATAGAAAAATACAGCCCTCTTTCTTGCAGGGTTCTGTCACTAGATTTGACTTCAATCAAAGGAATTCCCCACTCAAAGCGAGCTGTAAAGCGATCGCCATATTGCCACCGCAAACCTAACCCCGCAGATACCAAAGTATTCGGGTCAGGTTCTCCTTTAGAACCGCTATTCCAAGCTCTACCAAAGTCAATAAACGGCGTTAGCTGCAAAATCCCTTTTTTATCGCCGGTGCGATAAATTGGATACCTGACCTCAGCGGAAGCAAAAACTCCATTATCCGTCAGCAATAAATCTTGACGATAACCCCGCACAGTGTCTAAGCCTCCCAAACCAATTTGCTCCAAGGGTACGAGTTCCCCAGCAGCTAATTGCACATCCGATCGCAATAACAACAGCGTATCTGGTGCTAGCAAGCGCAAATACTGTGCTTGACCCCGCCAGGCCAGAAATTGACCGTCAGGTTCGGAATTGTTGACACTAGCATCAAAGGCTCCGATTCCGAGACTGAATTGCGATCGCGCCGCAAAAACTTGTCTGGCTCCCCTCTGGGTGTATTCCTGAAAGGCTCTAACTGCAAAAATGCGAGTTCTGCCGCGATCGTCAGATCCGGGTGACAAAGGATATTCTACGCCCAACAAAAAGGTATCGCTTTCTCGCCGAGCAGCACTGATCCCCAAGGCAATTTCTTGGTTAGGAGTTTGGACTATTGGCTGGCGGTAGGTTAATTCGTAGTCACGGCTTTTGGCTTCAATGTCCAGTTCGTCAAAGGGCGGCTCAATAATATTGCTCTTGCTCCTACTGAGCTGAAAACTGACAGTGCCATTACGTGGATTCACAGGTAGCGTGTAGTTAAGCTCCACACTATTACTGCCATCTGTGTTTGTATAAGTCAAACTGGCGCGATCGCCCCTACCCGATACATTACCTGAGCCAATTTCTGCCCCCCGTCGGAAAGTCCCCACGCTGGGAGAGCGCCCATTATCAGCAAAAATGCGTGAGTTCAAAGTTTTTGCTTCTTTAATCCGCACTTCCAGCAAGTTTAAACCGGGGCGCGATCCTGCTTGCAGCTCAGCGGAGATATTTTGGATGAGGGGGTTGAGTTGCAGCAGTTGCAGAGCTTCTAATAGCTGGTTTTGATTCAGAGGAGCTTGAGTAGCGATCGCCAATCGACTCCGTACATACTCAGGATTAAGCCGCTGATTCCCTGCCACACTAATACTTTCTAACCTACCTTCGATCGCCTGAATCTTGACCACACCCCCCGTCATACTTTGAGGCGGAATCAGTGCGCCGGAAGTGATGTAGCCTTTGCTGATGTAAAGTTGCGTTACAGCCGAACGAGCTTGCAGCAGTTCGGCAAAAGAGATCGGGCGACCCGTAAAATCTGCTAGTAACTTGTCTAATTCTTCTTTACTGAAGACAGTGCTACCAACTACTTCAAACCGCTCGACTGTCACCGTCCCTGGAACATTGGGGATTTCTTCACGATCGCCGGGAGCTGGCGTTGAAGGCTGGAGGAGTTCTTCTGGAGGAGGTAAAGGCGATGGTATTGGTAATTCTGGCTGTGGCGGCGGAGTAGGTATCCCAGGATTGGGAAGCTGAGATACTTGTGAGTTGTCTAAGCCTTCATTTGAGCTGATATCTAGCCTATTGGCAATGTTTTTAGGTGGAATTACCAGCGGAATTGAGGATAATATTCGCGATCGCTCGTCTTCTGGAACCGCCATCATCAGGCTTTGAGATTGCTTCCCCCAGCTCTTGGCAAATTGAGAAACAGCCGGACTTGATGGAATTAAAGCAGCTTTCAACTCAGTTGAGTACGAAATCTCACCCCCTCGATCGAGCATTCTCCCCTTAACAAGGGTAGGACTGGGAAGAAGTGGACTTTGTGATGATACTTCCGATAATGTGAGGTTGCTTTCAGCAGTTTGAGCTCTTAATGGCTGAGGATAAAATGCTGTAACTGAGCAGTTACAAAGCAGTGCGACTGTAAAATTTATCCTTAAAAAGCCGATGAAAAGTTTCCGGGGCATAGCAGGTGATGTGACAGGAGGCATTTAAACTCTGAGAAGCACCTTGCCCTTGGAGTTTAGCATCTTTGTATTAATTTCTAAGGATATTGTGACAATTACTTACATCTCAGTATTGTTGACAAAATAACAAAGGTGTGATAACTGCCTCCTGCCTTCTGCCTCCTGCCTCTTACCTCCTGCCTTCGGTAGATAGAGACTAGATTTTATTGAGCTGCGATCGCAACTCTTCCAGTTCAGGATCGACAACGGAATTCGACGTGCCAGAAGTTTGACCCGCCGCAGGGAGAGAACCAGTTGTCGCTGGAGCCAAATTCATCTGCGCCTTCAGAGCCGCCAAATCATCGTCAACGCCACCGCCAGCTTCCAACTTCAGAAACTCTTGTTCCAAACCAGAGCCAGCAGCCAACTCCGCCGATGCACCTGCACGAGCTTCCATCTGCAAGACTTTTTCTTCCATCCGCTCGAAAGCACCCATAGAGCTGCTTGTATTCAGGGAGCCGATCGTGCTATTTAATTGCTCCTGAGCCTTAGCAGCAGAGATCCGCGCCTTAAGCATATCCTTCTTAGTTTTAGCTTCGGAAATCTTGCTTTCCAGAGCGACCAAGTTGCGCTTGAGACTTTCCATCTGACCAGTTTGCTGATCCAAGCTAGCCTTCAGCGTCGCCGCCGTTTCCGCGTAAGACTTCTTGCGAACTAGCGCTTCGCGGGCCAAATTTTCATCTCCTTTTTGGAGAGCTAGCTGAGCTCGCGATTGCCACTGGTTGGCTTGAGATTCAGCCTGAGCGTACTGTGTCTGGGTGCGTTTTTGAGTAGCGATCGCGCTAGCAACAGCTTGGCGCAACTGCACCAAGTCTTCCTGCATATCAATGATGGACTGTTCTAAAATCTTTTCTGGGTCTTCAGCCTTATTGACCATATCGTTGAGATTGGCTCTCACAACTCGGCTAATGCGATCAAATAATCCCATAACGCTATTTTTCCTTTATTGGGGTTTACGAGGTAGGTGGGAAGGAAGCTCTAGGCATCAGCCTGCGAGCGCGAAATTCTGGCGATCCAATTTTTAAATGAGATTGGTCTCAAGCAACTTTCCCAAGCGCATAAATTCAGTTTAAAGCGATCTTTCTGAGACTTGCAGCAAAGCTCCTTGAAGCTAATTCATAAACCTTTCCAAAATGGAAACCCATCCCCTTTAGGGGTGGGAGGAATTTTTGCGGCTGTCTTCCGCCGTGAATCGTTTTTTCCATTACCGCCTTGGGGCTGTTTAGTTCGGTGTGATGAAAGTGATGTACTTTCGATGGGACAATTACCATCTCAAACCTCACAACCCTGTACGCATAATGATTTGCTCTTTCGAGCCTCCCTTGCGGGGTAAAGTTAGCTTCGCCAATGTTTTGAGAGCTTGTTCAGCTTGCAGCACTGTTTCAGTGACCTTAAAACTGTTTAACTGCAAACGACAGGGCAGAGGACTAGCTACGCATCCGCCTGGTGTCTTGACTCAAAAAACGTAGACCTCGAAAGTCTTAGGCTGGTCAGTATGGCTTGTTTTGACTTTCGTCTTGCAAGCCCATCCCCTTTAGGGGTGGGTTACTGACCAAGTTTATTTCAGTCCTTTATTAAAGATTCATACATAACTACCCCCAATCCTAACAGATATAGTAGCACGTTCACTATCACCCCACCCCCTAAGCGATTATGCCTCCGCAAGCAAGAGCGTCCTTACCGTGAGGGTAAGTTCTGCAAAACTATCCCTAACGCCGCTCCCTTCTTCCCTTCTTCCCTTCTTCCTTCTTCCTTCTTCCTTCTTCCTTCTTCCCTAGCCCCTAGCCCCTAGCCCCTAGCCCCTAGCCCCTAGCCCCTAGCTATACATCACTCGCCAGAAGGCAATCTAGGTGAAGTGCCGCCAGGGATCATTTGCGCTTTCATCGCTTCCAGCTCAGCATCAACATCGTTCGCTCCCTCTAAGGAGAGAAATTTCTTTTCTAAATCGCTAGTTCCAAGTTCTGCGATCGCCTCTGAGCGAGCTTCCAGTTGCATCACTTTCTCCTCCATCCGCTCAAAAGCGCCTAAAGCACTCCCTGTGTTCAGATTTCCCATCATCTCATTCAACTTCTCAGAGGCCTTAGCCGATCGCGCACGGGCAATGTACATATCTTTTTTAGTTCTTGCCTCCGAAATTTTCCCCTCCAAGACCCGCATATTATCCTTGAGTTTAGTCACCAGGCTGCTCTGCTGTTCTAGCTGCGCCTTAAGCGCTGATGCCGTCTCTTGGTAAGATTTCCGCCGCGTTAGAGCTTCCCGCGCCAAATTTTCCTCTCCTTTTTGCAGCGCTAACTGGGCTCGCTGATACCATTCTGAAGCAGCAGACTCAGATTGGGCGCATTGTCGCTCACTACGCTTTTGAGTAGCGATCGCCTGTGCTACTGCCTGTCTAAGCTGCACCAGATCCTCCTGCATATCCATCACGCTCTGTTCCAGAATCTTTTCTGGATCTTCCGCCGCGCCAACCAAACTATTAATATTGGCGCGAATCACTCGCCAGATGCGGTCAAATAATCCCATACGAATTCTCCGAATTTTAAATTTTAAACTTGAGGACTGAGGGGCGGGGGAGCGG